>JBIOYB010000090.1:0-46290 GCA_044869915.1 Allorhizocola sp.
GAAACGGTGGTGTAAGAGACCACCAGCTCCGCAGGTGACTGCGGAGGCTCGGTAAACCCCACGTGGAGCAAGGCCAAGAAGGGCGGTGGGCGACCACCGTCCGCGCGAGCGTTCGAGGGCTGCCCGCCCGAGCTCGCGGGTAGGCTGCTAGAGCCTGTCGGCAACGGCAGGCCGAGATGGATGGCCGCCATCGGCGCGCACCACGCGCGCCGGGACAGGATCCGGCGTATCGGTCGACTCGCCCGCCCCGTTTTGTGTCGCAGCCGGATCCGGCTGTGTGTCACAGCTTTTGTGTCACAGCCGGATCCGGCCGATCGCGGGCTCCATCAGGCCCCGGCCACATTTGGGGTCACAGCCGGATCCGGCCGATCGCGGGCTCCGTCAGGCCGCCGGCCACGTTTGGGGTTACAGCCGGATCCGGCCGATCGTCGGCTCCGTCAGGCTGCCCAGCCACAGCCAATCGCCCTGCTGCCGCACGCCCGTAATCATGGTGTAGCGCCCGGCCGGCCCATGGATCGTGCGCAGCACCGTGCCGTCCGTGTCCACGAGCGCCACCAACCCATACCGCTTCGGCTGCGGCTGAAGGCGGTCGGGCAGCAGCGCGGCCACCTGCCGCAGGCGCGGCCACGGCAGCAGAGCCTCGAGCGACCGCAGGCGCGGGCTCGGCATGGCGATCCAGTATGTGCCGTCGCCCACCGCGGCCATGTTGTCCGGATAGACGGGCAGATCCAGCAGCACCTCCACCGACCCCGACGGTAGTGCCACGCGCAGCAGCCGGTGCGTGCTGTCCTCCACCAGCATCAGCGCCGACTCGTCGGGGGTGAGCGCCACGCCGTTGGGGAAGTAGAGCCCCGTCGCGAGCACCGCCACCTCACCGTCGCGATAGGACAGCAGCCGCCCGTTGGGCCGGTGCTCCATCAGATCCCTTTTCCAGGCCGATAACGGGTATCGGTCGGAGCTGTCGGTGAAGTAGACGGTGCCGTCGCCGGCCACGGCCGCGTTGTTGCAGAACAGGATCGGCGTGCCGGCGGCCGTGCTGGCGAGGTCTTCGATGCGCCCGTCCTCCGGCGAGACGCGCAGCAGCCCGCGATAGGCATCGCACACGATCAGCGAGCCGTCGCGCCGGTCGACCTCGATGCCGAGCGGGCGCCCGCCCGTGTTGGCGAGCCTTTCGAACTTGCCCGCCGAAAGCCGCCAAAGATTGCCGTCCGCGCCGCCCGCGATCACCCGCCCGGCGAGGTCGACGCACACGTCCTCGGGCCCGATGCCCTCCGGCAGCGCGAACGTCTCCACCTCGTCAAGGCTCAGATCGCTTGCGGCCCAAGGGCCTTTTAATTTTGGCGGTACGGACGAAGGCGCCCACGCGGCCCGGATGAGGCGCGGCGCCTTGGGCCTGGGCACGGCGGTCACGAGAAGTCGACGCTCCAATTGTCGAGGTAGCCGACGCTGCCGTCGCCCTTCAGGTCGCGCACCCGCAGCCGCCACGTGCCGCTGCACGGCTCCGACGACGCGTCGACCATGAATCGCGTATTGAGGTCGATGCCCCACTTGGAGACCGGCAGCGAGAAGGCCCGCCCCGACGGCCCGATCAGGTCGACGACGAGGTCGGTGAGCACCTTGTGCTTCACGTCCACCCACACGACGAGGTTGGTCGGCGCGTTGCCCTGCCGGCCCGTGACGGTGATGACGGAGTTGGCCTCCGACGACCCGTCGGGAATCGTCACATCATCCGAACTTTGCCACACCGCGATGGTCGGCCCGTCCGCCGGCGCCACCGATGGCGAGACCCTGGGCCGGCTGGACCTCGGCGCCGCAGGCGATGCCACGGGCGGCGTCGTCCTGGCCGAGCCCGAGTCCACGCTGGACGGTGACGAGACAACCGGCGCGGGCGTGGTCGGCAACAACCCGGCGTGCATCCTCGCCTTCGGATCGTTATTGGCCGCGACGAGAGCCGTCACCACGGCGAGCGCGAGCACGCCGACGCCCAGGATCGGAGTCAGCGCGCGCTTGGGAATCCGCGGCGCCACGACGGGCACCAGCCGCCTGCCGCCGGGCACGTCGCAACCCGGCGAAGGGCATGCGGCATCGGGGTCGTCAGTGTCATCGACGTATCCACATGATGGACAAGTCCGCATCCGGCCACCCCGCACTCGATTAACTGTCCGGAACATAACATCTCGAGCCGACTCGCGTTACCGGGCTCGATGTGCCATCGTGTTGCACTGGCAGCGGATGTAATGCGTGCAGGGGGAGAAAGTGCAGGGCGGTTTCGTGGTGCCCGGGTACACCCTGGTCAGGCGGCTCGACGATTCAGGCGGGCAGGCCACGGTCCACCTTGGACGCAGTCTCCACCCACCGCACCACGAGGCCGCGATCAAGATCTATCACTCCACGTTACGGTCCAGGCGCGACCGGCAACGGTTCCAGCGCGAAGTCGACGCGATGGAGCGGCTCGCACCCGACCCGCACATCATCGACCTATACGACGTGGGCGTGCTCGAAAACGGTCAGGCCTACCTGGCCATGCGCCTGTGCCCGGGCGGATCGCTGGCGAGCCTGCTCGCCGAGCGGGGCCCGATGAGCCCCGCGGCCGTCATCAATTTGGGTGAAACAATGGCCGAGGCGCTGGGGCGGGCGCACCGGCGCGGCGTGCTCCACCGCGACGTCAAGCCACACAACATCCTGCTGGCCGAGGACGGTTCGCCCGTGCTGGCCGACTTCGGCATCGTCGCGCTGAGGCACGAAATCTCGGCGACCACCGGCCGGTGGACGGCCTCCTATGCGGCCCCCGAGCTGTTCCACGACGAGCCGGCGACCGTCAAGACGGACATCTACGGGCTGGCCGCGACGCTCTACACGATGCTGGCCGGGCACCCGCCGCACCACGAGCCACACCGCAACCCGAGCCCCGCGGAGCTCGTCTGGCGCAGGTCGTCCAAGCCGGCGCGGATCGACGGCGTACCCAATAAATTAATGAATGTCCTTTTGCAGGCGCTGGCACCGGCCCCGGATGAGCGCTACGCCACGTCCGACGCCTTCGCCGCCGCGCTGCGGGAAGCCACGCTCAGGCTCAACGAGCCGCAGGAGCGGAGCGGGCCGCGCCGGCGCCAGCAGCCGGTCCGGCTCACCCCCACCGTCCAACCCGGACCGCTGGCCGGCGTGCTGGCCGGGCTCGGGTTGACCGCATGGTGGGCGACGACGCTCGCGCCGGCCGGGTGGGCGTGGCTGTGGGTGGCGCTGACCGTCCTCATCGGAGTGTTCACGGGCGTCGGCCGGGTCGGCCTCGGCGTCACGGCCTTCATCGCGAGCATGGGGTTCGGCCTGGCCATCTCGGTGCGCGGATACGACACCTCCCCGCTGAGCTCGATCGGCTGGATCCTGGCCGCGTTCGCGGTCGCCGCGCTGTGCGGGGTCTGGGGCCGCAGCACCTCGGCGCTGCGGCTGCGCTGGTTCGCGCTGCGGCATCGCGTGCGCACACGGCGCTGGTTCGGGCAGCCCAGCGTGCGCGGCGAGTTCGCCGAGCTCGAGTCCAACCCGGCGGTGCGGTTTGTGCGCCTGGCCGCGGGCACGTGCCATTACGCGGTCGCGTGCGGCAACGCGGTGGCGTTGGTGCGGCTGGCATCCTGGCCCGACGGCGACTACATCGCGACCGACGAATCCGTGCGGCGGGACGGAAGCGTCTGGCAGCAGGGCGGCGCCGAGCTGGAGCGGGCTCGGCGCGGCCTGTCCGTCCTGTCCACAGTGGACGAGTCACCAGACGGGTCGCCAGACGGCGAGATGCGCGGGCGAGTGTTCCTCGCCGTCGACACCGGCGGCAAGGTGATACGGCGCGACCTGCGCGACGACCTGACCATCTGCCACGCCGGAGACCTGGCGCGCGCGATGCGCGAATGGCTGGCCACCGAGCCCAGCGAGATCAACCTCGAGCTGCTGCTGCGGCTAACCCGGCTGGCCGAGCCCCCGGACGACCTCTAGCGCGCCGTCGATGTGCCCGCCGATGTTGGTCATCGAGTTGAACTCGTGCCGGACCACACCGTCGCGGTCGATGACAAACGTCACACGGCCGGGGATGAACCCCAGCGTCGCGGCCACCCCGTAGGCCTTGCGCACGGCCCCACCCACGTCGCTGAGCAGGTGAAACTGCAGGTTGTGCTTGCCCGCGAACCGCTCGTGGGAGCCGATCGAGTCGGAGCTCACGCCGACCACCTCGGCGCCCGCCTCCGTGAACACCTCGTAGCTGTCCCGAAACGCGCAGACCTCGGCCGTGCAGCCGCGGGTGTCGTCCTTCGGGTAGAAGAACAGCACGACGGCCGACTTGCCGCGAAAGTCGCCCAGGCTCACGGTCTGGCCCGAATGGGAGGGGAGGCTGAAGTCCGGCGCCGGATTCCCGACGCTCACGCTCTTTGTCATCCTCCGAATGTAAAGGTTTCCCCGGGACCCTTGAAATTCGACGTACGTAAATGTTATGTGCACATGTATGAGAATCCATGCCTTGCTGATGTCGGCGGCGGCAGCGGTGTTGCTGGGCGCGATCGTCCCCGCGTCCGCTGCCCAGGCCGCCGACGTACGGTTCCACGCAGACTCCGGCGACAGCTGCCGATACGGGTCCACCGACGGCGTGCTCCGCTGGAGCACGACCACCATCGTGGTGGGCGTGCACGGGACGGTCACCGACCGGCCCACCCCGACCGATCCCGGCCTGTGCCGTGACGACGGCTACTTCACCATCGCGACGTTCGTCGCGTATGCCGGCACCATCGTGGTCGACCGCCAGGCGCGCCGCGTCAACAACGGCGTCGTCCCCGCGGAGTTCACCCTGGGGTCCAACTCGTCGGTCGCGCGCCTCGACCGAGTGGTCATCCAGGTGTGCCGCAGCCCGCTCAACACCGTGCCGCCCAGCTATTGCGGCCGCGCCGTCGAATACCCGCGCCCGGCATAGCATCACCGAGTGACCACATCTGCGTCCTCACCTCCGCCGTCTTATGAAGCCGCACACGAGGCCGCGCAGGCGCAGGGCGAGGCGGGCTATCTCGACCCCGACACGGGCCTGTTCGTCATGACGCGGGCCTATCTCCGCTCCCGCGGCCGCTGCTGCGGGAGCGGATGCCGCCACTGCCCGTGGCGCGACAAGCCGGATTGATAGTGTTCTGGAGCGATGAACGGGGATGGCCGCTCCATTGTGGACGCTCGCGCGAGGTCAGACCGGCGGCGCGCCGATCTTTCGGACCTCAAGACGTTGCTGGCCACCGAGGCCGCGGATCCGGCCGTGGTCGAGCAGGCCCGCGCGAAGAAGGAGGCCGCCCTCCTGGACTTCGGCGTGGGCAACAGCGCCGTCGCGTCCTGGCTCTATGCCAAGTGCCACCACCACATCCCGACCACCGCGATACCAACCGCCGCGGTGATGGCCACCGGCGACAGGGGTTGCGCGCTCCTGTTCAATCCGCACTTCTTCGCCGAGCTCGACCTCGACGGGGTCAAGTTCGTGCTGTTCCACGAGGCCCGGCATCTCATGCACCGCCATCTTCATGTCGACGAGGCGCTGCGCGGCGATCCGGTCTTCACCTTGGCCACCGAGGTTTCCATCAATCACGTGGCACTGGTGCGGCTGCGTCGCCACGGCCTGCCGGTCAGGGTCGCGCGCGACGCGCACGGCCGGCGCGTCGGCGAGCCCACCGGAGTGGACCCGGCTCAGGTCTACCGGGATTACACCGAGGATCTGCGCAGCCAAGGGCTGGAAGCGCTGGCATACGAAGAGTTCATCGAGACCGACCTGAGCGTCTATCGCGAGCTCAAGCGGATGGACACGCTGCGCCCGCGGGAGTCGGGCGTCTGCCTGCACGTGCGTGCCGGCACCGGCGATGGCGACGGGGAGCCGGGCCTGCCGGTGGACGCGGAGGCCGTCGACCAGGTGTGTTCCGACGTGCTGCGGGAGGTGATGCGGGCCGCCCTGCGCGGCGACGCCGGAGCCCGCGCCGAGCTGCTGGATATGGCCGGCCGGTCGGCGGGCGGTGGCGAGCGGTGCGACCGGGTGTGGGGCAGCCTCGGGCTCGACAAGCTGCGGGGGGTCACGCCGCGCACCCGCCGCGTCGACTGGTGGAAGCGCTGGCTGACCGATGTGCTCGCGGCGAAGCTGTCCGACGGTGAGCGGCTCGTCTATCCGAAGAAGCTGGGCGCCGTGCTGCTCGCCCTGGGCCACGACCCGTTCCTGCACCGGCGTGGCCAGGAGCGCACCAAGGTGGTGCTCGTGGCGCTCGACACCTCGGGCTCCATGCCCGACTCCGTGGTGGAGTGGTTGACCACGCTGGTCGGGCAGACCGACGGCGTGGAGAGTCACTGGCTCAGTTTCGACGGGAGGGTCGTCCCGTTCGTCCCCGGCGAGCGGGTCGTCGGCGGCGGGGGCACCGACTTCCAAAACGTCGTCGACTACGCCGAGGGCCGCTTGGAGGTCAACGGCCGGCGGTGCGAGGAGATGCCCGAAAGCCGTGATCATGCTGACCGATGGATACGCCGCGCCGGTGAGACCGGCCGAGCCGGATCGCTGGATCTGGCTGATCACCGATGACGGCGATGACTGGCCGGACCGGCACCATCCACCGATGTCCTGCCACCGGATCACAGAGGGGCAATAGCGATGCGTGTGAACAGCCCACCGGCGCGGGCCGGCGGGGCGAAGTGGCGCCCCAACGCGACCTATCCCGAGCCGCCGGCCGATGGCACGGCCATGCTCCACCGGTTCATCGACGCCATGATTGCCATGGGCCAGACCGGTCAGGTCTTTGGCGAGCACGGCATCGGCAAGACGTCGACGTTCGTTTCGTACATTCCGAAGCGACACCCCGGCACGACCCTCGTGCTGGTGCCGGCCGCCAACCTGGCCCCGGACGACCTCCTGGTCAACGCGCCGGTCCGCGACGAGCGCAGCGGCGAGTGGGTCCTGCGGCAACTCGTCATGCGGCAGCTGGCGCCGGGCAGGCCGTTCGTGTTGCTCATCGACGACTCGCTGCAGGCCGGCAACACCGTGCAGGCGCAGCTCATGCAGGTCGCCTGCAACTGGACGCTGGGCGAGTTCGACCTGCGCGAGCTCGGCTGCATCGGTGTCTTCCTCACTGACAACGAGTCGATGGCCGAGACCAACGCGCGCCGCTGCGACCTGGCGGTGCTCGACCGGATGGTCACCAGCAGACTCACGGCAAACGACACCGCCTGGCGGCCCGCGCTGGCCGAGCGTTTCCCCGACTGGGATCTGCTCGAGGTGTTCCGGCTGTGGGCGTCGCTGAGCCCTCCGCTGCGCCAGTTGCTGTCACCGCGCACCCTGGAGCACGTGCTCGCGTGCGCCCGCGCGGGGTTCCCTCTGGCCTGGGGACTGCCGCTGGTGGGTGGCACCCGGGTGGCCCTGGCCGACCGCAAGGCCGACGGGTCGCCCGGCCCGGATCAGACCGCGCGGATCCTCGACGGCATCGCCGCCGCGGTGGGCGCCCGCAATCCGGCCACCATCGCCGATCCGGTGCGACGCATCCTGCGCGCCGCCATCGCGCACCGCTGGGCCGTGCTGCTGCAGGGTCCGCCCGGCTGCGGCAAGACGGAGATCGCCAAGCAGATCGCCCGGGAAGAGGTCGGCCGCGAGCCCGTGTACCACTCGCTGCCGGTCACCAACATCGAGGACCTGTGCGTGCCGGTGCCGACATCCGATGGCACGCTGGATGCCCTGCTGACCCGGTCGCTGCTGGGTGACGAGCCCAAGGTGCTGATCTGGGACGAATACAACCGCCCGAAGGACAAGGCCACGCTGGCCAAGCTCATGGAGATCACCCAGGAGTGGAGCCTCGCCGGGCGGCCGATCCCCAACCTGCGCGCCCAGATCGCGTTGCAAAACCCGCCATACCACCTGGGTCGCAAACTGCTGGTCACCAACGGAAACGTCGCGCAGGCCAGCCGGTTCACGGTCAGCTACGAGGTCGGTCCGGACGACATCCCGGCCAACGAGTGGCTCATCGCCACCTACGGCGAGGTCGCCGAGACGGTCCTCGAATGGTGGAAGTACGACATCGACGACGACGGCCGGGATTGGGTCACCAAGCGCACCCTGGAGCGGCTCATCAAGCTGCACCGCACGGGCATGCCGCTGCAGTCCGGGCTGATCTACCTCGGCGACGGCGAGTTCGCCCCGGTGCCACTGTCCGCATTGGAGGCTCGGCTGGCCGACCGGCCGCGGATCGCCCTCAACGAAATCGCCGCCGGCTGTGCTCAGTGGGAGGCGCGGCTGGCTGCCGCATCGGAGGTGTCCGCCGAGGGCACCGACGACACCGACCTGGTGCACCAGGCTGGGGCCTTGGCAGGCGGCGAAGTTCACGGGTGCGAGAGACTTTTGGCCGAGGACGTGGATGAGGTTGCCCCGGATCAAGAACTTATCCGGATCGAGGACGACGTCCTCGCCGAGCATGAGGATTGGTGCGGGCAGGATGTGCGCCTTCGCGAAGGCCTGGGCACGCGTGTAGAGATCGACGATGTCGCCGTTGCGGGTGGGTTCCGACAGTTGCCCACCGCATATCATGCAGTCACAGGTCTCGCGGCCGTCGGGCTGTTCCGCCTCGGGGAAAAGGGCGGACTTGTCGAACGGCAGGATGGTCGGCTCGCTGCGCCTGGCTTCGAGGAAGCCGGGGATCCAGCCGGTGTCGTCGGCCTCGATCACCTCCGTGTGGCAGGAGGCACGGAATGCGGTGTCGCCGAGCCTGCAGTTGAAGTAGTCCAGCAGCGCGATGGCGGCGCACTCGGCCAGCGAAAGCGCGTCGCTGTTTGCGAACCAGAAGTCGTGGCCGTTGGCGACGAAGTGCACGCCGTGGAACTGCTTGTGCACAAACGGCTCGCGGGCGGCAGCACCATCGAGACCGCACCAATGTGCAGCGGCCACCCGGTTGTAACAGGTGTCGGCGTAACGGGCCAGTTCGGGGGCGAAGACGCTTTCACCGGTCCAGTAGCAGGCCTTGCTAAACAGCGCACCGATCTCGGGATCGTGCGTGAGATCCGGATCGGTGAAGATGAGCTCGGTGCGCAGGAAGACCTTGCGGCCATCGTGGTAGGGCGCGCCCTCGTGCTCGTATCGCTGGTCGAAGACGACACACGTGAACGGCTCGATCGCCTCGAGGACCGGGCCGCCGATCAGATCCAGAGCCGGCTCGGCGGACCCGCCTGTGAGATAGAGCAGGACCGTGTGGCGGGAGACGTGCCGGCGCGACGCATCGTAGTAGGGCGTGTCGTAGTGCCGGTGGAAGTTGGCGTCGCCGGGCTCGAAGCGGTTGCAGCGAAAGACGGGGTTCACGTGAGAAAAGCCGGCGAGCAGCGACTGCGGCATCGCGTTGGCCACCGCCGCGGTGAGCGCCTCGGCGAGCAGTGCCGAGTGGAAGATGAACCGCTGCCCGCCCCGCGAGGCGGCGTTGAGCGGCGGCACATAGAGGTCCAGCGCGTCAAGGCGCTCAAGGCAGGCGCGGGCGGCGTCCGGGAGCTGAAGGGAGAACGAGTAGGCGTCCTTTGCCAGCTCCGTGCGCTTGGCGAGCTCCAGCCCCAGCCCGGTGCCCGCGAACAACCTGTCGAGCGGAAGGATGTTTTCGAAGGTGCGAAACGACAGCTCGCGCGGATCGACGAAGACCGCGGCCAGATATGGCGCGGCCTCGCTCGGGCGGGCAAACAGCTCGCGCACACCGGCGTCGATGCGCTCGGCGTCGACGAAGCGCACCGCCTTGAAACGCGCGGTCGGGTGCCAGGAGATGCCGAGGCCGTCGAGGATGGCAGTGGGCTCGGTGTCGATCGCGTCGACCTCGGTGAGGTAGCGGGATCGGGCTGCCTCGTCGGCTTCCGCGCCGCTCGACAGCGCGAAGAAGCGGTCACGAAGTTCGATGCTCAATACACTTCTCCAGTAACTTCGCAGTGCGGGTCGGAGCTGCGGGGCACGCGCGAGGAGCTTCACGCCGTCGTCGGACACATCCTTGCGATACAGCAGCAGGCGCGTGAGCGAGCCGATAAACGGCGCCTCCAGCAGGGCCTCCACGCCTTCCGCGCCGATCGCGTTGTAGCGCAGGTCAAGGTCTGTCAAGTGCTCGAAGCGGTGCAGCACGCGCATGCCCTCGGCAGTGAGCTTGTTGCGCTGCAGGTGCAGGCGGCGCAGAGTGCCGAAGCCGGGCGATGCCGCCAAGGCCGCCAGTCCGGAGTCACCGATGCGGCAGTAGCGCAGATCGAGCACTCGCAGCCCGCACGTGAGGGTCTGAGCCTCGCAGGCGCGGAAAAACGCCGACACGGCCAGCGCCTCGGCGCCGAACGTGCCCAGGGTCAGATATGACAGGTCCAGCTCGGCGAGCCGACCGAGGTTGAGGGTCGCGAGCGCGCCGACCCCTTCGACGGGTTCGGGCTCGGCCGGCTCCCCGCTCTCGTCCTCCTCGTCGAAGTCTTGCTCCGGATGGTTTTGGCCGACAGGTGCGATCCGCAGCCCGGTCACGAAACGCTCCCGCAGGGCCTGCTCGATCAGCACGGGTGCGTCTTCGGTCCAGTCGACGGCCACCTTGGTGGCAAACCCATGCCGGCGCTCCGGCGCGGTGACTCCTCGGGGCAGCGCGGCATCCCAGTCTGGCTGATGCCGCGCCACGAGCGCGGCGATCTCCCGTTGCACCGTCTCGCGATCGGCGGGGTGGGCACGCGCCAGGCGCTGCTGCAGGTCTATCAGCGTGCCTCGGGCATCGCCCCGCTCGAGCAGCCAGTCGGCGTAGACCTGCCACGAGGCCAAATCGTCGGGATGATCCCGCAACACCTGTTCGATGGCGGAAATTTTCACCGGAGCAACATAGCACTGACAGTGGGCAACGCGTTGCCTCGTCATCCATCCGATGTGGATATTGCCATCCGGCCCCCGGGAGCCCCTCCGCGCCAACGGTTTTGCCGGAGTGGCTAGCCCAGAAGCGCAGTCACCGCGTCGATCGTGTCCACCTCTGACACACTCTTGTCCTCCCGATAGCGCAGCACCCGCGCGAAGCGCAGCGCCACACCGCCCGGATATCGCGTGCTGCGCTGGACTCCGTCGAAGGCGACCTCCACCACCAGCTCCGGGCGCACGGTCACGACCCAGTCGCCGCGCTCGACCGCAAGGGATAGCAGTTTTTCGGTCTGCCACGCCAACATCTGGTCGGTGAGCCCTTTGAACGTCTTGCCCAGCATCACGAACTCGCCCGTGCGCGGGTCGCGGGCACCGAGGTGAAGGTTGGAGAGTTTGCCGGTGCGCCGCCCGTGGCCCCACTCCACGGCCAGGATGACCAGATCGAGCGTGTGGCGGGGCTTGACTTTGACCCATGCCGAACCGCGCCGGCCGACGTCATAGGCGGCCTCGGCCGCCTTGACCACGACGCCCTCGTGTCCTGCCGCGAGCGAGGTCTGGAACGCCGACTCGGCTTCGGCTGCGCCGGTCACCATCACACGCCGCACGCGCATCTCCTCGGGCACGGCCTCGTCGAGCGCGGCCCATCGGATGGTGCCGGGCTCGTCGAGCAGGTCGGCGCCGTCGAGGTGCAGCACGTCGAAGAAGTGGGGCTTGACCGCGCCGGCGCCGTGGCGCATCGAGCGGCTGGCGGTGTCTTGGAACGGCATCGGCCGGCCGTCTGGCCCGATCGCGAGCGCTTCGCCGTCGAGCACGATGCGGTCGATCGGCAGTCGCAGCACGTGCTGCACGACCTCGGGCATGCGGCTGGTCAGGTCGTCGAGGCTGCGGCTGAACACCGCTACTGTGTCGCCCGAACGGTGGACCTGGATGCGCACGCCGTCGAGCTTGGCGTCGACCGCTGCGGGAACGCCTGTCGCGGCAAGGGCCGCGCTCACGTCGGCGGCGGATTGGGCCAGCATCGGCGCGATCGGGCGGCCGAGGGTCAGCGCGAACTCGGCCAGGGCGGCGGCCCCGCCCAGCAGCGCGGCCACGGCAACGGTTTTGAGGTCTCCGGCGAGCAGGAGGGCGCGGCGGATGGTGCCCGCGGGCACAAGTGCGGAAACGGCGATGGCGTCGGCCAGGAGCCCGGCCTGTGCGCCTTGGCGCAGCTCGCCGGCGATGAGCGCGGAGAGCATGCGCTGCTCGTCGGCTGTTGCGGCGCCGAAGAGCCGGTGCACCAGCTCACGCCGCCGCGCTTGGGAACCCTGGCCGGACAGGGCGCCCATCGCCTCGAACGCGGTGTCGACGTCGCGCACGGTCAGCGTCGCCGCGCCGGCGGGCGGTGGAACGTCGCGCAGGCCCGCGTATCCCACACCGATCTGGCGCTGCCGCATCTCGCCGCTCAGATAGGCAGAGCCCGCCGCGATCTGCACGGCGTCGCCGCCCGCGGCGAGCGCGCGCAGGGCCCGCGCGAGCAACTCCACCTTGGCTTTGCGCCCGGAGGTCGAGGTCACGGCCGCCGAAGAGGCCGCGATATCAGCGAATAGCACGCCCCCATCGTGACACCGGGGTCCGACAGAAACGCACGAAAACCGGGGCCGGAACCGTCCGAAATGGTCGATGGCCATTGTCTCTAGAGGAGCAAATTTGACTTTTTTACTGAAAATGCGAGCAAATGGGTTAATCGCGGGGCAGAGTGATGTCTGGAGCAACTTGAAGAACCGTTGTTCCACGGTCCAGCCGGAAAGGTGACCGGCCGGACGTACCGATTGGAGGAACGTGCGATGGCCGTAGCCAAGGCTTCTGCCAAACGAGCGGCAGCGAAGACCGCACCCGCAAAGAGGGCGGGAGCTAAGCGGACGACCGCCGCAAAGAAGACGGCGGCAAAGCGGACGACGACCGCCACCGCCAAGAAGACCACCGCGGCGAAGAAGACGACCGCCCGCAAGACGACGGCCACGCGAGCATCGACGCGACCGGCCACCAAGCGAGCCACCGCGGCGCGCAAGACCGCTCCCGCGAAGCGGACCACCACCAAGAAGGCCGCGGCGAAGAAGACGACCGCCCGCAAGTCGACGGCCAGGAAGTCCACCGCGAGGAAGGCCGCGCCCGCGGGGGCGAGGAAGACGACCACGGCCAAGCGGGCCACGACCGCGGCCAAACGGACCGCTGCCGTGAAGAAGACGACCGCGGCGGCGAAGAAAGCCACCGCCAAGCGGACGCTCACGTCTCGTACCGCCAAGAAGACCACCGCGGCGGCGAAGCGGGCCACGACCGCGAGGAGGGCCGCGGCAGCGAAGAAGACGACCGCGGCAAAGCGGATCACGGCGGCGAAGAAGACCACCACCACCACCGCGCGCAAGTCCGTGGCCCGGCGAGCGCCCGCCAAGAAGACGACCACCAGGCGAGCGACCGCCAAAAGGACGACCGCTGCGAAGCGATGACATATTAGGGGGTACCGGCGCAGCGGCAACCTGATAGGAAGGTGCAGTGGGACACCGTCTTGCGCACCGCCGCATCAAGGCAACCTCCATAGATTTCGCCGACCTGCGCCGCGAGCTGGAACTGCCGAGTCAGTTTCCGCCCGCGGCGCAGTCGCAGGCGGAGCGCGCGGCCAAGCGCGCCGTCCTGCCCGACCGCGATCGCACGGACCTGGAGTTCGTGACCATCGACCCCCCGAGCTCACTCGACCTCGACCAGGCCGTGTGTCTGCTGTCCCGCCCAGGAGGCGGATACCGCGTGCACTATGCCATCGCGGATGTGGCGGCCTATGTCGGTCCGGATAGCGAGTTGGAAAGGGAAACGTGGCGCCGCGGGCAGACCATCTACCTGCCCGATGGCAACATCCCGCTGCATCCGCGGGTGCTCAGCGAGGGCGCGGTGAGCCTGCTGCCCGACGTCGACCGGGCCGCGATCGTGTGGACAATCGACCTCGATGGGGAGGGCGCGGTCCAGGAATTCGCGCTCGAACGGGCCCGAGTGAGAAGCCGCGCCAAGCTGAATTACGCGGGCGTCCAATCCGATGCGGACAAGGGCACATTGCCAACCCCAATCGAATTGCTTCCGCGGATTGGCCGGCTCCTGTCGGAGCGCGCATTGGCGCGCGGGTCGATCAGCCTGCCCATGCCGGCGCAGGAGGTCGAGCGCGATGGGCAGGGGTGGCGGCTGGTGCTGCGCCCGCTCGTGCCGGCCGAGGAGTGGAACGCGCAGATATCCTTGCTCACCGGGTGCGCCGCGGCCGGCATCATGCTCGAGGGCAAAATCGGCCTGCTGCGCACGATGCCGCCCCCGCCGGAGGCGGCCGTGCAAAAGTTGCGCTTGGCTGCCGTGGCGCTTGGTGTGCCGTGGCAGGACGGCAAGACCGTGGGCCAGGTGCTCGCCTCGCTCGACCCGTCCGTGCCGGCCTCGGCCGCCTTCGTGGATGAGGCTGCGGAGCTGCTGCGGGGAGCCGGTTATACGGCATTTTCTTCTGGAGTGCCAGCAGAGCCCGCCCATTCGGCGGTTGCGGCGGCCTATGCGCATGTGACCGCGCCGCTGCGGCGGTTGGCCGACCGATACGCGACCGAGGTATGCCTGGCGCTGTTTGAGGGGCGCGAGGTGCCCGAGCATGTGGTCGCGGCGCTGCCCGAGCTGCCGGGCGTCATGGCGGGCACCGACCGGGTGGCGGGCAGGGCCGATCGGGCGGCCGTTGACCTGGTGGAGGCCACGATTTTGGCAGACCATGTGGGGCAGACGTTTCCGGCCGTGGTGCTCGACAGCGATCCGGCCAAGGCACGGGCCACCATCGCCATCGACGAGCCGGCCGTGCGGGCCCGCTGCGACGGCAAGGTCGAGGCGGGCACGCGTGTCACGGCCCGTCTGAAGGTGGCCGACCCCATCAAACGGGAGGTCCGCTTCACTCTGGCCTGAGTAGCCGCCGGGCTGGTGGGCCGGGCGCGGGACAACCGGCCGGCGCGGTTGGGGCGTCAGGTCAGGGTGAATGTGTGGTGTGCGAGCGGGACGTGCCTGATCGAGGGGCGGTGCCCGGTCGAGGATCCGAAGTGGACGGTCGGGTCGGCGCTGGAGAAGCACCGGGTGATGTTTGTGCGGCACGGGGCCTATCTGCGGCGGGTCAACGGGGTGGAATCGTTCGCGGACAACAACACCGTGCTGATCGCCAAGCCCGGCGACGAGTTCGCGGTGGCGCATCCGTTGGGGTGCGGCGACGGGTTCGCGTTCCTGGAGCTCTGCCCCGAGCTGGCCGACCCGTTGCGGATGGGTGTGTTCAGTGTGGACGACGAGATGGACCTGGCGCACCGGCGCCTGGTCACCGCGGCCCGGCGCGGGATCGACGAATTCGAGTTGGGCGAGCGGATGCTCACACTGCTGCGACGGCTGCCCGGCGCGGGTCTCGAGGCGACCGGCGAGGTGACGGCAACGCATCGCAGGCTGACCTCCGACGCGGCGCAACTGCTGGCGGCGGTGGGATACACGGTGGGGCTCGGCGAGCTGGCGGACCTGCTGGACTGCTCGCCGCATCACCTGAGCCGCACGTTCCGGCGCGTCACGGGGCAGACGCTGACGGTCTACCGCAACCGGGCCCGCGTCCGCGAGGTGCTCGCCGATCTGCAGGACGGTGCGGAAAACCTGCGCGAGCTGGCCGCCCGCTACGGGTTTGCCGACCAGGCGCACATGATCCGGGTGGTCCGCCGGCACGCGGGGGCCTCGCCCGGTACCCTCCAAAAAGTTTTAAGAGCATAAAAGTTCAACGCCATCATGCTGTACCTGCGATTGCATGCCGGCATGAAGTCACGACTGGGTGCGGCGCTGAGCGCCGCCTTGCTGATGGTGACGCTGACGGCCGGCCGGGGCGAGGCCGCCGGGGCCAAACCGTCGCTTGTGGACGCTCACGAGTGCGCCGCCGCCGGGTTCACGTGCGCTTTTCTCCCCGTGCCGCTGGACCGCTCCGGCCGCGTCCCGGGGACGCTGCGGCTGCAGGTCGCGGTGGAGACCGACGCCAACGCACCGCGCGGCACGCTGCTCCTTCTTACGGGCGGGCCGGGCCAGCCGGGCGTGGCCCTAGTGCCGCGCATCATGCAACGCGTCGGCTACCTGCTCGCCGACTACCGGCTCGTGATGGTCGACCAACGGGGAACGGGCGCGGGCGCGATCGATTGTCCACTGCTGCAACGGGAAGCGGGCTCCTCAGACGTCATCGCGCCCTCGCCGGCCGCGATCGCCGAATGCGCCGCGATCCTGGGCGAGACCCGGCATTTCTATACGACCCACGACACCGTGACCGACCTTGACGACCTGCGGACGGCGCTCGGCGTGCGCCAGTGGACCATCGACGGCGTCTCGTATGGAGCGTTCGTCGCGACGCAGTATGGCCTGACCTACCCATGGCGTGCGTCGCGGCTCGTGCTGGATTCGGTCGTGCCCAAGGACGGGGTGTACACGCTCTATGCCGACAGTTTCCATCGCGTGGAGTTCGTGCTGCGCGAGGCCTGCCGCGAGCAGGCCTGCGGCTTCGACCCGGCGGCGGATCTCGACCGGGCCTTGCGCGCCGGCCTCGACGCGGTCGACTTCTTCGATTTCATCATCACCGCGAGCATCGTCGACCCACGCCTGACCGGCCAGACCTATTGGCCTGTCTTGCAGCTGCTGCACCTGGCCGGCTCCGGTGATCTGGGCCCGCTGCGCCAGGCGATCACCCAGCTGCACAGCGGGTTCACGCCACCCGATCAGTTCAGCTCGGGCCTGCACATCGCCACCATCTGCGCCGACCTGAGCGACGCGCCGTGGGGCGATTCGTCCGCGCCGTTGGCCGGCCGCGAGCGGGCCCTGGCTCGCGCCGTAAACCGGCTTTCGGCGGCGTACGTGTGGCCGTTCCCGGCAAGCGCGGCAGGCGAGCAGGGCATCGCCTCGGGCTGCAAGCTGTGGCCGCCGAGCCGACCCAGCCCGAAACCCCGCTTCCACACGCTCACCATGCCGGTCCTGCTCTTGAACGGCGACCGGGATCTGTCCACTCCGGACAGGTGGGCGCGCGATCTGGCAGCCTGCACGCCGCGCGCCCAGCTCGCCGTCATCCCCGGCATGGGCCACTCCCTTCAGGGCCGCAATGCCGCCGCCGACGACGCCGTGAAGGGCTTCCTGTTGAGCTAGAACCGGACTAGAACCGGCCCCACGCCACAACCGCGGCAAGTGCGAGGAGCACCAGGTTGACCACGATCATCTGGGGCTCCTTGCGCCGCAAGTGCGTGATCGCGGCCCCGGCCATCAGCAGCACCAGCCCGAGCGCCGCCAGCGGCACGAGGATCGGCGCGATGTCCAGCACGGCCGGCAGGATCAGGCCCACGGCCGCAAGCACCTCCAGCGCGCCGATCGTCTTGACCATGCCGGGCGAGAAGTCGTCGGTCCAGGCCATGCCCGACGCCGACAGCTTCTCCTTGGGCTGCGTGAGCTTCATGGCGCCGGCGGCCAGGAATGCCACGGCCAGCAGGCCGGCGAGCACCCACAACACGATGTTCATCGGACTCCCTCGCACTAAGTTGAATCTTCAACCGACACGGTAGACCGGCCTGACTTGAAGCGTCAAGCGTCCGGGAGCCGCGACCCGATCTAGCCCGCCTCCAGCGCGTCCAGGTGGGACGTGTCGTTGACCGTGCGCACAGCGACCCCGCCATCCGGATAAAGGTCCACAATGGACAGCCCGGTGGGGTCGAGATAGAGCCGGTGCAGCAGGGCGTCGCCGGCCGCCAGCGCGTCGCGCAGGATCAGCTTGATCGGCGACACGTGCGACACCACCGCGATGGTCTGCCCCTCGTAATCTGAGCGCATCCGGGCGACGGCGGCGCGCACCCGCTTGGAAACCTGTTGGAACGACTCGCCTCCCGGCGGCGCCACCGCGGTCGAGCCGAGCCAGGTCTCCAGCTCGCTCCTATAGCGCGCCCGCACATCGGCGAACGTCATGCCCTCCCACTCGCCGAAGTCACACTCGATCAGATCCGGCTCCACCACCACCGGCGCGTCGATCAGCTGGGCGAGGTCGGCGCAGCGTGACAGCGGCGAGGTGATCGCGACATCGGGACGCATGGCCGCGACCCGGGCGACGACCGCACTGGCCTGCACCCGCCCGGAGTCGGTCAGCGGGACGTCACCGCGCCCCGAATAACGCTTCTCCGCCGTGAGCGCGGTCTCGCCGTGACGCACCAGGATCAGCCGCGTGCGCGTGTCGGTCCGCGGCTCCCACGTCGGCGCCGGCCCTTGCGAAGCGGGCTGGGCCACCGCGTCGGCGCCGTCCATGGCCCGGTTCGCGAGCTCGTCGGCGTGCTTGTTGCGCTCGCGCGGGATCCACCGGTAGTCGACGGCCCGAAACTTGCGCTGCAGCGAAGCCGCCTTGGCCGCCAGCGGGCGCAGGCCCGGGTGCTTGATCTGCCACCGGCCGGACATCTGCTCGATGACGAGCTTGGAGTCCATCTGCACCGAAACCTCACTCGCGCCCATCTCGGCGGCGGCCTCCAGCCCGGCGATCAGGCCCGAATATTCGGCGACGTTGTTGGTCGTCACGCCGAGCGCCTCCCAGCGCTCGGCCAGCACCACCCCGGTGTTGGCATCGCGCACGACCGCGCCATAACCGGCCGGGCCGGGATTGCCCCGGGCCCCACCGTCGGCCTCCACGATGACCTTCACAGACCGGACTCCACCGTGCGCACCATGATGCAGCGGCACTCCTCGCACCGGACCACCTCGTCGGGCGGCGCGGCCTTGACCCGGGCCCGGTCGGCGCCGAACAACTCGATGCGGCAGGCGCCGCACCGTCCATGTTGGACCAAAGCGGCGCCGACGCTCTCATACAGCGCAACGAGATCGGCGGGCAGGTCGGCGACCAGCGGCCCGCGGGCCTGCGCCTTCCACTCCTCCTCCTTGGCGATCTCGCCCAGCGAGGCGTCTCGCTTCTGCTCGGCGCCCTCGCGCCGGGTGCGCGCCCCCGAAATCTTCTCGTCGACCGCGTCGAGCGTCGCCTGTGCCGTCTCGCGCTTCTCCATCAGCTCGAGCTCGGCATCCTCCAATTCGGACTGACGCCGCTTGAGCGAGCCCATCTCGTGCTCCAGCGCGGTGAGCTCGCGCGGCGGCAGGCGCCCGTCGTCGAGCCGCTGCTTGTCGCGATCGTGCCGCTGGCGCACCGAATCCACCTCGCGCTCCAGGCGCGCGATGTCACGGTCAAGATCGTCGAGGTCCACCTCGGCACGCACCCGCTCGTCCTCGAGCGCGCCGATCACCTTCGTCAGCCCGTCAACCTCGGCGAACTCCGGCAGATTCTTCTTGCGGTGTGCGAGCTGGCGCAGCGCCGTGTCGATCGCCTGCAGGTCGAGCAGCCGCTGCTGGTCTTTGGGATCGGCCTTCATGAGCTTCCTGTCTGAAGTTATTAGCTTGTGGGTACTACCATTCTCCAACACGGCGATCAGGTCAAACGCCCTCGCGAGGGTGACCCGTGGTCCCGTGTCCCGCGGCGCCTCCCAGCCGCAGCCGGCGTGGCCCGAGCCGGAGCGTCGTTGATCACCGGGCTCAGCGCGCAAAATTCCCGTACACGTGTGTGGTCCAGGGATCGGTGCGGACCGAGGACACCACGGTCTCGAGGCCGGACTCCTTCTGCAGCCACTGCGCCACCTCCGCCAGCCAAGGCTGCTCGGTCGCCCAGTGGCCCGCGTCGATCAGGGCCGGGCCTCCCTCCAACAGGTGGTCGCTCGCCTTGTGGTGCTTCAAATCTCCGGTCAGGTACACATCCACGCCCAGCTTGCGGGCCTGCGGCAGGAACTCGTCCCCCGAACCCCCGCACACCGCCACCAGCGTGATCCGCCGCGCCGGATCGCCCGCGATCCGCACGCCCAGGTCACCGGTCGGCAACACCCGCGCGGCCAACTGGGCGAACTCACGCAACGGCAACTGCACCGGCAGCCGCCCCACCCGGCCGTAGCCGCGCCCGTCCCCGGCGGCCAGGAGGTTAGCCGGCTTGAGCGGCATGCGCCCCACGATGCCCAGCGCGTCGGCGAGCGCGTCGCTCACGCCCGGGCTCGCGATGTCGGCGTTGGTGTGCGCCACAAACAGGGCCACACCGTTGGCGATCAGATCGTGGATCATGCGCCCGGCCGGGTTGACCGCCGCCACCGACGAGACCCCCTTGAGCAGCAACGGATGGTGGGCCAGGATCAGGTCGGCCCTGAGCGCGATGGCCTCGGCCACCGTGTCGGGTGTCACGTCGACCACACACAGGGCACGGTGGATCGGCTGCTCCGGCCGCCCGGTCACCAGCCCGACGCGGTCCCAGTGCTCCGCCCACTCGGCCGGATAACGCGTCTCGAACAGGAGCATCAACTCGCCCAGCCGCATCATCGCTCCAATGCCTCAAGCGCCAAATGCCACGGAAACTCCGCTTGATGGGCAGCACGGGGCGCGTGCAGCTTCACCACGTCGTCACCATAGAGCACCCGCACGCCCCAACTCTCGAGCCTGACCAGACTCTCCTGGAACGCGGGGTGACGCGCCATCGCCGAATTGGTGTAAGGCATCGCCACGATCGGCACGCCCAGGCCGTATGCCTCGATCAACAGCGCGAGGGCCAGCGTGTCGGCGGCGCCGGCGGCCCACTTGTTGATGGTGTTGACGGTCGCGGGCGCGACGATGATGGCATCCGGCAGCGGGAGCAGATCGGGCTCACCCGGCTGCTTGAACGTGCTGCGCACCGGGTTGCCGGTCAGCTCCGCCATCGCGTGGATGTCGATGAACTGCCGGCCGGCTTCCGTCGGTACCAGACAAATATTGAAATTCTTTTGCTGCCCTAATGAAATCAGTCGCCCGACATCGCGGGCGACTGAGGATCCACAGGCGATCACGTAGAGGACCGTCACACTCCGACTCCCATTTGCTCGGCCAGGTCTGCGACCTGCAGAGGCGGTGAGCCCTTGGTGCGGCGCAGCACGTCGCTCATCACCTCGTGTGCGATGGGCCGGCACCTCACCTCGGCCGGCGCGATCGCATCGCACTCAAGCAGCATCTCACCCGCACGGGTGATGTCGCCCACCTGGGTGAAGCCTCGAGCCATGTCGATGAAATGATGCGCCCGGCGCTCCGGGACCATCGATCCAAAGACGCGCGGATCGATCGCCTCGTGCACGGCCAGGGCGGCGCCGCCCTCGCCGAGCTCGACCGCGGCGGCGGCCCGGTGCAGCAACACGTTAGTGGGACCAAAACTCGACCAATAGTGGTTGGCATCGGCGCCGACCCCCTGCGCCGCGTCGTCCGCCGCGTTGAGCAGATCGTGCATCGTCGCACTGTCGCCGAGGCAGGCGGCTGCCACCGCCCCCTGCAGGAGAAGGAAACCGTAGACCGAGAGCCGATCCGGGGAGGACTGCTCGGCGCCCGGGCACAGCCGGTTGGCGATGTTGACGTTGACCTCCAGCGCGGAGCGGTGCCGGCCCAGTGCGCGAAGGGCCAGCGCCACCCGGGAGGTCGCCACGCCGGCGAGGAGCTGATCGCCCGCGCGCTGCGACACCGCGATCGACCGGTCGGCGGCGAGCCAGCCCAGGTCGAGCTCGCCCATGCGGCGCATGGACGACGACGTGATCTGGTAGACCTGGCCCAGCAGATGCGCTGCCTCCTCGGCATGCTCGCCACCGGCATAGGCGGTATCGGCCGCCTGGGCGTCGCGCAACAGCTTGGGCAGCACCCGAGCGAGCATGCCCCACTTGGCGTGCAGCATCGTCTGCCATGCGTGCGCCGTCGCCTTGCGCATCTCCAGGATGGGCGGCGGCTCGGGCGGCGCGTAGAAAAACGCGCTGATCTGGTCGTAGCGCTCGAGAGCGGACCGGATCTCGGCCACCTCAATCTGATCAATGCAGTTCATGCTCTCGGGACGGCGCTCCGGCTCGCGCCCCAGCAGCAGTTGCACATCCACCTGCAGCACGTCGGCGATCTCCGACGTGACCGACAGTTTGTCCAGGCGCCGCACCCCGCGTTCGACCTTGTCGACCCAACTCTTCGACTTGCCCAGCCGGTCGGCGAAGACCTGCTGGGACATCTTTCTGCGGTTGCGCCAGTAGGCGACCCGCCGGCCTATCGGCAGCTCGTCCATACCCCAGCCCTCCGATCGCACAATCCGTGCGGCAACATCTCCAATTTCAGCAGTAACCTGAGATGCAAATTGCAGTTAGGGATTGCATAACGCCTCTTGCGATTATGGACCTTGCAAACGTCAACGAAATGTGAAGGCGAAGGTGACGCTGAGATGAATGCCAACATCCTTATGCGTTTGAGGCTGCGCCGAGCAGCGAAAACCTTCACCGACCACGGTTGGCCCGTCACACCGGGCGGATACCTGACCGGCGAACGCATGGCCTGCGACCGGCCCACCTGCTGGGCCACCAGCTGCCACCCGGTCCTGCCCGACTGGGAGCAGCACACCGGCTTTGCCGAATGGTGGCGCCGGAAGCCACACGCGGTGCTCCTGCCCACCGGCCACGCGTTCGACGCGATCGAGGTTTCCGTCCTCGTCGGGTCGATAGTCAAAGCGCCACTAGGCCCCGTGATCGTCACACCCACCGGACACTGGATTTTTCTCGTCCAAAGCGGGGCACCACTGCTGCCCATCCTCGCCGACCGCATGGACATCGTGCACCACGCGGCCGGATCCTGGATCCCGGCGCCGCCAACGGTCATGCCCAAGGGCCCGGTGCGCTGGCATCTGTCACCACGGCAGGTCGGCTGGCAGTTGCCCGCCCCCGCACAGGTGCAAGCGGCACTCGTGGGCGCGCTGGTCGCCCTTGACGCCACCTTCCTTGACCGACCGCTGAGCGTCCGTCCATCCCGCCGGTTTGCCCACGCGTAGTAATCGCCAGCTTCGCTCGTTAGTCGAAGCATGGTAGACAATCTAAGCGGTACCGAATCCAGCGTCGAGTATCAATTTAGATGGGCGGGCACCCGCCCAGGCGGCACGCGCCCGAGCGGATCCCGGCCTTCCGGCTCACAGCGCCCAATCAGATTTGAGCCCGATCAGATGACGCTGGTCCACCCGTGAGCGTCGGGCGTCCGGCCATATTGGATGTCCACTAGCGACTGTCGCAGCGCCCCGGTGACCGATCCGGTGCCGCCATCGCCGATCACAAACTCACCATCGGCCCCACGGACTCGCCCGATCGGGGTAAGCACAGCGGCCGTCCCGCACGCGAACGTCTCCACGATCTCACCGCTGCGGGCCCCATCGCGCCACTCGTCGATCGTCACCGGACGCTCGGTGACCGTGCGGCCCTCCTCGCGGGCGAGAGTGATGACCGAATCACGGGTGATGCCAGGCAGGATCGCGCCGTTGAGCTCGGGGGTCACGAGGGAGCCATCGGCGTACACGAAAAAGACATTCATGCCGCCCAGCTCGTCGATGTATTTGCGGTGCACGGCATCCAGATACACCACCTGGTCGCAGCCATGCTCCATGGCCTGCGCCTGCGCGATCAGCCCGGCCGCGTAATTGCCACCACACTTGGCCGCGCCCGTGCCGCCCGGCGCCGCGCGCGTGAACTCCTGCGAGACCCACAGCGTCACCGGCTTGAGGCCGCCCGAGAAATACGAGCCGACGGGCGAGGCGATGAGCACGTAGAGGTATTCCAGTGAGGGGCGCACGCCGAGGAAGACTTCGCTCGCATATTCGAAGGGGCGCAGGTAAAGGCTGCCCTCGCCGTTGGTCGGCACCCACGCCCGGTCGAGGTCGACCAGGTGGCGGATGGAGCTCAGGAACAGCTCCTCGGGAAGCGGGGCCATCGCCATGCGGTGCGCTGAATCGATAAACCGGCGCGCATTGGCGTCGGCCCGGAACGTGCCCAGCTTGCCGTCGGCACGGCTGTAGACCTTCAGGCCCTCGAAAATCTCCTGCGCGTAATGCAGGACGGCCGTCGCCGGATCCATCGGGATCGGCGCGCGGGCCTCGACACGGGCGTCATACCACCCTTTGCCCTCGGCGTAACGGATGGTGACCATGTGGTCGGTGAACACCCGGCCGAACCCGGGGTTGGCCAGGAGCGCCTCGCGCTCGGTGGCCGATACCGGCTGCGGGTTCCTGTGGATCTCGAAGTCGATCATGCCACCACCGCTCATAAGAGCTGCCCTCCAGGCTCGAATTTCTCTCGGGTGAAAACTTACCTCAACGTTCGTTCACCCCTAGAGCCCTTTGTGGCGACCTGGCCACCGTGGGCCAGGGGCGTCCCACGTCTAGCTCACAAGTACGGCTACCCGGTCGCCGACTTCCGCCGTGCGGATCTGGTCGCCCGCCACGCGGGTCGCGAGCTCCTGGCCCACGGCCTCGCGCACCTTGTGCGCCGCCTCGGCCTGGCCGAGGTGCTCGAGCAGGAGCGAGACGGACAGGATGGCCGCGATCGGGTCGGCCTTGCCCAGGCCGGCGATGTCGGGCGCCGAACCGTGCACGGGCTCGAACATCGACGGATAGTCACCGGGCGGGTTGATGCAGCCGCTTGCCGCGATGCCGATCCCACCGGTCACGGCCGCCGCGATGTCGGTGAGGATGTCGCCGAACAGGTTGTCGGTGACAATCACGTCGTAGCGCTGCGGGTTGGACACCAGGAACATGGACGCGGCATCGACATGCTGGTATTCGGTCGTGACGTCGGGGAACTCGCGGGCCACCTCGGCGAACGTGCGCGCCCACAGGCCGCCCGCGTGCACGAGAACGTTGGTCTTGTGGACCATGGTGACCTTGCGGCGCTCGCGTCCGCGCGCCCGCTGGAACGCGTCGCGGATCACGCGCTCGACGCCATAACGGGTGTTGAGACTCTCCTCGGTGGCGACCTCGGCCGGCGAACCGCGGTGCAGCACGCCGCCGGCGCCCGCATAGAGCCCCTCGGTGCCCTCGCGCACGACCACGAAGTCGATCTCGCCGGGCTTGACATTGGCCAGCGGGCCGGAGGTGCCGGGCCACAGGCGCGACGGGCGCAGGTTGACGTATTGGTCGAAGTCGAAGCGCAGCTTGAGCAGCAGACCGCGCTCCAGCACGCCCGGCGGGACCGTCGGGTCGCCGACCGCGCCCAGCAGGATCGCGTCGTGCTGAGCCAGCTCGTCGCGGACCGAGTCGGGCAGCACCTCGCCCGTGCGGTGATAGCGTGCGGCGCCGAGATCGTAGTCGACCAGCTCAAAGCCTGGCGACGCCGCGTTGAGGACCTTGATGGCCTCCGCGACGACCTCCGGTCCGATCCCGTCTCCGCCTACCACCGCAATACTTGTCACGCGCCCACCCTAGTGTCTTGTCCTATCAATCGGTACTCGTGTTCCACAATGTGAACAGGAATCGGGCATGTCTATAGCCTGGAGCGACCTTCCCGCGACCGTACGGCTTTTTGTCAGACCCGGGTGGCAGACTCGGCCCTGTGATTGACCATGTGACGATCCAGTGCAATGACGTGGCCGCGAGCGCGGCGTTCTACGATGCGGTGCTGGCGCCGGTGGGCGGCAAGCGGATCCTCGACTTCGGCAATGTCGTGGGCTACGGCACCGACCGGCCCGATTTTTGGATCGGGCCCGCGACCACGGACGGGCAGGCCAAGGAGGCACATCTGGCCTTCGCGGCGCCGACGCGCGAGGCGGTGCACGCGTTCTTCGCGGCCGCCGTGGCGCTCGGGGCGGAGGTGCTGCACGAGCCGCGCCTCTGGCCCGAATATCACGAGACTTATTTCGGCGCGTTCGTGCGCGACCCCGACGGCAACAACGTGGAGGCCGTCTGCCACGCGCCTGGCTAAAGATTCTTTGGCGGCGGTTGTCAATTCGCGGGCGGGTCGGTCGACGCATGGGTATGACTGACTACATGACCGAGCCGATCTCGACCCACAACCTTGACAGTTACGGCAATGGCGAGCTCCCGTGGAGCCGCCCGCGTGACATGCTCGCCGCCGAGACACCAGAGTCCGACCTGACGTTCTTCGTGGCGACCGTGCGGCCCGACGGCCGCCCGCACACGGCCGGCGTGGGCGCCGTGTGGGTGGACGACACGCTTTACTTCGTGAGCGGGCCGGGCACACGCAAGTCGCGCAACCTGGCCGGCAATGCGGCATGCTCGATCTCGGTGCGCCTGCCCGGCATGGATCTCGTGATGGAGGGCGTCGCGCACCGGGTCACCGATGCGTCCACTTTGGACCGTCTGGCGGCGGTGTACCGCACGGGCGGCTGGCCCGCCGAGGTCGAGGGCGACGCGTTCACCGCGCCCTACAGCGCGCCGAGCGCGGGCCCGCCGCCGTGGCACCTCTATCGCCTGACGCTGCACAACGCGATCGGCGTCGCCGGTGCCGAGCCGCACGGCGCGACCCGGTGGGACTTCGCGCACTGAAACTATGGGCGCCCAACCGCTGCTTCGGCTTTCGACGGGCGCCCACTCGCCGGCTCGTCCTTCGACCGGCTTGACCGACGACCGCCCGCCGCTTCCGCCTCCGACGGACGCCCACCCGTCGGCTCGTCCTTCGACCGGCTTGACCGACGACCGCTCGCCGCTTCCGCCTCCGACGGGCGTCCATATGCCGCAAGGAAGACGCGCACCGCGGGCTCGACAATCGCGTCGATCTCGCTGGGCGAGAGCGGGTGCTGCCGACCCGTCATCATGACGCGGTTGACGGGAAGCCAGAGCAACAGTCCGGCGAGATGGTCCGCCGCGGTCTTCGCATCGCCGTGCAGATACAACCAGCCGCGGTCGGCCGCGTCCTGCAGCAGGTCGGCCACCGAGCCCAGCACGCGTATGAAGGCGCCGTCGTAGTAGGCCTGGCCTATCTCGGGGAACCGGGCCGCCTCCGCGATGACGAGCCGGCGGATCCGCTGCACCCGTTCGTCGAGGGTCGAGGTCACGAGCTGGCGGGCGACGGTGCGCACGGTTTCCTCGCCGCTGCCGAAGGCCTCGGTCCTCATTTCGGCCATCACGTCGAGCACGCGCGCGATGATGTCGTCCGCGATCGCCCGGAACAGGCCCGGCTTGTCGCCGAAGTACTTGTACACGGTCTGTTTCGACGCGGACGCCCGCGCCGCGACCTGATCCGTGCTCGCTCCGGCGTATCCGTCGGAGACGAAGGCCTCCAACGCCGCATCCAAGATCCGCGCCTTGGTCGCGTCGGACCTGCTTGCTGAGCTCATGTGACACCTCCGTACGGAACAGTACCGTTCCGGTCTTGACTCTAATAGTACTGAACCGTACCGTACTTCACGTACTGAACGGTACTGTACTCACGGAGGAAGAATTCCCATGATGACAAGCACGGGCATCGGCTTCACCAGGATCGGCTCCGGGCCGGCGATCATCAGCGTCAACGGCGCCATGGGCTATCGCGGGGGCCACCCGACAGAGGCCGCCATCGCCCAGGCACTGGCGGATCGATACACCGTCTTCACCTATGACCGCCGTGGGCGCGGCGAGAGCGGCCCGGCCCATCCCGCCCTGTCAGCCACCGAAGCGGTCAAGGCCGAGGTCGCCGACATCGCCACGCTCATCGACCAGGCGGGCGGCGAGGCCATCCTGCTCGGGTACTCCTCCGGCGCGGTCCTGGCCCTCGAGGCCACACGGACGGGCCTGCCAATCACCAGGCTGGCGCTTTGGGAGCCGCCCTTCGTCGTCACCGCCGACCGGGCACCGGTGACCCCGGACTACCGGGAGCGCCTCCAGCAGACACTGGCCGATGGCCGCGATGAACGACGCTCTGCTCGGCATCACCAAGCGCTGCGGCGCCATCCTGCTCGGCCGGACCACCTACCAGCATTTTGAGAAGGGATGGTCGGAGCGCACCGACGCCGACGACCCGCACTCGTCCTTCTTCAACGACACGCCCAAATATGTCGTCAGCGGCACCATCGACACACCGACCTGGCGCAACTCGACGATCCTCGGCCCCTATGATCCTGAAGCGATCCGGCGGCTCAAGGATCAGGTCGACGGCGGCATCTTCACCAGTGCCAGCGGCACGCTGGTGCGCGCCATGCTCGCCGACGGGCTGGTGGACGAGCTGAACCTGTTCCTCTATCCGCTCACCCGCGGCCAGGGGCCACGCCTCTTCCCCGCCGATGCCGCGCCCCTAAAGATGCGCCTGGAGTCACACCGCGCGTTCCACCACGGGGTTTTGCACCTGACATACCGGCCGGTCGACTGACCGCCCGCCCGACCGGTCGGCCTCACGCTGCCCAGAGCACCGCGCGCACCCCAACAGGGGTGTCCGGGGCTCGGCGGGGTTGCCCGCGTGTGAAGATCTGCGCCATTTCGGGGTTGTGGTGGCCTGAAAGTCGTTTTGGTCCAGCCATATCCGTGAAATTGCGCGGATCTTCGCATGCGATTCCGGCCGCTTGCCCAAGATCGCGGAACTTGCCTGGTAAGTCCCGGCGCAGACCGGCACAAATCGCCCAGCGAGCGGTAACTTGCCCGGCAAGTTCCGCGATCTTGACCCGCCCGCTGTGCGGGTGGGCCTTTGACAGCCCGGCGACGCGGGCCATTTCGCAACAGGCTCCGCTTTCCGCGCCTCAGAACGTGGCTACGATCAAACGGAGCGTCCAATTAGGACAGCCAACGCACCGAGGCGTCCAACAAACGGTCAAGCCGCGCAAACCGCGAGACCGCCCTTTTACGGGCGACCGCCACCGGGGATGCCTGCCGCGGTGAGGCTGTCCGCGATGGCGCCGGCCACTTCCCGAGAGCGCGTCAGCGGCGCCAAATGGTCCATCGCATACCGCGCCACCGTCCAGCCGGCCGCCTCGGCCTGATCGGCGTCCGCCGCATATGCAGCACTCAACTGCACATACACCTTGCCAACGCGACCGCCCCAAGGAATCTGCGGCATCGGCTCGCTCAGCAACCGCGCCGGCAAGCCGCATGTCTCCTCCCGAAACCGCTGCCGCACGGCCTCGTCGGCAAGCAGCTCGGCGAGCGCCTCCGGGGGAAACCAACGGTCCCACGGCGGCAGGAGACCGTTTTCGACGGACCCGAGCAGGGCAGCACGCCGATCCGCCGGCAGCGTCTGCAGCCACGTCCGCCCGCCATGGGGCAGCCGCGCATCCAGGAAGACGGCCGTCGCGTGGTTGACGCCCATCTCGGCCAGCACACCGGGCAGCAAAGGCCCCGCCCTGCTGTGCCCGACCACGGCTACCGCCTCTTCTGCGCCGGCCAGTTCGGCGATCGCCCCGAACAGCCGCTCGTAGAAGGGTGGCCCCGAATCCAGGACCGGGCGCAGATCCGCGACCGCGACGGCATGCCCTAGCTCGGCCAAGCGCGCCGGTACATCGCCCCAGCTCGACCTTGCCAGCAACGGGCTGTGCACAAGCAGAACCTGCATGACTCGCCACGATAGCCGGATCGCCTTGGCACGCCGAGCATCAATGCCGATGGGTGCGGAATGCCGAAACGGCCCACGGCGCGCACCCGTCGATCGCGGGGAGCGCGGGGCTCGGCCCGCACCCGAAACGCCCCACACCAAAGCCCACCCAACGCAGGCGAGCAACGCGAACAAACAAACCGCGGCGCGCAACCCATCGATCGCGGGGAGCGCGGGGCTCGGCCCCGCGGCAAAATGCGAAACGGCCCACCGCGAAGTCGATCGAAGATCGACGAGCATGGTGGGCCGGCTCGTGGAGCGTCAGATGTCGTCGGTCAGGTCGACGGTGCTGGACGCGCTGGCGCCGATGCTCGAGGCGGCAGCCGCGAGCAGGTCGGCGGTCACGGGCGAGTCGACGGTCAGGGTCATGAGCGCCTCGCCGCCGGCCTCGCGCCGCGCGACCTGCATGGCCGCGATGTTGACGCCGTTTTTGCCCAGCTGCGTGCCGATGGTGCCGACCACGCCGGGCCGGTCAGCGTAGCGGAAGAACAGCAGGATGCCGTCGGCGTCTAGCTCGAGGTCGAAGTCGTCGAGCTCGGTGAGCTTGAGCTGCTCCCGCGCGCCGTGCACGACCAGTGCACCGGACACGCTCACGGTGCGCCCGTCGGGCAGGGCGCCGCGCACGGTCACCGCGCTCTTGTGGTCTTCGATCTCGGCCAGCGACGCGAGCTCGATCTCGACGCCCCGGTCGGCCGCGAGCATGGGCGCGTTGACATAGGTCACCTGCTCCTCGACGACCGCGCTGAACAGGCCCTTGGTCGCGGCCAGCTTGAGCACGGAAACGTCCTGGCTGAACCCGCGCACCTCCACGGTCACGCTCGCCGCCACGCCACCCGCGACCGCGGTGAAGACCTTGCCCAACTTTTCGGCTAGGGGCAGCAGCGGCCGGACCTCCTCGGCCACGATGCCGCCCGCTTGCACGTTGACCGCGTCGGGCACGAACTCGCCCTGCAGCGCCAGCTTGACGCTCTTGGCGACCGCGAGGCCGGCCTTGTCTTGCGCCTCGTTTGTCGACGCGCCGAGGTGGGGCGTGGCCACCACGTTGTCGAACTTGAACAGCGGCGAGTCGGTGCACGGCTCCTTGGCGTAGACGTCGATGCCGACGCCGGCGACCCGGCCCTCGGCGAGCGCGTCGGCCAGGGCCTGCTCGTCGACCAGCCCACCGCGTGCCGCATTGATGATGCGCACCTCGGGCTTGACGAGCTGGAGCTCCTTTTCGCCGATGAGGCCGACGGTCTCGGGCGTCTTGGGCAGGTGGATCGAGATGAAGTCGCTCTCGCGCAACAGCTCCTCGAGGCCGACCAGGCGCACCCCGAGCTGGGCGGCGCGCGCGGGCTGCACATAGGGGTCGTAGGCGATCAGGCGCGTGCCGAAGGCGGCCACCCGCTGCGCGAACAGCACGCCGATGCGCCCGAGCCCGACCACGCCCACGGTCTTGCCCTGCAGCTCGACGCCCGTGTATTTGGACCGCTTCCACTCGCCGTTTTTGAGCGCGGAGCTCGCCGATGCCGTGTTGCGCGCGACCGCGAGCAGCAGCGCGAGCGCCTGCTCGGCCGCGGACACGATGTTGGACGTGGGCGCGTTGACCACCATGACGCCGCGGGCCGTGGCGGCCGGCACCTCGACGTTGTCGAGCCCGACCCCGGCCCGCGCGACCACCTTCAGCCGAGGCGCGGCGGCGATGGCCTCCGCGTCGATCTGGGTGGCACTGCGCACGATCACCGCGTCGGCCTCCGACAGCGCTTTGAGCAGCGCCTGCCGGTCGGTGCCGTCCACGTGACGGACGTCGAAGTCGTGGGCCAGCACGTCGAGCGCTGCTGGGGCCAACTCTTCGGCTATGAGAACAACGGGAGTCACAACTCGCCTCACGATGTAGAGATTGAGAAATGCCAGCGCCGCTTCGCGCCCTTATTGACGCATGGTACGGCGAAAGCAGCCTCCCACACCGCGAGGCGAGACCGTGACCGTGCTCACCAACCCGTCTTCAAGCGCGTTGCAAGGGTGTGACGGTACGGACACGTGCCGGCAGACGCTGCACGACCTGACGGAACGACTCCGCCTCGGCCGTGATGCCGTCGTACAGCCGGTCGAGCGCCAGGCTTGCCACCGGTGGATAGATGCGCTCCGCCGGGGGCGAGTGGCCGCCGAGGTAGCTCACGATTTCACTCTTTAGTGCCGGTGGGCAGATCTCGGAGTGATAGATCACATTTAGCGCCTGGGTGCGCATGGAGACCACGTGCTCGTCTCCCTTGTTGTCGTGGAAGTGCGGGTTGCGGCTCTCTATCTGGAGCACCGACACACCGGACGTCATCACGTCCGTGTTTGCGGCGTCGGGTTCCAGCAGACCGCCGAACCGCTCAAACAACTCCACATATTGGAATGGCTCGACCGCGAATCCACCCGCCATGCGCATCCGCACACCGAGCTCGAGGCTCAGCGCGTGCTCGCCGGCGTTGCCGGTCACGACCGCCTCCGTGCCGAAGCCGGAATACTCGGCCAGCAGTCGGTTGAGGAAGTCGTTAGTGATCTCGGAACTCCGGCCCCGACGGCTGAAGAACAGCTTGCTGTCGCGGACCTTGGGTTTGGAGTGCCAGCTGATGCGCACCATCGAGTAGGGACTGTCTGCCATGGCCAGCCCTGCGGCATAGACCTTGCAGTACTCATGGACGGCGCCCGGGACGTAATTGTCGGCATCGACGTAACCCACAAAGCGGCGGCCGGTCATGGCGGCAAGCGCCATCCCGACGAGCATCGCCTCGCCTTTGCCGTTGTGCACCAACCCGTCATCATCGATGATTTCGGGCATGCCGGCGGACTTCATGGCCGCGGCGAGGCCCGGATCTCGTTGGTGCACGGCCAGCGCCGCGCGGTCTGCCAAACGGCAGAACTGCTCGAGCGCTCCTACCTCCAGGTCATAGCGGTCGACCGGCTGCCGATCGCTATTGGACACCAGGATGATCAGACAGTCGTGAGGGATGCCCGAAAGCACGCCCTCGATCACCCGTCGTGGCTCGTTCATGCAGGGCACGACGACCACCAAATCGCGCTCGACGTCACGGATGGCATCACGCGAGACGATCCGGGACGGGCCCAGTTGATCGTCGTACGTCTGCGTGCCGCAGTCGATCTCGATTACGCGCTGTAGCTCGTGAATTCGCACGGCACCGAAGCGCTCAGTGCGGTACGGGTACTCCAAACGCATGGCTGGACGGTACCTGCACGTCCAGCCATGCGCTCACCCCAAAGGCTGAGAGTCCTCTGGGATATACATAGAGTTAACCTACTAGGCGGTTTCGGTAATGGGACGATCCACCCAACTCATCATTCCGCGCAACTTTCCGCCCACTGCTTCGATCGAGTGCTCGGCACCCTGCTCCTGCAGCTTGGTGAAGTTGGGGCGGCCCGCGTCGTCCTCGGCGACCCACTCGCGCGCGAAGTCGCCGTTTTGGATCTCGCCCAGGATCCGGCGCATCTCGTCCTTGACCCGCGCGTCGATGATCCGCGGGCCGCGGGTGACGTCGCCATACTCCGCCGTGTCGGACACGCTGTAGCGCATGCGCGCGATGCCGCCCTCGTACATGAGGTCCACGATGAGCTTCAGCTCGTGGAGGCATTCGAAATAGGCGACCTCCGGCGTGTATCCGGCCTCGGTCAAAACCTCGAAACCGGCCTGCACCAAGGCGGTCGTCCCGCCGCACAGCACCGCCTGCTCGCCGAACAGGTCGGTCTCGGTCTCCTCCTTGAACGTGGTCTTGATCACACCCGCCCGCGCGCCGCCGATGGCCTTGGCATACGACAGCGCGAGCGCCAGCGCGCCGCCCGTCGGGTCCTGCTCGACCGCGACGAGGCACGGCACGCCCTTGCCGTCAACGTATTGCCGGCGCACCAGGTGACCGGGGCCCTTCGGCGCGACCATCGCGACGTCCACATCGGACGGTGCCTGGATCAGCCCGTAGCGGATATTGAAACCGTGACCGAAGAAGATGGCCTTGCCGGCGCTCAGGTTGGGCGCGATGTCGGCGGCGTAGATGTGGCGCTGGGCCGTGTCCGGCGCGAGGATCATGATCACGTCGGCCTCGGCCGCCGCCTGCGCGACCGGCACCACACGCAGGCCCTGCTCGGACGCCTTCGCCCAGCTCTTCGAGCCCTCACGCAGCCCGACCCGCACATCCACCCCGGAATCGCGCAGGGACAGCGCATGCGCGTGGCCCTGGCTGCCATATCCGATGACCGCGACCTTGCGACCCTGGATGATCGACAGATCGGCGTCGTCATCGTAGAAAATCTCGACCATTGCTAACCTTTCCTACGCAGCCACGCGCAGAGCGGGACTTGCGGTAATCGCACGCGAGCCACGGCCGATCGCGACCATGCCCGACTGGACCATTTCCTTGATGCCGTAAGGCTCGAGGTCTTTGATGAGCGCGTCGAGCTTCTCCGCCGTGCCCGTCGCCTCGATGGTGAGCGCGTCCGGGGCGACGTCCACGACACGCGCCCGGAAGAGCTGCACCGTCTCGAGCACCTGCGACCGGACGGGCCGGTCGGCGCGCACCTTGACCAGCAGCAGCTCCCGCTGCACGGACGACGCCGGCTCCAGCTCGACGATCTTCAGCACGTTGACGAGCTTGTTGAGTTGCTTGGTGACCTGCTCGAGCGGGGAATCCTCGGCGTTGACGACGACCGTGATCCGCGAGACCTCGGCGTGCTCGGTCTCGCCGACCGCCAGCGAGTCGATGTTGAAACCGCGCCGGGAGAACAGACCCGCCACGCGGGCCAGGACACCCGGCTTGTTCTCCACCAAAACCGACAGCGTGTGCTTGGCCATTACAGATCGTCCTCGTCGTTAAGAACCTCGCCGGCCGCGCCGGCGCAAGGGGCGGTCACAGATCGTCCTCGTCGAACACGGGGCGCACGCCCCTCGCAAACATGATCTCATCGTTGCTCGTGCCGGCCGCGACCATCGGCCAAACCATCGCGTCCTTGCCCACCACGAAGTCGACGACCACGGGGGTGTCGTTGATCGCCATGGCCTGCTCGATCACCTTGTCGACGTCGGCGGTCGACTCGCAGCGCAGGCCCACGCAACCCAGTGCCTCCGCGAGTTTGACGAAATCGGGGATGCGGTGTTTGTGGGTGCCCAGATCGGTGTTTGAGTATCTTTCGTTGTAGAACAGGGTCTGCCACTGCCGCACCATGCCCAGGTTGCCGTTGTTGATCACAGCGACCTTGATCGGGATCCCCTCCAGCGCACACGTCGCCAGCTCCTGGTTGGTCATCTGGAAGCAGCCGTCGCCGTCCACCGCCCACACGACCGCGTCGGGCCGGGAAACCTTGGCGCCCATGGCCGCGGGCACCGCGTAGCCCATCGTGCCCAGGCCGCCGGAGTTGAGCCACGTGCCCGGCTTCTCGTATTTGATGAACTGGCTGGCCCACATCTGGTGCTGGCCCACACCGGCGCAGTAAATCGCGTCCGGTCCGACGATCTCGCCCAGGCGCTGGATCACGAACTGCGGCGCCAGCGTGCCGTCGACCGGGTCCTCCCAGCCCATCGGGTAGCGCTGCTCCAGATCGTTGAGCGTCGTCCACCAGTCGTCGTAGGAAACCTTGTGGCCCGCCAACGCCGTCAAAAGCTCGTCGATGACATGCTTGGCGTCGCCCACGATGGGCACGTCGGCGTGCCGGTTTTTGCCGATCTCGGCCGGGTCGATGTCGGCGTGGATGACCTGCGCGCCGGGCGCGAACGAGTCGAGCTTGCCGGTCACGCGGTCGTCGAAGCGCGCGCCCAGCGCGATGAGCAAATCGCTGCGCTGCAACGCATACACGGCCGGGACGCTGCCGTGCATGCCGGGCATGCCCAGGTGCTGCGGGTGCGAATCGGGGAAGGCGCCCCGCGCCATCAGCGTGGTCACGACCGGGATGCCGGTCAGCTCGGCCAGCTGCAGCAGCGAATCGGTGGCCTGCGCCTTGAGCACGCCGCCACCCACATACAGCACGGGCCGTTTGGCCGCCTGGATCAGGCGCGCCGCCTCACGGATCTGCTTGCCGTGCGGGTGAAGCGTCGGCCGGTATCCGGGAAGGTCCAAGATGGGCGGCCAGGTGAACGTGGTCTGCGCCTGCAGCACATCCTTGGGGATGTCGACGAGCACCGGGCCGGGCCGGCCGGTACTCGCTAGATGAAACGCCTCCGCCAGGATGCGCGGGATGTCCTCGGCGGTGCGCACGAGGAAGTTGTGCTTGGTGATCGGCAGCGTGATCCCCTGGATGTCGGCCTCCTGGAAGGCATCCGAGCCGATCGCGCCGCTGGGCACCTGCCCGGTGATCGCCACGATGGGCACCGAATCCATATAGGCGTCGGCGATCGGGGTCACAAGGTTGGTCGCACCCGGCCCGGATGTGGCCATGCACACCCCGACCTTGCCGCTGGCCTGTGCGTAGCCGGTCGCGGCGTGACCCGCGCCCTGCTCGTGCCGCACGAGGATGTGGCGCACCTTCGAGTCGAACAGAGGGTCGTAGGCGGGTAGCACCGCACCACCGGGAATCCCGAAGATCACCTCCACCTCGAGGGCCTCAAGCGCCTTGACGAGGCTCTGCGCACCGGTTACGGCGGCCGGTGTGGGCACGGCCGGTTTGGTCAACGCCCTTTGCTTCTCCAACACGTGCGCGAGCGTCTCAGGACTTGGTCTCGTCATGTCTCAATCACACCCTCTGCAGAACCCCAGCCAACAAAAAAGCCCTCGTGCGGCAATCGCACGGGGCTGGCGCGCTCCCACCCAGACAGCAGGGAGCGCGCGCTAAATAAGTACTCGGCCGGACCGAAGCATGGGGCCAGCTTGACGCATCTCAGTCGCTGAGTCAACTGCTCCCAAATCTCGGGACGCAGCATTTCTTTGCGCATGCAAAGCAATGCGCGGCAGTGCCGCCTTAAGCCGCGATCTTCCCTCACGATCTTGAAGGCAAAGAAGCGTGCCTTCAAGATCGCTCAGTCCAGAACGCGGCGCGGCACTGCGGTGTCCGAGCTGGTCGGACTGCCGGCTGGGCTACTGGCCGGACTGCTGGTCGGGATGGGCGGCATGGATACGAGCATGGCCTCCAGGTGTTCGGCCGGCACGCCGCGGCCGAACAGGAACCCTTGGCCATAGGGGCAGCCCGCGTCCTCGACCAGGCGACGGTGAGCGGGATCACCGATGCCCTCGGCGATCACCTGCAGGCCGAGCCGCTGCCCGATGCGCGCCGCGACATCGACCAGATCCTGGTCTGTCACCAGCTCCTGATCGATCTTGAGGATGTCGACCGGGATGTTGCGCAGCTGCCCGAGCGACGAGTAGCCCGCGCCGAAGTCGTCGAGCGCAATCCGCACGCCCAGGCTGCGCAGCGCGGCCAGTACCCGCTTGAACTCCTCCACGTCGACCGCGATCGCGTGCTCGGTGACCTCGAGCACCAGCCGTTGCGGCGGGACCTTGTGCGCGCGCAGGACTTCGCGCACGTGGGCGACATACTCGGCCGTGTGCAGCTCGCGCGGTGACACGTTGACCGAGACCCAGACGTCGTGCCCTTCGCCGATCCACTGCGAAAGCTGCCGGCAGGCGTGGTTGAGGACCCACGTCCCGAGCGCCTCGATCTGCCCGCTCTCCTCCGCGATGGGGATGAATTCATTGGGGGGTACCGATCCCAGCTCCGGATGCGTCCAGCGCAGCAGCGCCTCGGCGCCGACGGGCCGCACCGCCGGCAGCGCGACGACGGGCTGGTAGGCGAGGAAGAACTCCTGCTTCTCGATGGCGTGGCGCAGCTCGTGCTCGATCATGATGCGCCGGCGCAGTGTCTTGTCGTAGGCCTCGTCGTACAGCTCGACCCTGTTCTTGCCGTGGTATTTGGCCGCCCGCTGCGCGAGGTCGGCGTTGCGCAGCAACGAGTGGATGCTGTCGGCCGTCGCGCATCCGGCGAGCCCGATGCTCGCCGAGAGATAGATAGACCCTTTTGCTTGTTGGTACGGGCGCTGCAGCACCGCCAGCAGGCGCTCGGCCACTTTGAAGGCGTCGGCCGGCTTGCCCCACATGAGCACCGCGAACTCGTCGCCGCCGAGCCGGGCCGCGAGGTCGCCCGGGCGCAGGTTGAGCCGCAGGCGCTGACCGACCTCGATGAGTACGGCGTCGCCCGCGTCGTGCCCGCGCACGTCGTTGACGTTTTTGAACCCGTCGAGGTCGAGGGTCAGCAGCACGCACGGCGTGCCCGCGACCGCGTCCTGATACATGGCGCGCAACAGTCCTCGCCGGTTGGCCAGACCCGTGAGCGGGTCGGTGTGCGCGAGCTCGCGGTAGTGCTGTTCGCTGACCGCGAGCCGCTCGTAGACCCGGCGCAGCTCGAGGAACGCGCAGTATTGCCTGCCCACCAGGAAGAATCCGTTGCTGATCCCGACGATCGTGACGACCACGTCGATGCCGCCCTCGTAGGCGAACCCGTAGAGCGCGGCGGCCGACACGGCGATCACGGGCGCCAGCGCCATGGCAAGCCCGGAGCTGGGCGAGGAGCTTTCCGGCGCGGGATCGCGGATCACCTTGATGACGCCAGTTGGGGCGGGCAGCTGGTTGTGCATCCACAGCACCGCGCCGACGGGCAGCAGGGCCGCGCCGGCCACGAGCAGGTTGGGCTCGCGGTAGCAGCCCGCGCCGGCCATGAGCGTGGCGCCGAAGCCCACGGCGACCACGCCGAGGCTGCACCCGGCCACGCGCAGGCGCTCGATGCGCGAACGCACGATGAGCACGATGGCCAGCCCGATGACGATCGAGCCGAGCGCGGACGCGACCATCACCGGGATGCAGGCCGCGTGCGCGGTCATGTGCGCCGGTTTGTTGGGCCGCAGCAGCACGACCCACGCCGGCACGAAGATGCCCGAGGCGACGGTCAGCGACTCGAGCGTGAGGCGTAAGCGGGCGCCCGGCCCGGCCACGCGGTCGCACAGCTCCAGCAGCACGGCGATCAGCAGGAGCGAGGCGATCGAGGCGGGCAGGCCGAGCAGGCCGCCGAGCACGAGCCCCTTTTGCTCGCTGTGCTGCCAGCCCGCGTCCCACGAAAGGGTGACAAGCCACGCCAGTGACGTGCCCACAATGATCAGGAGCAATGCGCCCCCAAGCAGCCCCGTGCGCTTTTTCATCAGTGCCCAGGCCGCTGGCAGACCGGCCAATATGCCGGTCAATGCCGCGACGGCGAGGCCCGTCGGGAGGTCCACGCACTCATGCTGCACGATGTCAATACACAATGCGAGACAGGATGTGCGACATCAACTCGGTAGTGGCTCCCATCAAGTGGACTTTGAGCGCTTGAACTGGGCGTGGGCCGGGCGAGAGTGACACACTTGCGGGATGCCAGCCTTGCGTTCACGCACGTCCACCCATGGGCGGACGATGGCCGGTGCGCGTGCCCTTTGGCGCGCGACCGGGATGACCGACGCCGATTTCGGCAAGCCCATTGTGGCGATCGCCAACAGCTACACGCAGTTCGTGCCCGGACACGTTCACCTGAAGGACCTAGGTGATCTGGTCAGTCAGGCGATCACGGAGTCGGGTGGCGTAGGGCGCGAGTTCAACACGATCGCCGTCGATGACGGGATCGCGATGGGCCACGGCGGCATGCTCTACTCGCTGCCGAGCCGGGAGCTGATCGCCGACGCGGTGGAATACATGGTCAACGCGCACTGCGCCGACGCGCTCGTGTGCATCTCCAACTGCGACAAGATCACGCCGGGCATGCTGCTGGCCGCGCTGAGGCTCAACATCCCGACGGTCTTCGTGTCCGGCGGCCCGATGGAGTCCGGCAAGATCACGGCGGGCGACCCGCAGCTGCGCCCAGGTGGCGAATATGCCGGGCGCAAGCTCGATCTGGTCGACGCGATGGTGGCCGCGTCCACCGAGTCCGTCTCCGACAGCGACCTTGACGCCATCGAGAAGGCCGCTTGCCCGACGTGCGGCTCGTGCTCGGGCATGTTCACGGCCAACTCGATGAACTGCCTCACCGAGGCCATCGGTTTGGCGTTGCCGGGCAACGGTTCCACCCTCGCGACCCACGCCGCGCGCAAGGACCTGTTCGTCCGCGCCGGCCGGCTCATCGTCGACCTGTGCAAGCGTTACTACGACGGCGATGACGAGTCGGTCCTGCCGCTCGCGATCGCCAGCCGCGCGGCTTTCGAAAACGCCGTGGCGCTCGACGTCGCGATGGGCGGCTCGACCAACACCGTGCTGCACCTGCTGGCCGCGGCCCGCGAGGCCGCCCTCGACTTCGGCGTGCAAGACATCGACGCCATCTCGCGGCGGGTGCCGTGCCTGGCCAAGGTCGCGCCCAACAGCCAAAAGTTCCACATGGAGGACGTGCACCGGGCCGGCGGCATCCCGGCCATCATGGGCGAGCTCGACCGGGCCGGCGTGCTCAACCGCGACGTCGGATCCATCCACTCGCCCTCGCTGTCGCAGTGGCTGGCCGAGTGGGACATCCGCGGCGGCAGTGCCTCTCCCGAAGCCCTGGCGCTGTTCAAGGCGGCGCCCGGCGGCGTGCGCACCACAAAGGCGTTCAGCACCACCAACGAGTGGTCCACATTGGATCTCGACGACGCCGACGGGTGCATCCGCAGCGTGGCCAACGCCTACACCAAAGACGGCGGTCTCGCGATCCTGCACGGCAACGTGGCGCCCGAGGGCTGCGTCGTCAAGACCGCCGGCGTCCCCGACGACTGCCTCACCTTCACCGGTCCCGCCAAGGTTTTCGAGTCGCAGGACGACGCGGTGTCGGCCATCCTCGCGGGCAAAATCGTCGCGGGCGATGTGGTCGTCATCCGCTACGAGGGCCCCAAGGGCGGCCCGGGCATGCAGGAGATGCTCTACCCCACGTCGTTCCTCAAGGGCCGTGGGCTCGGCCAGGCGTGCGCGCTCATCACCGACGGGCGCTTCTCGGGCGGCACGAGCGGGCTGTCCATCGGCCACATCTCGCCGGAGGCGGCGGGCGGCGGCCTGATCGCCCTCATCGAGGACGGCGACCCCATCGCCATCGACATCCCGGCCCGCACCATCACGCTCGACCTGCCACAGTCCACGTTGGACGAGCGGCGCATCGCGCAGGACAAGCGCGACCGGCCCTACACGCCCATCGACCGGCAGCGCCCGGTGAGCGCGGCCCTGCGCGCCTACGCCAGCATGGCCACCTCCGCCAGCGACGGCGCCTACCGCCGCGTCCCCGACTGACGCACCACCCGACGAGCCGCCGGCCTTGGCCTGGCGGCCGTCGGAAAGGCCAATCCCTACGGACGCAATCGCCACAGCGCATCGATAGGCATCGCCCGGATCCGTTCGCCGTATCTGAGGGTCTGCTGGCCGGTGTAGAGCAGGTAGCCCGCAACGAATCGATCCCCCGCTCGCTGCTCCAAATGGCGCAGGCCGCTCACATCCTCAGCACGAATCGTTGCCCCGGCCTTGATTTCGACCCCGGCCAATCTGCCGTCGGGTGTTTCCAGGACCGCGTCGACCTCCACCTTGTCCTTGGTGCGATAGTGGTAGAGCTTCACCCTCTGCTCAGACCATGCCAACTGGCGGGCGATCTCCATGAGCGCGAAGTTTTCGACCATGACCCCGGCGGCGCCCCCGGGGTCACCGAGCCGAGCCGCGTCCTGGCCCAGCAGGTGACAGGCAATTCCACTGTCCACAATGGCCAATTTCGGAGTACCGACGGCGCGCCGGGTCTGCCCCGACGACCACGCTGGGATCTGCTTGATAAGGAACACCGACGACAGCAAGTCGATATAGCGTGCGAGTGTGGTCCGCGGGATCCCCGACTGCGCCGACAGGGCCGCAACCGACAAGGCCACCAAGATTTGTCACACGACGATTTTGACGCTGGATCCAAGATCAGTGGGCGTTTGGCCGCACAAATGGTGGGCGTTTGGTCGCACAAATGGTGGGCGTTTGGTCGCGATCTAGTTGATGATCCCCCAGGCCGGCTGACACGATACTTATAGGCTCACACGTTTGGAGGCGGACCTTTGAGAGTTGCCTACCTAGAGCACCGCGAGGTGGGCGGCATCGTCGACCACCTCCGCGAGGCCGCGCCGCGCACCGTCGTCTTCGATGTGGAGCCGCTGATCGCCTACTGGGACACCCACACGGCAACCCTCGATCAGGGCATCGCCCAGTGCCTGGAAATGCTCACGGCGGTCCGCGGCCTGGAGGCCATCGTGTTCTCCACCAACTCACACCGCCGCCCGTCCGTCCTGCCCCAGCGCACGGCCGTCTCGGTCGACTACCGATCCGCCGCCATGAAGCCCTTCCGCACCTCCCACTACCGCACGCTCCCCCAACCCGGCGTGCTGATCGGCGACCAGGTGGCCACCGACGGCCTGCTCGCCTGGCGGCTCGGCTTCTCGTTCATCCGCTATCGCCCGCTGCATCACCCCATCCCGCTCGGGCCACGCCTCATGAACGCTCTCGGCTACCCGTTGCGCCCGTTGCTGTTTCTGCGCTGACGACCACCCTTCGCCGCGAGCGTCCGGCACGGCCGGATGCGCCTGTCACGGGCCGGTTCACCAGGTTGCAGTGATGGACTTAGTTACGACGTCGCTCGATCTTTTTACACCGGAGAGGATTGGCAAGCGGTCCCGGCTCTGATTGACTACTCAGTCAGCCGGAGTGACAGCGGTCAGTCAGAAAAGTGTGACGTTCCTATGCGGACGTTGCACATTGGATATGCGATCGATGCGCGGGTGACCACGGGGGTCGCCGCTGCCACCGCGCCTGCACGTCCCACCAACCGGAGGTATCCGTGCGTGCATCAAAACGGGAGTTCGGCAGGCGAGCGGGCACAGCCGCACTCGCCCTGGTCCTCGCCCTGCCCACAGCGCAGGCGGTCCAAGCCGCTCCTTCACCATCCACCGGAATCACGTCCCCCCAACCCTCGGTCACGCTGATCACCGGTGACCGGGTCACCATCATGGGCGAAGGCGTCTCCTCGATCGAGCCCGCCAAGGGGCGCGAGGGCATCGCGTTCTCGACCCGGCGCAAGGGCGATCACCTCTACGTCATCCCGCAGGACACCGTGCAGCTCGTCGCCGCCGGCCGGCTCGACGAACGGCTGTTTGACGTGACGACGCTGCTGCGGTCCGGCTACGACGACGCGAGCCGCAAGGACCTGCCGCTGATCGTCATCTACGGGCCGGGGTCGCGCGGCGCCCCACTCTCGGGCGCTTCCATCACCCTGGACCTGCCGAGTGTGAACGGCGCGGCCGTCACGGTGGACAAGGCTCAGACCGGTACCCTCCTGAAATCGTCAGCCGTCCAGAAGATCTGGCTCGACGGGATCCGCACCTCCACATTGGACCGCAGCACGGCGCAGATCGGCGCGCCGGTGGCGTGGCAGGCCGGGCTGAACGGCGCGGGCGTCAAGGTGGCGGTGCTGGACACGGGTGTCGACCAGACCCACCCGGACCTTGCCGGACGCCAGATCGCCGAGCGCAACTTCTCCAACGCCGCCGACAACGTCGACCGGCACGGCCACGGGACGCACGTCGCGTCCACGATCGCAGGAAACGGCGCGAAGTACGGCGGGGTCGCACCCGGCGCACAGATCCTGGACGGCAAGGTGCTCAACAACGGCGGCCAGGGCCAGGAGTCCTGGATCATCGCGGGCATGCAGTGGGCCGCCCAGGAAGGCGCGAAAATCGTCAACCTGAGCCTCGGCGGCGACGACACACCCGGCATCGATCCGCTGGAGGAGGCCGTCAATACGCTGTCGGCCGCCCACGGCACGCTGTTCGTGATCGCCGCCGGCAACAGCGGACCGGGCAACCGCTCGGTCGGCTCGCCCGGCAGCGCGGACGCCGCGCTGACCGTCGGCGCGGTCGGACGCGACGAGAGCCTGGCATCGTTTTCGAGCCGCGGCCCCAGGGTCGGCGACAGCGGGCTCAAGCCCGACATCACCGCCCCGGGCGTCGGCATCGTGGCGGCGAAGGCCACCAACGGATCGATGGGCACGCCGGTGGAGAGCGGATACGTTGCCGCGTCGGGCACGTCCATGGCCACGCCGCATGTCGCGGGCGCGGCGGCGATCCTCGCCCAGCAGCACCCCGACTGGACCGGGCCACAGCTCAAGGCGGCGCTGACCGCGTCGGCGAGCCCCAACTCGGCGCTGACCGCGTTCGAGCAGGGATCGGGCCGGGTCGACGTGGCGAAGGCGATCGCGCAGGCCGTGACGAGCGAGCCCACCAACGTCTCGCTCGGTCTGCAGCTCTGGCCGCACAGCGACGACAAGCCCATCACGAAGACCGTCACCTATCGCAATTCCGGCCCGGCCGCCGTCACGCTGAGCCTTGCCGTGCAATCGAACGCGCCCGCGGGCATGCTTGGCCTGAGCGCGGCGACCGTGACCGTCCCCGCGGGCGGATCGTCCACTGTGGACGTCACGGGTGACACCCGGGTGGGCACGAAGGACGGCGTGTTCTCCGGGCAGATCGTGGCCACGGGCGGCGGCATGACCGTGCGGACCCCGATCGGGGTGGAGCGCGAGGCGGAGAGCTACACCGTCACGCTCAACCACATCGGCCTGGACGGCCTGCCCGCACCCGACGGGTACACCTATCTGGTCAGTTTGCAAGACGTGTCGAGCCAGTACGTCTTCGACGTCGAGGACGGCACCTCCACCGTCCGGCTCCCGGCCGGCAAGTACACCTTGGACGGCACCCTTTTCGTCAACGACGAGTATCACTGGCTGTCCTACCCTGGGTTCGTCCTGAGCAAGGACACCGTGGTGGACATGGACTTCCGCAAGGCCAGGCCAATCGACATCCTGCCGCCCGACCCGACGGCCGATGGCGACATCGGCCAGCTCGAATACCTCTACGTGACCGACGGCGCCATCATCGGCAACGGCTGGGTGTTCCTCGGCGGCGACCTCAGCCGGATGTCCAGCGCCCACCTCGGGCCGAAGATGAGCAAGGACCAGTTCACCGTGCTGCTCAACACGCAGTGGGAGGTGCCGGTCAGCAAGGACTACTACGGGCTGACGTGGTACGAGTACGGCGCCATGCCCACGGGATATGTCCAGCGGCCCACGAAGGAGAAGCTGGCGAAGGTGCATTCCGTCTACAAAGGACCTGTTCCGCAGGACGAGGGCACCTGGCTCAGCGGTGTCGCACCGTTGCCCAAGAAGGGCGCGGCGCCGGCGGCATGGGTCGCGACGCAGTCGATGGCCTTCCCGGGTAAGCGCACCGAGTACTACACCACCGAGGGCGTGCGCTGGACCAGCTCGGTCTATCTCTACTGTTGCCTGTTCCTGCTGTGGCAGGTGTTCACCGGGCCGGTGAAGGAGTACGACAGGGGCAGGACGTACGAGGAGCCGTGGAACCAAGGCCCGTTCGGCCCGGCCTTCCCGTCTGCGCGTTACGCCAGCTACTACGTGAACCGTTGGGAGGACAACCTCTACGTCACGGTCCCGCTGTTCGCCGATTCGATGGGCAACATCACCGGGCTCGGGGTGGACACGGCGAAGATCGCGCTCTACCGCGACGGGGTGAAGCTCGGCGAGAAGCTGCAGTCGTGGAGCAACACGTTCACGGTGCCGGGCGACCGGGGCACCTACACGCTGACGGCCGAGGGGACGCGCAGCACGTGGTATGACACGGCGACCCGTGCGTCGGCCACGTGGACGTTCCGCTCGTCGCATGTGGACGGTGAAGACTACGTGAAAATGGACGTGTCCACGATCAGGTATTCGCCACAGCTGGACGCCGACAACGCCGCCCCGGCGGGCAGGCACTTCCTCGTGCCGGTGGCGGTGGTCCCGCAGGGCACCGACTCGCCCGAGCACGTCAGGCGGTTGCGGGTCGAGGTCTCGTATGACTCCGGAGCGACCTGGTCACGAGCGACCGTGCTGGCGGACCGGTTCATCCTGCTGCGCCATCCTGACGCCGCGGGGACGGTCTCGTTGCGGACCAAGGCGACCGACTGGGACGGCAGCACCGTCGAGCAGACCATCATCGACGCCTACAAGCTCACGAAAGGCTGACGGCTAACTGAAGACATCGGCGGCCGTCACGTGTGTGACGGCCGCCGATCGACGCGACAGCCGGCGGGATGCGCGGACGAAGCGACCCGGGTCCTGCGGGCCCGGGTCGGAAAAGCTTGTGCCGCTAGCGGATCAGCAGCATGGCGCCTTGTAGCCGGGTGGGGTGTAGCCGGCGGCGCGCCAGATGCGGTCGCCACCGCAGCCGGCGACACAGGTGCCCTTGACCGGTGTCGCTTTGGCGTCGGCCGTGCGGAAGACGGCCTTGAGCAGCCAGCCTGTGATCTTCTTCATCGTGTACCTCTTCTCTGCGGTTCACGGATCTAAAGACTCTGACATTTATATTAATGCATGTCAACCCACTGTGAACAGCACGATGGCCCGGACCCGTTCCAGGGTAATGAATCCCTCCTGGCGCGAGTCGTAGCTGTGCTCCGGGTTGTCGCCCAGGACGGCGATGCTGCCGGGCGGCGTGACCGCGCCGGACAGGAACGGCACCGGATCGCCGGGCAGCGCCGCGACGCGCTTCATCAGCCACAGGCGGCCAGGCCGGCCCGCCGGCGGGCCCTCGTGCTCGGGCGCGAGCATCACCACCTGCCCGCGCCGCAACCGCCGGCCCCGCACGCGCCAGGCGAGCACCAGCGCACCGTCGCGATAGGACGGTTGCATGCTCGGCCCGTCGACCGTCACCACGATGACATTGCGACGCAGTAACCAGACCGCCGCGGCCAGCGCCAGCGCCGCGCCAATGATCCATATCATTCTTGGTACCCCGAAGCCTGCCAACGGAACAGGCGGGCATATTCGCCTTCAGCCGCCACGAGCGAGTCGTGCGTCCCGCTTTCCACGATTTTGCCCTCGGACAGCGTGACGATCGTGTCCGCCGACCGGATCGCGTTGAGCCGGTGCGAGATCAGGACGCTGGTCTGCCCGTCGCGATGCGCCCGCAGCCGCTCGTGCATCTCGTGCTCGGCGGCCGCGTCAAGCCCCGAGCTC
>JBIOYB010000091.1:0-29613 GCA_044869915.1 Allorhizocola sp.
CACGTCACACGCAGCCTGGACACCATCATCACGACCGCGATCACACCGATCGCCATGATGCTGCTGTTTGTCTATGTGTTCGGCGGCGCGATCGACACCGGGTCGGTCTCGTATGTGAACTACATGCTTCCCGGCATCCTGCTCATCACTATCGCCTCGGGCATCTCCTACACCGCGTTCCGGCTCTTCACGGACATGCAGGGCGGCATCTTCGAGCGGTTCCATTCCATGCCGATCGCCCGATCGGGCGTGCTGTGGGCGCACGTGCTGACCTCGCTGGTCGCCAATGTGATCTCGGTCGTGCTCGTCATCGGCGTCGCCCTGCTCATAGGCTTCCGCTCGGGCGCTTCAGTGCTGGCCTGGCTCGCGGTCGCCGGCATCCTCATCCTGTTCACCCTGGCGTTGACCTGGATGGCTGTCATCCCCGGCCTCACCGCCAAGACCGTCGACGGCGCGAGCGCATTCTCCTACCCACTCATCTTTTTGCCGTTCATCAGCTCGGCGTTCGTGCCCACCGACACCATGCCCGGCCCAGTGCGCGCCTTCGCCGAACACCAGCCGGCGACCTCCATCGTCAACACGATCCGTGGCCTGTTCACCCAGCAGCCGATCGGCACCGACATCTGGACCGCCCTCGCCTGGTGCGTCGGCGTCCTCATCGTTGCCTACATCTTCGCCAATATCTCGTACCGTCGCAGGATCTCCTGAGCCGGCGTCGAACGGGTCCAGGCGAGTTGAGGGGAGGATCGAAAGCATGCTGACGATCGGTCAACTGGCGGCCTATGCCGGCGTCACGGCGCGGGCGGTGCGGCACTATCACCAGATCGGACTCTTGCCGGAGCCGAAGCGGGATACTTCGGGTTACCGGCGGTACGGCGCGAAGGCAGTCGTGTCCCTCATCAAGATCCGCACCCTCGCCAACGCCGGCGTGCCGCTGTCTCAGATCGCTCAGTTGCTCGAAGCCGACGCATCGACCTTTGCCGAAGCGGTCCAAAGGGTCGACAGCCACCTGTGCGACGAGATCGAACGGCTTGAGGCCAGCCGCAAGCAGATCGCACAGTTGGCTGCCGGGGACAGTGTGGCGCTCCCACCGGAGGTGCTCTCCTATCTCGACCGGCTTCGGGAGATCGGGGTCTCGGAGCGGATGGTGGAGGCTGAGCGGGACGGGTGGATCCTGGTTGTGGCTCGCTGGCCCGATCATATCCGCGAGGTGATGCCCGCCAAACACGCGCAGCTCGATGACCCGCAACTCGTCCGGCTCTACCGACTCGGGTCGGAGCTCCTCGAAAGCGACGCGGGCGAGGACGACCCGCGTCTGGAGGAAGTCGCCGACATCATGGCCGGCCTGGCCGAGCAGGCATACACCTCCACCTCCGGCGAGATCGGCCCCGGCGAGATGGCGCACGACGATCTGGCGTTTGACCTTCTGGACGCACTTCCCGTCGAGTCCGACCCGCGGGCGCAGCGGCTGCTGGACCTGATGCGCGAGCGTGGCTGGGCCAGTTGGACCCGGACCCGGCCGCAGCGGCTGGCGGAGCCGCCCGACTAACCTCCGGGTGTCGCCACCCTCCGGATCGCGCTCGACCCTGCCTGCTACTCGTGCCGGTTCATCACGCGACGGCGGTCCCCTCGAGCTCGACCATCAGGTCGAGGATCGCCAGCCGTGTCACCCCAAGCATCGTGGTGGTCGGTGCCACCCCGGCGGCGCCCAACCGCGACGCCAGCACGCCGTAGTGCTGGAAAAGCAGATCGACGTCGGTAGTGTAGACGTTGAGCCGGACGAGGTTCGCGAGGGACATGCCGGCCTCGCCGAGAATGGCCTCCAGGTTGTCGAGGCTCAGCGCCAACTGCGCCGCCATATCACCGGCATGCTGGGGTTTGCCGTCGCCGCTCATCGCGGTCTGCCCGGCGCAGTAAAGGGTCCGGGTGTGCCCGGAGACGATCTCACCCTGGTTGTACCCCAACCCCACCGACCACGTCCACGGGTTGACGGCCGTTCGCTCCATTGGCATCTGAGCTCCATTCGTCGAGAGTGTGGGCACGCTAGGACTCGAACCCACGTGTTGGTGAGCCTCTCAGCCGTCCGCGCCGAGGAATCCGACGCAGACGGCTGGCTGCGGTTGGAGGTGACCTTCCAAGATCCCAGACACGCCGAATGGGCGCTGTGGCAGCTCGCCACTAACGCGGAAGCCCTGGCCCCGCAATGGTTGCGCAACTCCCTGCGCAACCGCGCCGCCGCGATCGCCACCCGCTACGAAGTGTCATCCTGAGATCCTGCGCGGAAGCCCCGGCCCCGCAATGGTTGCGCAACTCCCTGCGCAATCGCGCCGCCGCGATCGCCACCCGCTACGAAGTGTCATCCTGAGATCCTGTCCCTGAACCTGGGTCGTGGCCGGCGTGTCGTGGGGTAAGCGCGGGAACTCCTGATAGATCGAGCGGTGCTTGCACGCCGTCTCTGCCAAGAGATCCGTTGCTATCGTGCCATATCCCGACCCAGGGCCGCGTCTCCCGGAAGTGCCACCCGGCCCCGCACGATCTTCGATAGCTCGCTCATGGCCCCGACGCTACGCGCGCTGTCGGCGACATGCCCGGGGATCGGGCGCGACGAAAGTCACAGAACGCGAAATCCGTTATGGCATAAGGACAATCTTGCCGCGGGCATGTTTCGTCTCGATGAGGCGGTGCGCCGCGGCCGCCTCCGCCAAGGGAAATGTCGCGGCCACCTCCACGCGCAGTTGGCCTTTTTCGTACAGCTCAATCAGTTCGGCCAGCTGGTCGGCGCTACGCCGGGTCGAAATCTGTTTGACGCCAGGGGCATACGACGCTATCGAGCCGAGCCGGTCCCGATCCTTGATCACTTCAAAAGACACTTCAATCGTTTCTTTGGTACCGACGCAGTCGAGCACCGCGTCGACGCCGTCACCGGCCACGGCCCGGACCCGGTCGGCCAGCCCATCGCCGTATGCGACCGGGATCGCCCCGAGCTCGCGCAGATAGTCGTGATTGGGCGGGCTCGCCGTGCCGATGACCGTGGCGCCGGCCGCCCGCGCCAACTGCACCGCGAAGCTGCCCACGCCGCCCGCGGCCGCGTGGATGAGGATCGTCTCACCGGGCGCGACGGCCAGGTCCCGCATTGCCGTGACAGCCGTCTGGCCGGATGCGGTCAGTGCGCCCGCCTCGGCCCACGGCATGCCCGGCGGTTTGGCGGCGATCGCCCCGGCTTCGGCCAGGGCATGGGTCGCGTGGGCTGTCATCGGTACCCAACCAAGAATCTCATCACCGGCTTTGAAGGAGCCGGCGTCGGCCTCGACCACCCCGGCGATCTCCGCACCCAGCCGCTGCGGGAAATTAACCGGCACATGCCCGGCCAGCACGCCGGAGCGCAGCTTGGCGTCGAACGGCTGCAGGCCCGCCGCCTTGACGCGGACGAGCACCTGACCCGGCCCGGGCACGGGCGTTGCCATGTCGACCACCCGGAGCACCTCCGGCGGGCCGTATTCGGTGAAGACCACTGCTTTCACAGCCCACATTCAATCAAGCCTGCTCAGGTGCCCTTCCACCGGGCCTCACCAGATCTTCACCGGCCCGGATCCCGAGGGGCAAACGTTCTTGCAGGTAAATGCAACAATGTCTGTGTCTCACACGTGTCATGTAGTGAGAGCTCGGTGTCCACAAACGACACCGAGTCGCGTCGCGTGGCCACACAGCCGCGCGACACGAGCGCGCGGTCGTTTCGCACCGCGCGTCAGCCCAACTCGGGGGAGGAACCCTTGCGGCACCGTCGCAAGCTCGGGGCAGCTTCTGCCGCCGCCGTGCTCATCGCATCGCTTCTGACCGTCGCCGGCCCAGGCAACGCCGGTGCCCCGGCACCGCTGCGCCTCGGGCACGGCACGTCCGGCACGGACCAGCCGCGCACCGTCACCCTGATCACCGGAGACCGGATCATCGTGCACGCGCGGGGCGGGATCTCGTTGCAGCCCAGGGACAATGTGCGCTATCTCGACTACTCCTACAAGGGCCACCACTACGTCATCCCATCCGACGCGCTGCCGCTGCTGCGCGACGAACGGCTGGACCGCAGGCTGTTTGACCTCACCGGCCTGCTCGACGCCGGCTACGACAAGCGCGACACGCTGCCGCTGCTGATCACCGGCGGGGCGCCGAAGGGGCTCAAGGCGACTCGTGCCCTTCCGGCCATCAAGGGTTTCGCGTTCCAGGCCACGCAGCAGGAGCTGCGCGCGCAGTGGAAGACCCTCGCGAGCGAGCCCGGCACGAAGATCTGGCTCGACGGCATCCGCAAGCCTACGCTCGACGTGACCGTGCCGCAGGTCGGCGCACCGGCGGCGTGGGCGGCCGGGTTCGACGGCGCGGGGGTGAAGGTGGCCGTGCTCGACACGGGCATCGACGCCACGCACCCCGATCTGGCCGGGAAGGTCATCGCGGCGCAAAACTTCGGCTCGGAGTTCGAGGACGAGCGGGACCTGGTCGGTCACGGCACCCACGTGGCGTCGACGATCGCGGGTTCGGGCGCGGCGTCCGGCGGCAAATACAAGGGTGTCGCGCCTGGAGCCTCGCTTTTGGACGGCAAGGTGTGCGTCGAGTTCGGCTGTGCCGAGTCGTGGATCCTGGCCGGGATGCAGTGGGCCGCCGAGTCGGGTGCACAGGTGGTCAACATGAGCCTGGGCGGCGGCGACGGTCCGGAGATCGATCCGCTGGAGCAGGCGGTCAACGACCTGACCGCGCAATACGGCACGCTGTTTGTGATCGCGGCCGGCAACTCGGGCTTCGGTGGCGACTACACGCTCGGCTCCCCCGCCAGCGCCGAGGCTGCTTTGGCCGTCGGCGCTGTGGACAAGTCCGATGTGTTGGCGCCGTTTTCCAGCCGTGGCCCACGCATCGGCGACTCGGGCGTCAAACCCGAGATCACCGCGCCAGGCGTGGCCGTCGTGGCCGCCAACAGCAAAGACGGATTCCTGGGCACCCCGGGCGAGCGATACCTGACCCTGTCAGGCACCTCAATGGCCACACCACATGTCGCAGGCGCCGCAGCGATCCTGACCCAGCAGCATCCACAATGGACAGCGTTGCGGCGCAAGGCGACACTGGCCGGCTCCGCCCAACCCAACGCCACCGACGGGCCGTTCGCCCAAGGCGCCGGACGCCTCGACGTCGCCCGCGCCATCACCGCGAACGTGTCGGCCGACCCGGTCACGGTCGGCTTCGGCCTGCAAACCTGGCCACACGAGGACGATCCAGTCGTCACCAAGGACGTCACCTACCACAACACCGGCGCCACCGACGTCACCCTGCAACTATCGTTGAGCGACACCGTCGGCGGCACATTCTCCCTCAACACCACCTCGGTGACCGTGCCGGCCGGCGGCAGCGCCACGGTGAAACTGACCGCCGACACCCGGCAGGGCACGGCCACAGGACCGCTCGGCGGGCGGATCGTAGCGACCGGCGCAGGCGGAGTCCGCGTGCAAACGCCATACGGCCTGGACCGCGAGCAGCAGAAGTACACCATCCAGTCCATACAGACCGACCGGGCCGGCAACCCCGCCGAGAGCTACCTCACGGTGCTCGTCGACCTCGAGCGCGACAAGGACTACTTGATCGACGACCCGGACGGCACGGACGAGGTCCGCCTGCCGGCCGGCGAATACTTCGTGTTCAGCTGGATCGACACACCCATGCAGGAGGGTCGCCCCAGCACAACCCAGCTGGTATGGCCGAAGTTCACGGTCACGGCCGACCAGACGCTCCGGATGGACGCCCGCACAGCGGGGGCGCACAAGGTGACCGTTCCCGACAAGACGGTCACGCCCGTGCTCGCGACCGCCGACGCCACGCTGGAGATCGAGGGCGGCGGGATCAGCGCGAGCGTCGGGGTCGACTCATTCGACCGGCTGTTCACCGGGCACCTCGGGCCCAAGCAGGTCGCCGGCTTCCACGCGTCGGCACAGGGCATCCTGGCCAGGGTGGACGGCCAGCAGATCGAGCCGGGCCTGGTCTACACGCTGGCCTGGCAGCAGACGGGCAGCTTCTTCCAGGGTCTCGACAAGAAGCTGCGGCCACGCGACCTGGCGACCGCGCGGGAAAGCTCGGCCAAGACCGGCCTGACTCACGGCGCGGTGATCCGCATCCCCAACCTCAGGGGCAGCGCGTGGGCGATCGTCCTGCGGCAGGAACTGCCCGCCAACAGCATGCACATCTTCAACACCGAGGTCCCGTGGAACCTGGAGTTCAACGAGTTCCTCATCACCCCCGAAGGGTTCCCGCGGCTGATGGCCTATGCCCGCGAGGAGGATAAACGGTACGAGGCCGGCCGCACATATCACGAAAAGTTCAACCGCGCCGTGTTCGGTCCCGCGCTGCCGCAATCGCGGTTCACCGAGGAGTGGGTGAGCCGGGCCGAGGACGACATCATCGTCATCGGTGCGCTGTTCGGCGACGCGCAGGGCCGTGCCGGGTTCGCCCGGATCGACAAGGCCCGCGTGGCGCTCTACCGCAACGGTGAGCTGGTCGGCGAGCAGCCCAACATCGCCAACCTCTTCTCGGTGCCGCCGGAAAGCGCGCGGTACCGTGCGGAGGTCTCGGCAGAGCGCGGCACACAGTTCGGGCTCAGCACCAAGGTCAGCGTCACCTGGTCGTTCAACTCGTCGCATGTGGACGGGATCAAGCGGCTGCCGGTGACGGTGATCGGGTTCCGCCCGCAGCTGGACGACTACAACAGCGCGCGGGCCGGGGCGCACATGCTCTTCCCGCTCGAGGTGCGCCAGCAGCAGGGCTCGGACGCCAAGCGCATCCGGTCGCTGACGGTGTCGGTCTCCTACGACGACGGCGCCACCTGGCAGGACGCCAAGGTGCTCGACCTGGGCGGCCGGCGCTTCGTGCTGGTGAAGAACCCGTCCGCGGCCGGTTTCGTCTCGCTGCGGGCCAAGGCCGAGGATCGCGGCGGAAATACGGTTGAACAAACCATCATCCGCGCCTACGAAGTGAAGTAACCCTTTTCGCACAATCCGAAGAGCCGGGTCTGCTATCCCGGCTCTTCGGCTATGCCCGGCGGCCGGACTATCGCCGAAAGATCGCCAACGGGATAGGATGAGCAACACACGCTGGCTTGTTAACACGTTCGAAATCGGGTGAAACTAGGCTCCCACCATGGCGGACGTCTTCGATTCCTACGCGATGGCCGCGGCCTGGGACGAGATGTTCGAGGCCCCGGGGCAGCCGCGTGCGCCATATCGGGCGCTGTTCGCGGTGCTGCAACCGCTGTCGGGGGCTGATTTGCGCTTCCGCGCCGATCAGCTGGCCCGGGTGTTCACCGATCGCGGCGTGACGTTCGCCTATGCGGGCGAGGAGCGGCCGTTCCCGCTCGACCTCATCCCGCGCATCCTCGACGCCGCCGAGTGGGATCACGTGACCAAGGGCGTGCGGCAGAGAGTCCTTGCGCTGGAGCGATTCCTGGCCGACATCTACGGCCCGGGCGAGGTGCTGCGCGATCGCGTCGTGCCGCGCCACCTCATCACGACCAGCGCACACTTCCACCGCGAGGCGTGGGGCATCAATCCCGCCAACGGGGTGCGCGTGCACGTCAGCGGGGTCGATCTCGTCCGCGACGAACAGGGCGAATTCAGGGTTTTGGAGGACAACCTGCGCATCCCGTCCGGGGTGTCGTATGTGATGGAGAATCGCCGCGCCATGACGCAGACGCTGCCCGGCATCTTCGCCGAGGCACGGGTGCTGCCGGTCGACGATTATCCAGCTCGATTGTTGGCCGCGTTGCGCGCGGCGGCGCCGGAGGGTGTGGCCGATCCGTGCGTTGTCGTGCTGACGCCGGGAGTCTATAACGCCGCCTATTTCGAGCACGCGCTGCTGGCCCGGTTGATGGGGGTAGAACTGGTCGAGGGCAGAGATCTGGTCTGCCAGGGAAACCGGGTCAGCATGCGCACCACACAGGGCGAGCGCCCGGTGCACGTCATCTACCGGCGGATCGACGACGATTTCCTTGACCCGCTTCACTTCCGGCCCGATTCGGCGATCGGGTGCCCGGGGGTGGTCAACGCCGCCCGGGCGGGGCATGTGACGCTGGCCAACGCCATCGGCAATGGTGTCGCCGACGACAAGCTGCTTTACACCTATGTGCCGGAGCTTATTCGGTACTATATGAATGAAGATCCGATTTTCTCCAATGTGGAGAGTTATCGGCTCGACGATCCCGAAGTGCTGGCGCACGTGCTGAATCACCTGGACGAGCTCGTGCTCAAACCGGTCGACGGCGCGGGCGGCAAGGGCATCGTCATCGGGCCCAAGGCGACCGCGGAGGCGTTGGCGGAGCTGCGATCCACGGTCGCGGCCGACCCGCGCGGCTGGATGGCGCAGCGGCCGGTCGCCCTGTCCACGTCACCGACCCTCATCGGCGACCAGCTCGCGCCGCGCCACATCGACCTGCGCCCGTTCGCGGTCAACGACGGCGACGACGTGTGGGTGCTGCCAGGCGGGCTGACCAGGGTCGCGCTGCCGCAGGGCGCGCTCGTCGTCAACTCGAGCCAGGGCGGTGGTTCCAAGGACACGTGGGTGATCGCCACGGGCGAGGTAGAGGAGCCCACCGTTCCGGCTCAGGCTTTTGTCCCCAGCGAGCCGCCGCCGGTGTCCATACGCGACAGTGGACCGATCAGCGCGCAGATAGCGAGCCAGCAATGAGGTCGGGGATGCTGAGCCGGATCGCGGAGTCCTTGTTCTGGATTGGACGATACGTAGAACGAGCCGATGACACCGCGCGCATCCTCGACGCCTTCCTGGCGCGCATGCTCGAGGATCCGTGGGCCGACGAAAACGCCGCGTGCCGCTCGATGCTGGCGATCCTCGGGTTCGAGCCGCCGACCGACGGCCGGCTCACCACCGGCGATGCGTTGGAGCTGCTGGCGTTCGACCGGCGCAACGCCAGCGCCATCACGGGCGCGCTCGCGGCCGCACGCGAAAACGCCCGCGGCGCAAGGGAAACCATATCCAGCGAGATGTGGGAATGCCTCAACGTCACGTGGCACTCGCTCGCGGCGCGCCGCAAAGCCGCCGAGCGCCTTGGGCCGCACCTGTTCCTGGGCTTCGTGCGGGAGCGGGCGGCCGTGCTGGCGGGCCTCGCCGAGTCCACGATGAGCCGCGACGACAGCTGGCGCTTCCTGGTGCTCGGGCGTTCGCTCGAACGGGTCGACATGACCGCACGGCAGCTTTCCATCCAGGCCGGGACGGCGCAGTGGCGGTCGGTCCTGCGCGCGTGCGGCGCGGACGAGTCGTTCCTGCGCACGCACGGCGGCGAGGTCAAGCCGCAGCGCGTGGTGGAGTTCTTGTTGCTGGACAGGCTTTTCCCGCGTTCGGCGCTGCACGCGCTCACCACGGCCGAAGACTGCCTGCGTGCGCTGACCCCGGGCACCGAGCGGGCGGGCGTCACCGATCCGGCGCGGCGGCCGATCGGGCAGGCCCGGACGCGGCTCGAATACGCCGACATGGCAACGCTTCTCGACGACCTGCCCGAGCATCTCGCGGCGCTGCAGCAGGCCTGCGCGGCGGCGAGCGCGGCGGTCTCGACCCGATACTTCGTGCAGGCGGCCGCGGTCGCGTGGGCGCTCGACGACGCGTGAGGGTTTGACATGGGTTGGCGATTGCGGATCCGGCACATCACCGGTTTCACCTACGCGGGCACGGCGCACACGTCATACAACGAGGCGCGCATGACACCGCTTTCCGTGCCCGGACAGGTCACGCTGCACAGCTTCGTCGATGTGTTTCCGGCCGCGACCACCTGGCGCTACACCGATTATTGGGGCACCCAGGTGACCGTGTTCGACCTGCAACGCGGGCACGACCAGCTGCGCGTGACGGCGACGTCGCTCGTGGAGACCGGTCTCGCCACGGCCGAGCCACCCGAGGCCGACTGGGATTCGTTGCGCGCCAGGCGGGACGAGTTCTCGGAGCTGCTCGCGGCCACGCCGCTGACGGCCGTGAGCTCGGATCTGGTCGGCGAGGCGGCACACGTCGTGGCCGGCAAGGCCCCCGCTTCCGCCGCGGTCGCACTGGCCGACTGGGTGCGCGAACACGTCGCCTATGTGCCCGGCTCGACCGGCGTGCGCACCAACGCGCAGGAGGCCTGGGCACTACGCAAGGGTGTCTGCCAGGACATCGCGCATCTGACCGTGGGATTGCTGCGGGCCGTGGGCATTCCGGCGCGCTACATTTCCGGATACCTGTATCCGCTCAAAGACGGCGCGGTCGGCGATGTCTGCGAGGGGCAGTCGCACGCTTGGGTGCAATGGTGGGTGGGCGATTGGGCCGGCTACGATCCGACCAACGGTTGCCCGGCCGACCACCGGCATGTGCAGGTCGCACGCGGGCGCGACTACGCCGACGTCACCCCGCTCAAGGGCGTCTACAACGGCGCGCCCAGCTCCCATCTGGGCGTCACCGTCGAAATCACCCGCCTCGCATAGGCCATTACAGCGCCGTCCACTCGAAGCCGTCGCGCCACGTGCTGTCGCCGCCGGCCTGTGCCACGAACGCCCCGATCAGCGCATCGACGTCGGAAACCCGTGTCTGCCAATGCTTTTCGGCCGAACCCTCCCGGAACTCGAGCAGATGGCCGGGCTCGCTCAGCGCCGCCTGCACGTAGTGTTCGTCGCCGTCCTCCAGCGCCGCGAACCAGTTGTCGGGCGTGAGGCCGCGCAGCGCCCGCTCCAGGTGGGCGGGCGCCGGATCGTCGATCGAGTGGCCGACGCAGAAGGACAGCTCCCACGCGCCGGGCCGGCGCAGCAGCGGCGGGTTAAGCACCGCCCGCCACTGCGGGTCGTAGCACACCAGCCGGTGTTTGCTGGCCGCGTATCGCACGCGTGCTACCGCACCTTCCTTCACCGACAGCCGCGCATGCGACGCCCGGTCGCCGCCCACGACGAGGTCGCCCACCTCGGCGCAGAAGTCCGCCACGGCCGGATGTGCCTCGTAGGACGCCTTCGCGGCGGCCTCGTCGTGCGTGACGCGTTGCGGCTCGTACCACACGATCAGCTCCAGCTCCACGAGGGCAGCATAGTCAGCCGCGCGGCCGCCCGCCCGCCACCCCGAGCCGGGCACGACGGCGTGGAACCCACCCGACCAGGGTGGCCGGCGCACAAACGGCAGAAGTTGCGCCAAACGGACCAGTATCGATCAGCGTTGTCCCGCGGCTTCCGGGTCCATGCGCTCTCGCAGGCTGCGCGGGCGCAGGTCTGTCCAGTTGGTCTCCACATACGCCAGGCACGCATCGCGGGTATCCTCGCCGAACACGGCCGTCCAGCCGGACGGCACCTGTGCAAAGGAGGGCCACAGCGAATGCTGGTCCTCACCGTTGACGAGTACCAGATAGCGGCCTTCAGGGTCGTCAAAGGGGTTGGTCATGGTCTCTCCTTCGAAAGCCTACGGTCGGGGCGGGCCGTCACCCGCTCCAGCAGGCGAATCAGGTCGCCGATGAAGCGGTGTGCGGTCGTGGGGTCGAATCGGGTGGTGGTGTATTCGAGTTCGGCGTGCACCGGGCCGGCTCCCGCCGGCTCGTAGAAGCTGATCGCCAGTTCCGCACGCACCACCCCGGTGGGCACCGGCACGAACGCGAGTCCGTCCACAGTGGATAGTGTGGCCTCCTCGTGCTGCACGATCATCACTCGAGGTGGGATGGCCGCGGGCAGGTGATGCAACGGAAGGTCCTGATGTTCCAGGGCGGCCAGGTCGGTCGCTCGCACCCGGGCCAGCAACTCGCGGAATGTCGGGCTGCCGCTGGTGTCCGTGCGCAGGATGACCGTGTTGAAGAAGCAACCGACGAGTTCGGCCAGGGCCTCCTCCGTGCGGCCGGCCACCAGTGTCCCAATGGGCAGGTCGGTGCCGCAGCCAGACTCGGTCAGCAGGGCCGCGAGGGCCGCATGCAAGACCATGAACATGGTCGTCCCGGATTGCCGGGCCAGAACATCGACGGCTTGGCGCAGACTCTGGTCAATCACGAACTCGACCACTTCGCCCCGCCCGTTCAACGGCTCGGCTGCCACCGGCAGGTCCAGATCGGGCATCCCGGCGAGGGTGTCCCGCCAATAGGCCAACTGGTGTGCGTGCCGGCTGTGCGGATCGGCGGGATCGCCCAGCACGGTGTGCGCCCAGTGCGCGTAGTCGGTGTAGCTGACCGGCAGCGGCGTCCAATCCGGTGCCGTGCCGGCGCTGCGAGCGGCGTATGCCGTCGCCAGGTCGCGTAGCAGTGGCACCACTGACCACTCGTCAACGCCGAGGTGGTGTGCGGTCAGCAGGAGCGTGTCGCCGCAGACCAGCCGGATGCGCAGCGGCGGTGCGGCGAGTTGGCCCGAGGTCAGGTCCACGGTTTCCCGGGCAAGCGCGTCAACCTGCGCCTCTACCGGCTGACCGTTGTCGTCCGGGCACTCGAGCCGGACCCCGTTCAGGAGTTCGTGGCGTGCGGCCAGGTCGCGCACGGCGGCCTCCAGCGCGACCTTGTCCAGAGCGGACGCCGGCAGGGTGAAGGCGATGTCCCAACCGGGATCGGCCTGCGCTTGGTGAAGGTGCCACACATGGCTTTGAGCGGGCGAGAGCCTGGTGGAGGTGGCCCAGCGGGGAGTGCTGATGCCGGGATGCAGGGCAGGCCGGGTGAGAGCCGTGCCATCGAGCCGGTTGGCCAGGTCGGCGACGGTGGGTGCGTCGAAGACGTCGCGAATGGAGGTGTCCGCGCCGAGAACGGCTCGGATCCGGCCGACCAGCCGCATCGAGGACATCGAATGGCCGCCGAGGGCGAAGAAGTTGTCGTGGATGCCCACCTCCGGCAGGTCGAGAACCTCCGCGAACAGTCCGGCCAGCGCGTGCTGGCGGGCCGTGACCGGGCGGGCATCACCGGCCAGTCCGGCCCAGTCCGGTGCAGGCAGGGCCGGGCGGTCCAGTTTGCCGTTGGCGTTCACGGGCAGCGGCCCGTCGAGCCCGATGACCATGGCGGGCACCATGTATTCGGGCAAGACCGCGGCGACGTGGGCGCGCAGCTCGGCCGGATCGGCTGGGGCGCCTGTCACATAGGCGACCAGACGAGTGGTTTCGCCGGTGCGGTCGGAGACCACCGCCGCTTGCCGCACAGCCGGGTGGGTGGCGAGGACGGCTTCGATTTCGCCGGGCTCTATGCGGTACCCCCTGACTTTTATCTGGTTGTCGACGCGGCCGAGGAAATCGATGGTGCCGCCGGTGCGCCAGCGGGCTCTATCGCCGGTGCGATACATCCTTGCTCCCGGCCCCCCGAAGGGATCGGCGACAAACCGTTGTGCGCTAAGGCTTGGCTGGCCAAGATAGCCGCGGGCAAGTCCGCGACCGGCGACATACAGCTCGCCCGTGACTCCAGGCGGGACGGGCCGCAGCATCCGGTCGAGGATGTAGACCTTCGTGTTGGGATCGGGCTTGCCGATGGGGACCGGCGCGTCCCAGCCCGGCTCGGCGCGCCACAGGGTGGAGTTCACCGTGGCTTCGGTCAGGCCGTAGGCGGCGAACAAGCGCAAGTGTGCGGCCCAGCGCTGGATCACTGCGGGTGGGACGGTCTCGGTGCCGACAAGTACGGTCAAGCCCTCCGGCAGGGGCGAGGTGTCCGGCAGGAGCGATACCAGAGACGGTGGCAGGATCGCGTGGGTGACGCCCTGCGCTTGCAGCAGGTGGGTCAGCGCCGGTCCGGGCACGCGTGCCGAGTCGGGCGCGATGATCAGCCGGGCGCCGGTGCAAAGCGCCATCGCCACCTCGAACACGAACACATCGAAGCCGATCGAGGCGAACTGGAGGATGCGGCTTGCGGCGGTGACTCCCATCGGATCCGCCGCCGTGGCGACAAGACTGCCGATGCCTTCGTGCGAAACGGTGACACCCTTCGGTCGCCCGGTTGATCCAGAGGTGTAGATGACGTAGGCGGCGTGATCGAGCCCCGCAGGCGGAGGCGGAGTCAGAGGTAGAGGCGGCGCCTGTGATGGGGACGGCAGATCCTCCAGCGGCAGCAAACTCACCCCCTCCACCTCGGGCAGGAGCGACTGTGTCTTGCCGTTGGTGACCACGATCCTGGTCCCGGAGTCGGCGATCATGTAGGCGAGCCGGTCCGGCGGGTGGCCCACGTCCAGTGGCAGGAACGCCGCGCCCAGCCGCGTCACAGCCAGCACGGCCACGACCGCCTCCGCCGAGCGTGGGACCGCGATGCCGACCACCGATTCCGGGCCCACGCCTCGGTGCGACAGTGTCCGGGCCAGCCGTTGCGCCTGGGCCGCGAGCTCCGCGTAGGACATCTCACAATCGCCGTCGACGACCGCAACCGCTTCCGGTGCCAGAGCGGCCCGCAGCGCGAAGGCCTCCGGCAGGGTCAGCTCATCCACCCCACGTTCGGTCTGGTTGAACCCGTACAAGACCTGTTCCCGCTCACCGTCGGTGAACATGTCCACATGCGACAGTGGCATGCCGGGATCGGCGACGACGGCCACGGCCAGGCAGGCAAGCCGATGGCCCATTAGTTCGACGGTGGCGGCGTCGAAAAGCGCGCTGCGATAGGTGAGTACACAGTCAAGTGCCTCGTTGCCGTCGCGCTCCACCATCTCGATGACCAGATCGAATCGAGCGGTATCGGTCTCGACCGGCTCGTCCTCGACACGGATCCCGCCCCACTGTCCCGCCCAGTCGGAGGTTCGGTTGCGGTACACCACCATCACCTGGAAGAGCGGATTGCGCGCGGCCGATCGGACCGGGTTGATCGCCTCCACGACCATGTCGAAAGGCACATCCTGGTGGGAAAAGGCGGCAAGGTCGGTCTCGCGCACGCGGGCCAGCAGGGTGGCGAAGCTGGGTGATCCCGACAGATCAGTGCGCAGCACCAGCGTATTGACGAAGAACCCGACCAGGTCGTCGAGTGCGGGATCGCCACGGCCGGCGATCGGTGCGCCCAGCGGGATGTCGTCACCTGCCCCCAGACGGTGCAGCAGGGCGGCGGCAAGGGCGTGGACCACCATGAACATGCTGGAGCCCGTCTGGCTGGCAAGCATGCGCAGGCCCGCGCCGACCTCCTGCGGCAGCGGCACGGTGACGGTCGCGCCACGGGAGTCCGGTTGCGCCGGTCGAGGGCGATCGGTCGGCAGGGCCAACTCCTCCGGCAGGCCGCGCAGCGCCTCACGCCAGTAGGCAAGCTGTTGCGCGGCGACGGTGTCGAGCAGGTCACGTTGCCAGAGGGTGTAATCGGCATACTGTACCGGCAGCGGCGCCCAATCCGGCGCCGCGCCATCGCATCTGGCGGCATAGGCGGTGGCCAGGTCGCGCAGGAACGGCCCGTCGGACCATTCGTCGGTGGCGATGTGGTGCAACAGGACGAGCAGCACGTGCTCGTCCGGTCCCACCACGATTACTTTGGCGCGCAGGGGAATCTCGGTGCTCAGATCGAACGGCCGGGAAGTGTCGATCTCGGTGACGACTTCCAGTGCCGGGTGGGCCTCGTCGGCGTGCAGGATGGTTTGCACCGGGCGGCCTTCGTGCTCGGTGAGCACCGTGCGCAGCACCTCGTGCCGCGTGGTCACGTCGTGCAGCGCCGCGCGCAGAGCGGCCAAGGACAGCGGACCGTGCAGGCGCAGCACCAGCGGGAAGTTGTACGAGGCGGACGGCCCGTTCAGCCGATCCAGTAGCCAAAGCCGTTGCTGGGCAAAGGAAAGCGGCAGATCACTCGGCCTCGGCATGGGTACCAGAGGCGCAGCCGCATTCGGGCGATCCGTGCGAGAAGCCAGCGCAGCCACGGTCGGCGCCTCGAAAAGGTCGCGAATGGACAGTGATGCGCCAAGTGCCGCCCGTGCCCTGCTGATCAGACGGATCGCCAGCAGTGAGTTCCCGCCGAGGTCGAAGAAGTTGTCATCGACACCGATGCGAGGGGCGCCAAGCAGCGCGGCGAAGAGGTCACACAGCGTCGCTTCCACCTCTGTGCCGGGCGGGCGGCTGTGCTCATCGGTGACGACCGCCGCGGCCGGAAGTGCCCGCGTGTCGAGCTTTCCGTTGACGGTCAGCGGGAGCCGGTCCACCGCGACGAACGCGGCTGGGACCATGTAACCGGGCAGGCGCGCCTTCAGATGCTCGCGCAGCGCGGCCATCGACACGTCGTCCGGCACATCGTCGCTGCGCGGCCGCAGGACAACATAGGCGGCAAGGCGTTTCACGCCCTGCGCGGAGGAACCGTCGACGGCGATCGCGGCGTGCGCGACGGCGGGGTGGGTCGCAAGCGCGGCTTCGATCTCGCCGGGCTCTATCCGGTACCCCCGGATCTTTATCTGATCATCGGTGCGGCCGAGGAAGTCGATGTTGCCATCGGGCCTGCGGCGCACCAGATCGCCGGTGCGATACATCCGGGCGCGGCGCACCGCGAACGGGTCGGCGACGAACTGCTGCGCGGTCAGGCCGGGGCGCCTGTTGTAGCCGCGAGCCAGGCCGATGCCGCCGATGTAGAGCTCGCCGGGCGTGCCGGGCGGGACCGGACGCAGCGCGGCGTCGAGCACGTAGGCTCTTGTGTTCCAAATAGGACGTCCGACGGTCGGGGTGGCGCTGTCCTGCGTCCCGCCGCCCAGCGCGTTGATGGTGTATTCCGTCGGACCATACAGGTTGTACCCGATGGTGCCCGGCGTGTCGCGCAACGTGGTCCAGACGGCGTCGGAAACCGCCTCGCCGCCAAGCAAAACCAGCGGCGGGCGATGCCCTTGCTCGTCGAGCAACCCTTCCTGGATGAGATGCTGGGCATAGGTCGGCGTCACATTGATGACATCGACGGCGTGGCGATGGCAGTAGTCCACCAGCGCGGGCGCGTCACGGCGCAACTGTTCGTCGCAGATGTGCACCTCGTGCCCCTCGACCAACCACAGCAACTCCTCCCACGACATGTCAAAGGCAAACGACACGGTGTGCGCCACCCGCAGGCGCCGGTGGCCGGCCCCGGCCACCACCGGGCCGAAGATGGCCTCGCGGTGGTTGAGCAGCATGTTCGTCAGCCCTCGGTGGGTGGTGACGACGCCCTTGGGTCTGCCCGTCGATCCGGAGGTGTAGATGATGTATGCGGGGTGCTCCAACACCCCGGCTATCGCGGGCGGTGCGCTTACGCTCTGCGCGGCAAGCTCGGCGGCCACCGCGGGATCGTCAAGCAGGATCAGCTGATTCGCTGCGGGCAACCGATCCGCTACGGCTGAAACGCTCAGCACGCACATGGGTTCGGTGTCGGCGAGCATGAATGCCAGCCGGTCGGCCGGATTGTCCAGTTCCAGCGGCAGATAGGCCGCACCGCTGCGCAACACCGCGAACAGCGCCACCACCATGTCTGCGGTGCGTGGCAAGGCCAGCGCCACGACCTGTTCCGGCCCGGCACCCCGGGCGATCAGCAGCCGGGCCAACCGGTTGATCCGCGCATCGAACTCCGTATAGCTGAGGCTCGTCGATCCATCGACAAGAGCGATGACTTCGGGGGTACGCGACACCTGCGCGGCCAGCAGATCGCTGATGGACTCCCGGCCGATCTCGTGGCCGGCGCGCTCCCACTCGGCCGCCAGCTGTGCCCGTTCGGCTCCCGTGAGAAGGTCGATCCCGGCCGTATTGGCGTCGGTATTCGCGTCGGTGGAACTGATTGCGGAGATGATGGACACCAGCCGGTCGAGTGTCGCCTGTGCGGCCGGGCCGGTCACCATGTCCGGCCGGTGTTCCAGAGCGATCCTGATCCTGGGCGCCGGCGTGACCACGAGAGTCAGCGGATAGTGCGTCGCGTCGACACCTTCCACAGCCTCGATGCCGTGCCGCAGCCGAAGCCGCGCCGCCTCGTCTTCGTCGACGAAGTTTTGCAGCACGTAGAGGGTGTCGAAAAGCTGCGCGTGCCCGCTGGCACGCTGCACCTCGCCCAGCCCGATGTGGTCGTAAGGCATGAGCGCCAACCGTTGCCGCTGCACGCGATCACACAGCAGCGGGATCGGCTCGCCGGGCCGCTGGGTGATCCTCATCGGCACCGTGTTGAGGAACAGGCCGATGATGTCTTCCACCTGCGGGATGTCGCTGTGCCTGCCCGAGACGGTCATACCGAAAACGACGTCGCCGCGGCCGGTCAGCGCGCCGAGCGTCAGACCCCACGCCGTGGTGAGCAAGGTGTTGACGGTGAGCCCGTTGCCACGGGCATGCTCCCTGATCCGGTCACTTAGCTCCGCGGACAGCTCCACCGCCCGGCGTTGCGGAACCGCGGGCGCCTTCCCTGACACCCCGATCAGCGTGGGCTCGGCAAGCCCGTCGAGCGCGGCGCGCCAGGCGGCGATCGCCGCCGTGTTGTCTTGCGCCGCAAGCCATCCCAGATGGTCGCGATAGGACGCCGACGGCGCGGGCAGAGTCCTGCCACCCTCGTAGAGGCTGAACAGCTGTTCGACGAAGAGCTCCTCGGACCAGCCGTCCCACAGGATCAGGTGATGTGTGATCACCAGGCGGTCCCGTCCGCCGGGCATCCGGATCAGCAGCATCCGGCACAGGGGCGGCTTCGCCAGATCGAAACGCGTGAACCGATCCGAATCCATCAGCTCGGCCACCCGCTCGCGGCAGGCGTCACCGTCCATAGCCGACAGATCCACCTCCACCAGCGGCATCTCCACCTCCGCCGCAATGTACTGGACCGGCTGAGTCAGGCCTTCGCTGCTGAAGCCGGCGCGCATCGCGGCGTGGCGGGCGAGCACCGCGGCGCCGGCGGCGCGCAGACGCTGGGCGTCGATCCGGTACCCCAGGTCGAAAGCGTCCTGGCCGGTATAGACGTCCAGCGCGGCGGTGTCATAGGTGGCGTGGAAGAACAGGCCTTCCTGCAGCGGCGATAGGGGCCATACGTCTGCGATCGGCCGGCCCTCGACCAGCCGGTCGAGCGACGCGTGTTCAGTGGAAGTCAACTCCAGCAACGGGTTTGAGTTCCGGTGCAACGCGCGGTGCCACAGTTGCGCTATCTCCTCGACATCGGTGTCGGCCAGCACGCCATCAGGGAAGGTCCAGGTCGCGGCCAACCGAGTGCCTTGCGGCCCTTCGGCTGCCATCACGTCCAGCTGCAACAGGTGCGAACACGGCAGCCCGCCGTTGACCGTGGTGATCGCGTCGTTTTCCGGTGCCGGGATCCATGGGGTCGCGTCCCCGTGGGGGAAACGTCCAAAATAGTTGAACAGCACCTGCGGCTGTGCCAGTCGGGCCAGGACAGGTGCGGTCTGCGGGTTGAGATAACGCAGCATCCCATAGCCGAGGCCGTCGTGGGACAGGTCGGCGGACAGGTCGGCCGGGCCATTGGCGGCCGACAGCCGGACCGGGTGGACACTGGTGAACCAGCCCACGGTACGGGACAGATCAAGCTGCGGCTCAAGCTGTTCACGGCCGTGCCGTTCGACGTCGACGAGCAGGTCGCCTTCGGGGCGGCCATGGCGCGAGTGCCACTGGCGCACCGCCTCCCCCAGCGCCGCCAGAAGCACCGGCGCGACGTCACCGCCGGGCACCATGGGAGCCTCGGTCATCAGTCGTCGCGCTTGGCCGCCCAACAGCTTGCCTGGCAACAGATCTGCGCCGGGGGCCAGCACCTGCGTCCAGTGCTCCAGTTCGTTCAGGCGCCGGGGTTGCTGGGCCTGGTTTGCCACGATCTGCGCGTACCGGCGTAGTGAGGTGCCCACCGGTCGCAGGCCGGATGCGCGTCCGGCGCTGAGCCCGTCCCAAGCGGTGGCTAGGTCTTCGAAGAGGATCCGCCAGGAGACCCCATCCACGGCAAGGTGGTGCACCACCAACAGAAGCCGGCCCGGCCGGTCGCCGCCGTCGAACCAGACCGCTTGCAGAACGATCCCTTCGTCGGGTGCCAGGCGGTCGGTGGCGGCCATGGCTTGTTCGGCGAAGACCGTGAGACCATCCGATTCGGACAGTGGGACGCGTCGCAGTATGTCTGCCGCGACGACGGCACCGGCGGGCGTGGTCTCCAGCGTCCACAGCACCGAGGCGATGCGCTTGCGCCGCAGCCGAAGCGCGTCGTGATGGTCGATAACGGCCTGTAGCACGCGGGCGATGGTGTGCTCGTCGGCGCCTGCGGGTGTGGTGACCAGCATCGGCAGCGTGAACCTGCCATCGGGTGCACCGGTGTCGCGCAGCCAGTGCACGATCGGCAGCAACGGCACGTCGCCCAGGCCATCTCCGCTTGCCGTGTCCACCGCCGGCGTGGGCACGGCCTGGCCGGCGATCAAGGCGGCCAGCGCACGAGGCGTGCGCTCGGCCAGCACATCGCGCGGGCTGACCGCCAGCCCGGCCCGCCGGGCCCGGCTGGACACGCTGATACTCAGGATGCTGTCGCCGCCCAGAGCGAGAAAGTCGGCGTCGGCGTCGACCGCCTCCAGGCCGAGCACGGCGGCGAAGATCTCGCAGAACCGCTGGACCTCGTGGCGTGCGGGTGTCACCGTGGCCGCGCGGTTTTCGAAGGGCGCGGGCAGGGCGGCGCGGTTTTCGAAAGGCGCGGGCAGGGCGGCGCGGTTTTCGAAAGGCGCGAGCAAGGCGGCGCGGTCAAGCTTGCCGCTCGGGGTGCGAGGCATCTTCTCGAGTACCACGATCGCGGCCGGGGTCAGTGCCGCGGGCAGCGCGGTGGCGGCGCTCTCACGGCTCACGGCGTCCGCCGATCCGGGGACGGTGGGCACCACATACGCCACAAGCCGACCATCCCGAGCCACGGCGGCCGCTTGCGCCACACCCGGTTGCGCGGTGAGCCACTGCTCGAGCTCGGCCGGGTCGATGCGTACCCCCCGAATCTTGATCTCGTGATCGTTGCGCCCGATGTACTCGAGCACCCCGTCGCGGCGGCGGCGCACCAGATCGCCAGTGCGGTACATGCGCTCTCCCGCCGCGCCGAACGGATCGGCGACAAAGCGTGGCGAGGTAAGGTCCGGGCGGCGGTGATAGCCCCGCGCGAGCTGCGGGCCGCCGAGGTAAAGCTCCCCAGGCACGCCGACCGGTACCGGATGCAGGCAGTCGTCGAGAACGTAGAGCCGGGTGCCGGCCACAGGCCCGCCGATCGGCACGACAGCGCCGTGCCGGCCGTCGTTGGGCCACCACGTGACCTGGACCGTGGTTTCGGTGGGCCCGTAGAAGTTGTCCAGCCTGGTCCCGGTGGCCGCCTCCCAGCGCCTGGCCAGGTCACCGGCGAGAACCTCCCCGCCGCAGGAGACCCAGCGCAGGTGCCGTGCCCAGGACGGGTCGGCGACGACCTCATCGGACAGGAGGAACGCCTCCACCATGGACGGTACGAACGTGACCGCCGTGACTCGGTGCTGCCGCATCAGCTCCGCCAGCTCGGCCGGGTCGTGCTGAGCCCCGGGTGGGGGCAGCACGAGGGCCGCGCCGCAGGACAGCGGCCAGAAGATCTCCCACACCGAGGTGTCGAAATTCGCGGGGGCCAGCTGAAGCATCCGGTCACCGCTACCGAGCGCGAACTGCTCCCGCGACCAGGTGAGCTGGTTGACGATCGCCCGGTGGCTGACGACCACGCCCTTGGGGCTTCCAGTGGATCCGGAGGTGTAAATGAGGTACGCCGGGCTGTCGGGATCAACCGCGACCGGTGTTTCGTCCTTTTCCGGCCCAGTGATCACGCTATCCACTGTGGACAGCACAATATGGACGCCCGCGTCGGCGAGCATCGCGGCTCGCCGCTCGGCCGGCTGGTCAGGGTCCAGAGGCAGATATGCCGCACCGGTGTGTAGCACCCCCAGCATCGCCACCACCATCCGCGGCGACCGTGGCAGCACGACCGCGACCACCTGTTCCGGTGCCGCACCCCGCGCCTTCAGGTGCGCGGCCAGGGCGGAGCTGCGCCTGACCAACTCCGCGTAGGTCAGGTGTTCGTCACCGGTTTCGTCACAGGCAAGGATGGCGATGGCGTCGGGAGTGCGGGCGGCCTGCTCGGCGATCAGTCCGGCAAGCGACACCGGGGAGGAAGACGCCGGCGCGCCAAGCATTGGCGGGAGTGGGTCGGCGAGGATATCGATCGCGCCTGCCGGGCGGTGCGGGTCGGCCAGAACCGCTTCGAGCAGACGGGTCAGTCCCTCGCCCAGCCGGGTCAACATCACGGCATCCACGCGCGCCGGGTCGTACTCGATGGTGAGCGCAAGCTCGGCGCCTGGTGCGGCTATCAGGCTGACCGGATAGTGCGTGCTTTCCCGGAATTCGACGGCCGCGACACGGATCGTACCGGTCCGATCGGTTGGATGCGGTGCGGCCGGATAGTTTTCCACCACCACAAGGCTGTCGAAGAGTTCGCCGTGGCCAGCGAGGCGCTGGATCTCGGCCAGGCCCAGCTGCTGGTGATCGAGCAGCACGGTTTGCTCCGCGGCCAGCCTGGTCAGGATCTCCAACAGCGGTTGATGCGGCGCCCAGCGCAGCCGGACCGGGATGGTGTTGATGAACAGGCCGATCATCGACTCGATGCCATCGATCTCGGCCTGCCGCCCGGAGACTGTGCTGCCGAAGACCACATCGCGGCTGCCCGTGATGCGGCCCAGCAGCAGGCCCCAAAGGCCGTGCACGATGGCACTGGCGGTCAGCCCGTGCGCGCGAGCCAAGGCCGCCAGCGCGGTTCCGGTGCCGGCCGGCACCGGGACCGTCACCTGGGGCAAGCGGCCGGGCCGACGAGTGGCCGCAACCTCAGGCGAAGCCAGGATGGTGGGGCCGTCGAGCCCGGCAAGGGCGGTGCGCCAAGCCTCGACCGATACCGTGCGGTCGCGCCCGGCCAGCCACCGCAGGTGTTGCCGATAGCCGGTCACCGCCGGCAGTTTGGGCGGGACGCCACCATCCACTGTGTACAGTGCGAGGATCTCGCGCAACATGACTGCGGCCGACCAGCCGTCGGTGATGATGTGATGGTGGGTGAGCACTAGCGTGTGCCGGTGCTCGGCATGGGAGTCCACGTGACAGCGCAACAACGGCGCCACCGCCAGATCGAAACGCGCGGATCCACTGTCCTCCCACGACACGTCGACCTTCTCCGCGATGGCCTGGACCACCTGTCCGGACGGGAGCTCGTGAAACGACGCCCGCAATGGGGCATGCCGGGCGACGACCTCGGCCACGGCGCGGCGCAGCGCGCTCGCCTCCAGCGGGCCGTCCAGCTCGATGACCTGCTGCACCAGATAGCTGTCGTCCTCGTGCAGGGCGTGGAAGAAGAAACCCTGCTGCAACGGTGTCAAGGGCAACACGTCGGCCAGGCCGGGCACGGCGGCCTCCAGCCGGTCGACGTCGTCCTGCGTCAACGACACCAACGGGAAGTCCGAGGGCGTGTGACCACCGGCGCCGGACGCGGCAAGGTCGGCCAGCGCGGCAAACCAGCCCTCGGCCAGTTCCCGCACCGCCTCCTCAGCCAGCAGCGTGGTGGGGAACGACCAGGTCACGCCCAGGCGAGGCCCGTCCGGGTGGTCCTCGGTGAAGGCGTTGATTTCCAAGGTGTACGGCACCAGCGGCATCGAGGCGTCGTATCCACCGCGCAGCATTCCGGCCCCGGATAGGGGTTTGAAGAAGCCGGAGTGGTCAACCCCAAAGCGGCCAAGGTAGTTGAAGCTGATCTGCGGGCTCGGCAATGCGGCCAGCGCCGCGGCGGTCTCCTCATTGAGGTAGCGCAACTGTCCAAACCCGACACCGTGATCGGGCACTGCGCGCAACAGTTCTTTGGTCCGCCTCATATCCGGCACCACCCGTACCGGGAAGATGCTGGTGAACCAGGCGACAGTGCGGGAAAGGTCCGCCCCGGCAAGGATCTGCTCCTCGCGCCCGTGCCCTTCCAGCGCGACCAGGACCGGCGGGGTGGGCATGCCGCGGCGCCGGCGCCAGGCGGTGACGGCCACGGCCAGGGCGGTCAATAGCGCATCGTTGACCCCGGTGTGGAACGCCGCGGGCACCCTGGTGAGCAACGGCACGGTCTGCGCGGGCGTCAGGTGCAGCGTGAGATGCCGGACCGTGCCCAGGTCGCCCAGCGGATCCAGCGGCCGGTGCGCCAGCGGCGGGTCGTCGCCGGTCAGAATGTCTTGCCAGAGCGCCAGTTCGGCGCGCCGCGCGGTGGAGTGGGCCTGTGCGGCAACACCGTGTGCCCAGGTCCGGAAGGTTGTACCGACCGGGGCGAGCGAACCCGCGCCCGCCCAGGCCGCGGCCAGGTCGGGCAACAGGATGCGCCACGAAACCCCGTCCATCACCATGTGATGCACGACGACCACCAGGAACCCGGGTCGCTCCCGCCCGGCGTCGAGCCACACCGCCTGGGCCATCACTCCATCGCACGGCGCAAGCAGGGTGGCGGCCTGTTCCGCGACGGTCTCGAGCTCTGGTGCTACCGCGCTGATATCGATGCGGTGCAACGAATCCTCGGCCCTCACGTCACCCGGCGGCGCCACGATCAGACTCCCCGGTCCGGTGGCGGTCGCCCGGGACAGGCGGGAGCGCAACACGTCGTGGCGGTCGATGACGGCTTGCCACGACGACGTGAGCCGGTCCATCGTGGCATCGGCCGGAACCCGTACGGCAAGCCATTGGTTAAATGCGTCGAAGTCTGCGCCGCAGCCGTCGAGCCAGGCCATGATCGGGGTGAGCGGCAGGTCACCCACTCCCGCCCCGGGGTCGTCGATGCTCGCCGCGACAGGACTCGCGTCGATGGCCACCACCGCCAGTGCCGCCACGGTCCGGTGCTCGAACACCTGCCGCGGTGTCACCGTCAGACCCGTCGCCCGCGCCGCGATAACCAGCTGGATCGAGACGATGCTATCGCCGCCGAGGGCGAAGAAGTCGTCATCCACGCCGACCTCGGGCAGGCCGAGCACCTCAGCGTAAAGGCGGCACAGCGTCTCCTCACGCGGGTTGCGGGGGGCGTGCCCGCCCACGACGGCGGTGTAGTCGGGTGCGGGCAGCGCGGCCCGGTCGAGCTTGCCGCTTGTCGTGACCGGCAACCGTTGCAGCGCCACGAACGACGACGGCACCATGTAGTCGGGGAGCCGGCTTCGCGCGTGGCCGCGCAGATCGGCAAGTAGCGCGTTCACGTCACGGTAGGGCGAGGGGCGGTTCGCGAGTGGACGGTCGCCGCCGCCGGGCCGGTAGAGCGGGATCGGTGCCGGTGAACCGGCGGTGGTGAACACGGCGTCGATCCGGCCCTCGTCGCCCTGGCCGGACCAGGTGATCCCGACGTCGAAGCCGTGCCGCCGCGCGAGCTCCTCCAGCTCCTGCGGATCCACAGCCACCGGCGAGGCGGACATCCTCGCGTTGGGGATGCCGGTGAACCGAAGTGCCGCATGGGGTTCGGTCAGGCTCGACGTCAGGTCGGCCATGTCCGTCCAGGCGAACTCGACCATAGCGGGCGCGACCCGCGCAGGCGAGACGGTATGCAGGACCACGTCATAGCGGTACCTGCTCAGCTCGTTGTGGTGCCGAGCCTGCTTGATCCGAATGTCGACGGCGGCGACGCCGGGCAACATCTCCGGCAGCCGGGCGAAGAAGTCGGGATCGAGCAGAAGCTCGTTCTCCCAACGCATCGCGTCCTCACCCCGGCTGGCCCGAACGGCAGAGCGCATCGCGGGCAACATCCGCAGGTTGCGCACGTCGCCGACGAAGACGGCACCGCCGGGAGCGAGCCGCTCGGTCGCGCCGCGAAGCACCTCGAGAAGGTAGCCGGCGCTGGGAAAATACTGCGCCACCGAGTTGATGACGACGGTGTCGAAGAATCCCGATGGCAGGCCGGTGAAGTCGTCGGCCGGCTGGGCGCTCAGGTGCACCCGGTCCATCCCGACGGCGTTCAGGGTCGCGATGGCCTGCTCGGATAGGTCGGTGCCCCAGTAACATTCGGCCTTTGGCGCGATCTGGGACAGGATCAGCCCGCTGCCCACGCCGATTTCGAGCACCCGTCGCGGATTCAGGGCGCGGACGCGCGCCACGGTCGCGGCACGCCACTCGCGCATCTGTTCAAGCGGGATTGGCAGGCCATCGTAGCTGCTGTTCCAGCCGGTGAAGTTCTCCCCGAGCGGTTCGGCATGCCCGGCGGTGTACAGCAACTCATGCAACTGTTTCCACTGCGCGACTTTCCTGGCAGGTTGGCTGCCATCGTCGGGCGAATCCGTTTCGGGCACGACATAGGCCACCAGCCTGTCCTGCCACCCGACCACGGCGACCTGCGACACGGCCGGGTGTGCGGCCAGCACTGTTTCGATCTCGCCAGGCTCGATCCGGTACCCCCTGATCTTCATTTGACTGTCGGATCTGCCCACGAAATCCAATCGCCCGTCGGGCAGCGGGCGCACCAGATCGCCAGTGCGATATAGCCGTTCGCCGGGCGCGCCGAACGGGTCGGCGACGAAACGCGAGGCGGTCAGCCCGGGCTGGCCCAGATAACCGCGGGCCAGTCCGGGACCGCCAAGGTAAAGCTCGCCAACCGAATCGGTCGGGCGCAGGTGGGAATCCAAGACGTGGCAACGTGTTTGCGGATCGGGCAGGCCGATGGGCACCGGCTCGCCCGGCGCGGTGTCCGGATCGCACAACCCGAGCGTGGAGTTGACCGTGGCCTCGGTCGGGCCGTAGGCGTTGAACATCGACCGTCCACGGGCCCAGCGGTTGACCAACGCCGCGGAGATTTTTTCGGTACCGGCGAGCAAAGTGGCCCCGGCTGGAAGCTCGCACTCGGCGGGCAGAGCGGCCAGCAGCGCCGGCGGCAGGATCATGAGGTTGATCCCGTGTCTGTGGGCGTACTCGGTCAGCTCAGGCCCTGGCACGCGGCGGTCTGCCGGCACCACTACCAGGCGGCCGCCGGTGAGCAGGCCCAGGCATAGGTCGAAGAACGCCACGTCGAAGCTGGGCGAGGCGAACTGAAGCACCCGGCTGTGCGGTCCGGCGCCGAGCCGCTCCACGCCGGTCGCCAGCAGCTTGGCCACGCCGGCATGCGACACGACCACGCCTTTGGGCCGGCCTGTCGACCCGGAGGTGTAGATCACGTAGGCCGCGTTCTGCGGACTGATCGCCACATCCGGTGGCACGGTATCCGGTGGCATGGTGTCGTGGCTCGGCTTGCCCTCGGCATCCAGCATAAGTACGACCGTGTCCGGCCGAGCCGGGATGCCTTGTGCCAGCGCGGTTGTGGTGACCAGGCAGACGGGCCGCGCGTCGTCGAGCATGTACCCGATGCGTTCCCGCGGATAGTCGGCGTCCACGGGCAGGTAGGCGGCGCCCGTCTTGAGCACGGCCACCTGCGCGACGATCATTTCCGCGGAGCGGGGAAGGCACAGCGCCACCAACCGTTCCGGCCCGGCTCCGCGGGCGATCAGCGCGTGCGCCAGCCGATTGGCCTCCGCCTCGAGCTGCCCATAGGTGAGCGTCGTCTCTTCGTGGACAAGCGCGATCTCGTCGCGCCGCTGGGTTACCTGGGTGGCGAACAGCGACGGCCACGTCTGCAACATGTTCTGGTGAGCCTTTCAGCGCGGTAGCAGGGGCAGCATCTGGTCAAGGGCGTAGGGGATGCTCAGCACCGTGCCGAACGACAGCGCCGCACCGATCGGCGGATCCTCATAGGGCAGGAACACGGCGCGGTTGTCCCGGGCCACCTTCAACGTGGTGTAGACCTTGTCCGCCTTGACCGTCGCTTCGGTGGACCCGTCGGCGGTCAGGAACAGCACCGTGTCCACATCGATCAGATCGAGCCGCTCCGAGCCGATCTCGGCGGCGTAGTCGCTGCCCGCGGCCTGGGCGATGGCGCCGGGCACGACGAATCCGAGCTGGGTCATCAACACCACCTTGGGGTCCGAGGGGGCGAAGACCGCGTACTTGCCCGGCTCGTAGGGCTCCACGACGGCGAGCGACTTGCCTTTGAACTGCGGGTTCTTGGTGCGTAGATCGGCCAGGCGGGTGTCGACGGCCGCGATCAGCTCTTTGGCCTTGGCCTGCATGCCCAATGCTCGCCCGGCGTGGATGGTCATCTCCTTCCACGGAGCCGAGTAGTCGTCGAATCCCTTGACCTGAGCCACGGTCGGCGCGATCTGGGACAGCTTGTCGTACTGCTCCTGCTTCATTCCGGAGTAGATGCCGAGAATCAGGTCGGGCTTGAGCGCCGCGATCTTTTCGAGGTTGTATTCGTCCCGCTCGCCGACGATCTCGGGGGTGTTGCCGCTCCACAGTGGTTGCGCCCATGGCCATTTGCCGTAGGGGCGTTCGCCGAACCAGTCGATCGCCCCGACCGGCCTCACGCCGAGCGCGAGCACGGCGTCGTGATCGCTGAGTCCAAGCGTGACAACACGCGACGGCGCTTTGGTGATGGTGGTGTCGCCGTACTTGTGTGTGGCGGTGGCCGGGAAACTGGCCTGGCCACTGGCGTTTGCCGCCGGTGGGTCGCTGACGACGACGCCGCCACCACAGGCAGTCAACGTCAGGAGGGCTGCGGCAAGCAGCAAGCGCAAGATGAGCATGGGAACCTATGCTAAAGTAAGCCTAACCTAAATTCAAGATTATGGACTTAGGCAAGGCTCACCTTAAGATCTCGGGTATGAAGGAGGGCCGGCTGGTCCGATGGTTCGCCGTGGCCGCGGTGTTGTTGCTTGTCCTGTGCCTGCTGTCGATCGCGGTCGGCAGCAGGCAGGTCCCGCTGGACCAGGTGCTTGCCGCGCTGTTTGGCCGCCCGGGCCGGGTCGACCCGCAGATCGAGGCGATCATCTGGAATGTACGGCTGCCGCGCACCGCCGCGGGCCTGCTCATCGGTGCGGCCCTCGGGCTTTCGGGAGCACTGATGCAGGGCCTGACCCGAAACCCGTTGGCGGATCCCGGATTGCTCGGGGTCAGCGCCGGGGCCGCGTTCGGCGTCGTCGTCGCGGTGGCACTGTTCGGCGTGGGCTCGCCACCCATCTATGTCCTGTGGGCCTTCGTGGGCGCGCTGGGCGCGGCAGTGGCGGTCCACGTGCTGGGCGGCCTGGGGCGCGGCGGGCCCAGCCTGGTCAAGACCGCCCTCGCCGGTATCGCGGTGACGTTCCTGCTCGGCTCGTTCACCTCCGCGCTGGTGCTGCGCAGCCCCGAATCGCTTAACCGGTACCGGTTTTGGGCGGCCGGATCGCTTGCCGCACCAGATTCGGCCATCCTGCTCTGGGCTGTCCCCTTCGTGGCCGGCGGAACCGTGCTTGCCCTTGCCGCCGCCCCCACACTCAACAGTCTCGCGCTGGGAGACGATGTCGCGGCGGCCCTGGGCCGCAGGCTGGTCTTGGCGCGGATTCAGGCCACCCTGGCCATCACGGTCCTGGCCGGCACGGCGGTGGCCGTAGCCGGCCCGATCGTCTTCATTGGACTGGTCACGCCGCATCTGGTCCGGACGCTGGTTGGCCCCGACCACCGGTCCCTGTTCGCCCTCACCCTGCTCGCCGCGCCGATCCTCTTGCTCGCCGCCGACATCACGGGCCGGGTGGTCGTCCGGCCGGAGGAGATCCAGGCGGGCATCGTCGTGGCCTTCCTGGGCGGCCCCTTCTTCATCGCGCTGGTCCGGCGCCGTCGCCTGGCGGAGCTGTGATGCGCTATCGGATGCACTACAGCATGGTGGTCGCCGGCATG
>JBIOYB010000092.1:0-4919 GCA_044869915.1 Allorhizocola sp.
CGCGCAAACCCGCGGCAACGGGGTGCTCAATCAGTTCGCGCGGCGCAGAACGTCGGCGGTGAACACGGGCCGACGGGCGCCGGTATCCTCGATGACCACGATCGGCCGGCCGTGGATGGGATCGACGCCGGCGATGACCGCCACCCGCTCACCGTCGGGAGTCCTGACGATCACCCGATCGCCGCAGCGGGCCTCGCTGCCATCCGCGATGATCCACCAGCCTGCCATCACCACCACCTCCACAGCCGGCGCCACCAACCCCACCGGGCCGAGGTGGCCTGGGCGCGAATTTCGGCCCCACATAGCTCTGGCGGACAAAAGTGTGCGACGCGCAACTGGTCCGCCTCCCGCAGCAGCCGGCGCACCTGCTCAGCGCACTCGACTCCGGCAGACCCCGGCAGATCCTCCTCCACAGGCGGCAACGCGCCCTGATACAGCCACACCGTCCGCGCCCGCGCCCGCGCCGACTCGCGCCGTATCTGCTCGATAGCCTGCTGCAGCGCGCGACGGCGCCGGGCGGTCGGCTCGTCCACCAGTTGTTCCGGATCAGCCTCGGTCACGATGCCGCCCCTTCAGCCGGGCCAGCAGCCGCTCACACACCTCAGTCGAGTCGTCGAGGCGCTTTTTGTAGGTGACGCCGAGCAGCGCCCGCACGTGGGCTTCCAACGCTGCAGCCATCTCCTCCTCGCTGTCGGCCCACACGATCAGCCGCACCACCGTGCTCACGACGGCCGCCGAATCTGCTCAATGCCCTGATAGATGCGCACCCCGAGCGGCTCGCCTGGCCAGCGCTCGCGATGCCGGTACGCGCGGTCGATCGGGGTCTGATTGTCCGGGTCGTCAGGCCCGTCACCGAGGCGCATGGCCACGTCGCGGCCGAGCTTGCTCCAGTCCATGCGCAACCTCCACGGTATGTGCGCCCGTGCGGACTCCAGGGCGGGCGGTCTGCGGGGGACCAGCACCACCCCGGAGCGTCTATCGGTGTGCTCATCGTGCGCCCACCCGCCACCAGCTGTCAAGCAATTGCACGCAATTGTGTTAGGCTCCTTCTACGCCAGATCGCTCCACCATCGCCCCGCAGGATTGCAGATCTTGCGGGGCGATTGCGCGCGATTGCTAGATCTGTCGCTGTCGTGGGAACATCGAGACACGCCTAAATAAGGAGGAAGCGTGAAAATCGAGTTCCTGCACAAAGATCCCGACTCCGGAAGCAGCGGATGCCCTGCCCTCTACCGTGTCGTCGGCGGCGGTTACGTCGTGCAAGGCGTGAGGATCGACGACGAAACCCGCGCGCAGCTGCGCCAGCTCGCCGACACCGAAGATGCCGTGTTCGTGCCAGCCGCGGTCCTGGACATGCTGCGGCAGAGCACGCCCCATGGGTAGACCGCTGACCGGCGAGGAGTTCGGCGAGCTGTTCCGCGGGTACGAGCGCACAGCGTTCCGGCTCGAGCTTCAACGGCAGTACAGCGAGCCGATCGAGGCCGACACCTTCGCCAAATTCGTCGCCGGCGATCCGCAACCGCCTACCGAGGTGCCCGAGCTCGCCGCCTGGTTCACACAGGTACGCGAGCAGACCACCCGCGGGCTGCGCATGGAGCGGGTACGCGTGCACGAGGACCCGCCGACGGACTATCAGCGGTGGGAGCGCTGGATCGGCGCCTGGAACATCGCCTCTGGCGAGGTCATGCGCTACATGACCCGGGCCAAGGCGCGCGAAGTGGGGTTGCTGCCCGCAGCCGGCGACAAGGACTGGTGGCTGCTGGACGAGACGCAACTCATCGTGATGACATTTGACGGCGAAGGGCGTCGGCTCTCCATGGAGCTGATCACCGACCAAGCAGACATCGATCAGGCGTGTACGTGGAGGGATCTGGCGATCCGACACAGCACGCTGGAGACTACGTGAAGACAGAACCAGGCATGCAGGGCGAGGAGCTGGCCGAACGGCTGCTCGCTCTGCGTACCGCCACCGGCCTCAACGGCAAAGACTTCGCCGACGGGCTCGGCTGGCAACCGTCCAAAGTGAGCAGGCTCGAGAACAACCGGCAGCGCCCCACCAAAGAAGACCTCACCAAATGGGCCAACGCCTGCGGCCGGCCCGACGAAGCCGACCAGCTGATCCGGCTGCTCGAGGAGCTTCACGCCACGCACCGGGCATGGCGACGACGCGCCCGCGCAGGACACGCCCTCGTCCAGGCCGACTACAACAAACTGGTCGCGAGGTCGACGCGTATCAGCGAATTCACGCTGACCTTCGTGCCAGGGCCCTTGCAAACACCGGCCTACGCCCGCCGGGTGTTCGCCGAGATGAAGGAGCTGCATGCGCTCGCCGACGACGACGTCGACCAGGCCGTCGCGACCCGCCTCGAGCGGCAACGCTATCTCTACGACGACACCAAGCAGTGGGAGTTCCTGCTCGCCGAGCCGGTGGTGCTGTGGGGTCTTTGCCCGCCGGACGTGATGCGGGCGCAGCTGGACCGGATCCTGACCGCGATGAACCTGTCCCACGTGCGCATCGGGATCCTGCCGCTTCGCCGGCCTCTGGCGCGCACACCGCAGAACTCGTTCGTGCTCTACGACGACACCGCGTTCGTCGAGACGTTCACCGCCGAAACCATCTGCGGAGCCGAGGAATCGTTGCTGTATCAACGCATCCTCGACTCGCTTTGGGCCGAGGCGATCGAAGGTGACGACGCCGCGGCACTCGTCCGCCGCACAATGGGCGAACTCGACCGTTAAGCAGTACATCAACGGATGCGCGAATATTGATCTCCTAGCCCGAATCACAGGCGTGTGACTATCGCCCGTTCGGGTTGACTAGTCGGTCAGACCTTTAGGGATTCGATCCTTATAGGGAATTGATACACATCCAAACCGTGACACATTTTTCGAACACCCGTTCCATTCGGACGATGATCGCAAACAGCGCGTAAACGTACTCCCAGGCGGATGCGCATGTCAATCGACGAACGTGCAGGTTCCGGATCGACCGATCACGCTATGTGGCATGAATGAATCCGTGAGTAACCTCAAGATCCCCGGGTGGCCACCAGCCCAGGGGATGCACAACGGGGGGATCTTGTTCGGGGTGGCTAGTGCGGGAAGCCACTCCCCTCAAACACATTGAGAGGAGTGTATTTTGTCATGCCATCAAGACCTGAGGGTGACCGACGCCCCGACGACCAGATCAACATGTTCTGGCCGGTGACGTTCATAGTCCTGGGCGTGCTCGGCGCGGCCAGCGCGATCGGCTGGGCGTCGATCGTCTGGCACTTCGACGCCTTGATCACACCCAAGGGGCAGGTCACAGTCGCTCTAACCACCGTCTCAGTGATGTGTCTTTTCCTGGGCTTTCTCAAGTGGTGGCTCAACACCGACGCCCGCAAGCGTGAGGCCGCCGATACCGCCGCGATGGTGCGCGAGCGGCAAGTTGCAGATGGTCTGGATAACGTCAGCGCCCAGATCGACAGAGTAATCGCCCGCCAAGACATCCTCGGCGGTATGGTGCAGGACTGCTTGCGGCAGACCGAAGCGGTGCGGGCGGAACAGCATGCCATCGCCCAGCAGACCGCGCATTGCGCCGAGACCCTGGACAAGCTCGACCGCCGCATCCCCCACCCGGTAAAACTCGGCGGTGGACCGCGCCCTCAGCGGGATAGCCGCGGAAAGCCAGCCCGGCAAAGGCGGTCGGATGGGGTGAACGGAAAGCCGCCGGGCTGGGCGGAAGGGTATGTTGCCGGGGTCCGCGATCGCCTCAAGCAAGAGGATCCTCCGGTACGTCGCCTGCGCATCGTGGAACCACCGGAAAAACCATGATCGTTTCGTTTCCCCTACATATCCCCTAAAGATCATCAGCCCCGGTCGTCGGACCGGGGCTGACCTGCATCTTTACCATGTTGATCGTGGCGGAGGTTACGAGATTCGAACTCGTGAGGGTTTTATCCCAACACGCTTTCCAAGCGTGCGCCCTAGGCCTCTAGGCGAAACCTCCGTCGAGAAGGATAGCGGCCGCACGGGGGGTTCGCACAACCAGGTACAGTAGCCGTTGCCCCCGTGCGGCGGCACCCTGTGAACCTCCCCAGGGCCGGAAGGCAGCAAGGATAAGCGGGCTCTACCGGGTGCACGGGGGCCCGCAACCCCATCCCCCAAGGGTGGGGTTTTCGTGTTCTCTAACGGGGGAAGGCACCGATGCTGCGAGCACTTGGCATCGCCACCATATTGTTGCTGTCGGCCTGTGCGCAGACTCACCGTGCGCCCGCCCCATCACCGCCCAGCAGCGAAAAAATCCCGATCGTGCACCCGACCGGCCTCGCCCAGGTGCCGATCGGCGCGGCGCGTGCCGACATCGACCAGCACGTCAACCACGACATCGCCGGGTGCAACGCCCAGCTGGCCTCCCACCCGCAGGGCAGCCTCGTTTTCACGGCCGAGGATCGCCTCGTGCTCCTCTGGTTCGAGCATCCGCTCCGCACGCCCGAAGGGGTCTCCACGGGTGCCCCCATCGAGGAAGTAAAAAAGACCTATCCGAGCGCCGAGCCACTCACCGCGCCGCAGGGCAGCCACCGGTTCGACGGCCTGCTGGTCACCTTCGGCGAGCACGGCTACCTTTTCCTCCACGACGGGCGCACCGTGCAGAAGGCCATCGCCGGTTATGTCGAATACCTGCACCGCCTCTTCGATACGGGTTTCGGAGTGTGCTGACCGATCGTGTAACGTCTTCGACGGTGGTGTGTCCGAGTGGCCTAAGGAGCACGCCTCGAAAGCGTGTGAGGGGGCAACCCCTCCGCGGGTTCAAATCCCGCCGCCACCGCTCTTAAGCAGCAACAATGCCGGGTGGTCCCACTGTCGGAACCCCCCGGCATTGTCGTCTGGTCTCAAATGTGGTCTCAATCGACCCGCTATGGGGCCATGGGACCGCC
>JBIOYB010000093.1:0-3879 GCA_044869915.1 Allorhizocola sp.
GGGCCACCTGCGGCAAGCCCTGGCCACGCTCGGCCTGAGCCTCATCCTGGCGCAAGCCTTCGCCGCCACCACCGGCGGACGGTGGCTGCCCGCCAACCCACCCCGCCCTCTTCGCGGCACCACCGACCTTCTCGGCAGCAGCTACCCGATCTGGCGGCTGATCTTTATCGCCACCGCCGCCGTCATCGCCACCGTGATGTGGTGGGCCGTGACCGGCACCCGGGCAGGCGCTGTGACCCGGGCCGTGGCCGACGACCCGCAAATGGTTGCCTGCCTGGGCATCCGGCCAGCCACCGTCCACACGACAGTGTTCATGGCAGGCACGATCCTGACCGTCGCCGCTGGTGTTCTGGCCGCGCCTATCCTGCCCGGCGGCCCGGCCGTCGACGAGCACCTGCTGGTGATGAGCCTGATCATCGTCGTGCTGGGCGGCGCCGACCTGCGCGGCGCTCTGGCGGCTGCCCTCCTGGCCGGGCAAGCAGACACCCTGGGCCGGATCATCGCCCCAGCGTTCGCCCCGTTTCTTCTCTTCGCCGTCCTCATAGGAATCATCGCGGTACGCCCGCATGGTCTGACCAGGACACTGTCATGAACTACCGTCACGCGGTCACCGCCGCCGCAACGCTTGGCGCCACGCTGGTCCCGTTCATCGGCGACACCTACACGGCAGCCACCGGCTCCCGCATCCTTGCCCTCGGCCTGCTCGCCGTCGCCGTGCACTACCTATCGTCGAGCACTGGGCTGGCCAGCCTCGGGCACGGCGCCTACTTCGGCGCCGGCGGCTACGCCACGATCTGGCTCAGCAGCACCGGCCACCACAACGCGGTCGTGCAGCTGTCCGCCGCCGCACTCGCCGGAGCCGTCACCGCCGCGGTCACCAGCGCGGCGCTGATCCGGCTACGCGGGCTCACCTACGTGCTGGCCAGCCTGGCCACCGGCTTGATCGCCGCGACCTGGGCGGGCACCGCCACCAGCGCGACCGGCGGCACCGACGGCGCGACCGCTGCACCGGCGGCGTTGTGGCCAGACGCGGTCACCCTGGCCAACAACGGCCTGCGGTACCTGTGGGTGCTCGCCGTCACCGCCGCCGCGTGCGCTGTGCTGGCCTGGCACACCCGGTCACCATTTGCCGCCGCCTTGATCGCCGTCGGCGATCGCGAACTACGGCTGCGCAGCCTCGGCTATCCGGTCGGCAAACTGCTGCTACGCGCCCACACCCACTCCGGGCTGCTCGCCGGTGCCGCCGGTGCGCTTTGGGTTCACGCCACCGGCTACCTCAACCCCACCGACCTTGGCCTTGCCACCTCAGCGATCGCCCTGGCCGCGGCCACCATCGGTCACCAGCACGGTGCCCTGATCGTCATCGCCGCCACCGGCGTGCTCGTCGCCGCACGCGACACCGCTGCCAGCTTCCTGCCACCAGCTGGGCAAGGCCCGCTCTGGCTTGGCCTGCTCATGCTGGCCATCGCCTTCCTCCCGCTTGCCCACCGGCCACCCCGGCAGGAGGCACGACCATGAACCTGCTTCACCTGCACGGCATCAGCCGCCGCTATGGCACGCTGACCGCCCTCAACACGGTCACCCTCACCGTCCATCCTGGGGACCGACTGGCCATCACCGGACCTAACGGCGCCGGCAAAAGCACCCTGCTCGGCGTCATCGACGGCACCATCGCCGCCACCCACGGCACCGTGACGCTCGATGGCCGCGACATCACCCGCTGGCCAGTACACCGGCGGGCCGCCGCCGGGATCACCCGGGTCTTTCAACATCCGATGATCGCCGACCGGCACACCGTGCTGGGCAACGTCCTTGTGGCCGTTCGCCGCCGCCAGCGACTCGCCCACCGCTCATTTCCGCTCCGGCCCGCGGTCGCCAGAATTCTGGCTGCCTGGTCGCTGGACATCCTCGGCCAGGCAGGCCTGCACGACCGGGCCCACACCCCGGCCGGACAGTTGGCCTACGGTCACCGCCGCCAGCTCGACCTCGCCATCGCCCTGGCCAACCAGCCCCAAGTCCTGCTGCTCGACGAACCAACCGCCGGCCTATCCGCCGCAGAAACCGAGCACATCACCAGCCTGCTACGGCAACTGCCCACCACCCTGACCGTCGTGCTGGTCGAGCACGACCCAGACGTCGTCAACGCAATCGCCACCCGGGCAGTGACCTTGCAGGACGGCCGCATCACAGAAATGTCAACCGCCGCATGAACACAGCAGCACTGCAGATGGCAGGCTTGCACGCCGGCTATCCCGGCCACACCGTCGTGCACGGCATCGACCTAACCCTGCAGGCAGGGCAGGTCACAACGATCGGAGGACACAACGGTGCGGGCAAAACCACCCTGCTGCACACCATCGCCGGCCTGCTGCCCCCACTGTCCGGCGCCATCAGCCTGCACGGCGACAACATCACCAGCTGGCCGACTCACCGCCGCGCCCGCGCCCACATCGGCCTTGTCCCACAAGGAAAACGCCTATTCGCCTCACTGACTGTCGACGAGCACCTGCGCATCGGCGGAGCAGACCGGCACACCCGCGAGCACGTGCTCGACGCGCTGCCACACCTGCGAACACGGCTCGGCCACCGCCCATCGCAGCTGTCCGGCGGCGAACAGCAGATGCTCGCCATCGCCCGCGCGCTGACCCTGCGCCCGCAGGTCCTGCTCCTCGACGAACCGTACGAAGGCCTTGCCGCCCAAGTGATCCAGCAACTCGACCACATCATCACCGAGCGCGCCGCTACGGGCACCACCGTCCTCATGGCTGAGCAACGCCTGACCGCCACCACCACAGTCGAATGCACCAGATGGTGGATCGAGCGGGGCCGGCTGACCCACGCCCAGCCACCCGGGCCGGAGTCCGCCCTCACCAGCCGAGCGCCACAACAGGACCCGCGCCCATGAACCTGGAGCTGGTGACACCACCGATCGATACCCAAGGCACATGCCGCATCTGCGGCGGCAACGCGATATGGGACGAAGTCCACGGCTGGATGCATCGGGCCGCCGCCCGGCCTCACCCGGTTGCATCACACCAACCCCATGTCGACTGGACGCGATCCACAAACCCGGCTCCCGCCGCCGACCGGCGCGCCTGACTGCAACAACCAACCAACCCTTTGAAGGAGCACAATGTTCGGCCCCCGAAAGTCCACACGCACACCGCACAGCAGCTGGCGAATCGCCGCCGCCGCGGCGCTCACCGTGGTGATCGCAGTCAGCGTCGCCGGCTACGCCTTCCACGTCGCCGCCGCACCCCATCGAGCCGGCTACGCGACCGCCACCACCGCCAGCCAGGCCACCTGCGCCAGCTGCACAAGCACACCAGCAGCTGCTCCGGCGCCTCTGCCCACCCGGGCGGCACCCGACCCGGTCCTGGCCGCGATAGCCGCCGCCATCAGCCAGGCTGGCACCCGGCCGGGAGACGGCCCGCCCACCACGTACGGGCGGGGACTGTTCACCACCACCCAAACCTGGACCGGTGACGGCCGCACCTACACCGTCGACAACACCATCCGCTGGCGCGACCGCGACGGCTCGGGCTTCGAGCACTCGCTCACCCAGGACGGGATCCCCAGCGGCAAGTTCAGCGTCTCCCCCCACGGGCTGTTCCGGTTCGACCCAGTCATCGCCACCCACCGGCAGCAGAGCTTCCCCGCGGGCGCCATGCCCCCTGCGGCTGGCCTGCCGGTCACTCTGTCGGCCGACCCGGCAGTGTTGCGTGACCAGCTCGCGCTCATCCGGCCTGGCACCAACACCCCTGCCGGCCTGCTCCGCGCCATGGTCGATGCCGAGCAACTCTACTTCTGGCCACGCGATGTGCGAGCCGCCGTGTTCACCATCCTGGCCGAAACCGCTGAAATCACCACAGCACCGAT
>JBIOYB010000094.1:0-2281 GCA_044869915.1 Allorhizocola sp.
GGGTGCGTGACCGGGCTCTCGACCACGCTCCGGCCGGGGTGTGGTTACGCTGGCTGGATGGATTCGTGGTCTGCCCCTGCCGCCTCCGACGATGAGCTGCCCCACTTGCCGGGCGCCGGACGGCCGCTGCACCTGTTCGACTCGGCCCGGCGCGGCGTGCACCCGACCAGACCCCCGCACGGGCGGGCGACCATGTATGTGTGCGGGATCACGCCATACGACGCGACCCACCTCGGCCACGCCGCCACCATGATCGCGTTTGATCTGGTCAACCGGCTGTGGGTCGACGCGGGGCACACCGTCCAATATGTACAGAACGTGACGGACATCGACGACCCGCTGCTCGAGCGCGCCACCCGCGACGGCGAGGACTGGAAGGTCCTGGCGATGCGCGAGACCGCCCTGTTCCGCGAGGACATGGAGGCGCTGCGCATCCTGCCGCCCGACCACTACATCGGCGCGGTCGAGTCCATCCCGACGATCGCCGCCAAGGTGGTCGAGCTGCTGGAGCGCGGTGCCGCCTACCGGATGAAGGACGGCACCCAGGACGTTTACTTTGACCTGTCGGCTTCGCCGTCTTTTGGGTACGAGTCCAACCTCGACCGAGCGACCATGCTCGCCCTGTCGGCCGAGCGCGGGGGAGACCCCGACCGGCCCGGCAAGCGCGACCAACTGGACCCGTTGCTGTGGCGCGGGATGCGCCCCGGCGAGCCGGCATGGGACGGCGGCCCGCTCGGGCCCGGCCGCCCCGGCTGGCACATCGAGTGCACGGTCATCGCGCAGAGCCTGCTCGGCGACACCATCGACGTGCAGGGCGGCGGCAACGACCTGCTGTTCCCGCACCACGAGTGCTCGGCGGCGCACGGCGAGGTGCTCAGCGGCAAGGCGCCGTTCGCGGCGCACTACGTGCACGCCGGGATGATCGGCCTCAACGGCGAGAAGATGAGTAAGTCGCGCGGCAACCTAGTGTTCGTCTCGCGCCTGCGCGCCGACCGCGTCGATCCGATGGCGGTGCGGCTGGCGCTGATAGGGCAGCACTACCGCGAGGACCGCCCGTGGACCGACGAGCTGCTCAAGGCCGCCGAGTCCCGCCTGGCCCGCTGGCGCTCCGCCGCGGCCGCGCCGAGCGGCCCGTCAGGCGCCGACCTGCTCGACGGCGTGCGCACCCGCCTCGCCAACGACCTGGACACCCCGGCCGCCCTGGCGCTGGTCGACGCGTGGGCCGAGGATGCGTTGACCTGGCTGGGCAACGACACCACCGCACCCGCCCTCATGCAGTCCACAGTGGACCACCTGCTGGGCATCCGCCTCTGACCCAGCGCCGTCGGCGGCGCCGGCAGATGGGCCGCCTCGGCCACCGCCTCGCGGCGCACGGGGTCGCCACGGCGCACGTAGCCGGCACCCCGCCGCACGGGCCGCACCCCGGCGCACGCAGCCGGCGCCCCCGCTGCACGGGCGGCATCCCGCCGCACGGGCAGCGCCACGGCGCATGGGCGGCACCACGGCGTATGGGCCGCGCCACGGCGTACGTAGCCGGCGCCCCCGCTGCCTGGCACGACCGCGCAATCCGGCGGCTGCGGCCTCGCCCGGCGCGGCCCGGCCCGGACGAAAGCGCATGAGCCCCACCCGCGAGATGCGCGGGCGGGGCTCAACGCGTTTGCGGTTATCCGGGATCAGACCGGCTTGTTGAGCGCCGTCAGGAACTGCTCCGGCATCTCGACGACCTCGCCCGCGGCCGGCGGCGTGACCGTCACCGGGTCGCCGTAGCCCGAGTATTTGGTGGTCATCTTGCCCATCCCGGGCACGGCCGTGGACATGTCCATCTCCACGGTCGCCAGGCGGCCCTGCGAGTCGAGGGTCGCGGTGAACGGCATGGCCTTGGCCTTGTCGCCCAGCTGCTTGACCAGGTCCTCGCTGATCGTGCCCAGCTTGGTGATGTCGATCGTGCCCTTGAACCCGTTGGCGCCGTCGCGCTCCACGGAGACGGCGGCCGACTGCAACCTGGCCGACTGGTCCTTGCCGATGTCGAGGCTGCTGCCCGGCGCCACCTTGTCGGCGGCGACGTGCATCCACTTGTCCGGCGCACCGGGCACGCCGGTCATCTTGACCCAGACCTCACGGTTCACCGCGAGGATCGAGGTGGAAATCTTCATGCCACTGGCGTTGACCTCGGTGGTCGATGTCGCCTTCTTGCCGACGGGGTCGTTTTGCGACGTGGCGGTCATCGCGACCACCCCGTCGAGCTTGACCTCCGCCTTGACGCTTTGCTCCTGGAGCTTCT
>JBIOYB010000095.1:0-30241 GCA_044869915.1 Allorhizocola sp.
CCTGACGCAGTCGCAGCGCGAGGAGCACCTGACGCACCAGTCGGCCCTTGATCTCGTCAGAGCCGACAATCGACTCCCACACTCCGTCCAGGCGGGCATCCGGGAGCAGCACGTTCTCTGTGACGCAGTCTGCGACCTTCACTAGACATCCCCTATGGTTGACGTGAGTTCGGAGTAGTTGAACATGGGTCGAAACTTTATGCAGGCGGCACTGGACTTGTCAACTATCGTGTAGGTAAGGTTCAACGATGGCGGACGCAAGAGATGACGGAAAAACCCTTGGCCTGCGAATACGTCGGTTTCGCATCGAAAAAGGTCTAATTCAGACCGAACTGGCCAGCGCGGCTGAGCTCTCCAAGACCTACATCTCCGAACTCGAGAGCGGGGCAGGCCGCAGGCCCTCCGCTGAGGTTCTCCTGCGGATTGCCGATGCCCTCGGCGTCACCATCGGCGACCTCCTCGGACGCGTCGTGCGCCCGAGGGTGAGTCATGAAATACCACCGGGACTCGCCGAATTTGCCGAGAAAGAGAAACTGAGCCAAGCGGATGTCATGATGCTCGCGTCCATCCGCTTCCGGGGCGACGCACCACGATCGGCCCATAGGTGGCGGCACATTTACGATGCCATCCGGGCCAGCAGGGTCCTCGACGATGAGTAGGGCGTCCGTTGAAAGTTCGCCACGACGACGTGGTGACCGCGTTCCTGCGCGAGAACGGCGGTCAAGACGAAGATCCCGAGCGGGTCGTCCGCCGCCTGTGCGACGCACTCCTCGCCGACGCCGACGCGACGATTCCAACCAGGATGGATATCCTGGCGTCCTTTCGTGGTGCTCACCTGAAATATGTCCAGCAAGACGAGGCGGGCTGCATCTACTACGACGGCTCCGAGCTGGTCATGGCGATCAGGGCGCAAGACAGCGAGGGCCGACAGCGCTTCACGATCGGCCACGAGATAGTCCACACCCTCTTTCCTGGGTTCAAAACACTTCGGCTCGCCCGCCGCGACCGGCAAACTGGAATCTTCAATCGCAGCCAAGCCGAAGAGTATCTCTGCGATGTCGGCGCCTCCGAGCTGCTGCTGCCCCACCGAGACGTGCTCGCTCACATGCCCGACAACTTCACCATGACGGAGATCGTCAAGCGCGCCGAGATATTCGGCGCCACGATCGAAGCCACCGGTCGCCGGTTCGTCGAACTATGCGAGCGCCCCACCGCACTAGTGATCCTTGAACCCAGGTGGAGCCGCGCCGAAGAAATCGAACTGGACCGACGCCGGTTCCACACTGGCCTGCTCGGCATCGAGCGCCCGATCCCGAAGAAGCTACGCGTCAAGTGGGTCGTCACCAGCCCAACGATGCCCCCGATCTACCGCAACAAATCAGTAGACCTCGGGACAGAGCTCGACAGCATCCTCACCGCCAAGTCCGCCGAGTACGTAGGGCACACCGGGCTCCTTCCTGTGACGGCTACTGTCTCCGCCCGGCACATGCCAATTACCGTCTCCGGCCACCGCCACGAACGTGTCATTGCCCTGTTGTCGCTCTAGTACAACCGAGGACCGCTGAGGGGTCTGTGCCACCGGCGCAAGGAAGAACACTGACCGAAACACACGTGGTAGCGAGGTTGGTGGTCGGCGAGGTTGAGCCGCGACCGGCGGCCGACCACCAACGCATCGAAACCCTCAATGAGGGAGGCTCCGAGAAACATTCGGCCCATACCGACAGGGCCGGTACAATCGACCGTCGTTGGTGGCGGTGGCGGTTCGCGTACCGCCACCTTAAGTGGAGATGAGGGGACTCGAACCCCTGACCCCCTCGATGCGAACGAGGTGCGCTACCAGACTGCGCCACATCCCCTGGTGAGTGTCCGCCGGGCGGACCGCACAACGTTAGCACACTCCCGTCACGCGGCCGGACCCATATCGTATGCGCGGCCCCGTACCCCGGGGTGCCGCCGATAGGAGATGGTGGCGACTCGTTTGCCGCGTTCGGCGGCTGCCGCGGCCGCGGCTCGTTCGGCGAGTTCGCGCATGGCTTCCTGGGCCCGGAGCAGCTCTTCTTCCAGTTGCCGCGCCGCCTCCCGCCTCGCCTCGGCCCGTCGCCGCTGGGCCTCGCGCACCAGCGCCTGCTGTTCGGCGAGCCATGCCGCCTGCCGCGCTTCGGCCCGTCGCCGGCGGGCCATGCGCACGGCTTGACCGCGCAGGTGGCCCAGGTAGAGCACGAACATGGCCCCGGTCACGGAAGCGCTGATCCAGAAGCCGGGTCCGACCAGCGCGACGCCTGCCAGCTGCACGATGTTGAGCAGTAGCAGCGCGGCCAGGACCTGCCGCCGCCGGTACACGGCCGGGCGCAGCCGCGGTTTGCGCAAAGCGGGGGCCCGGTCGGTCTCGCGCACAACCTGCAGCACGGGCGGGTCGATCCAGGGTGGCGGGTTGAGCGGCCGCTTGCCGGGGATGCTCCGCTGCCGCCGCTTGCGCGAAAGTATCCGCGCCGTGGACAGGGCCCGCTCGGCCACGAGCCGCTCGGTCGCGTCGTATCGGCGCACCAGCGCGGGCGCCAGGGCGAGGAGCCCGGCGGCAGCGAGGACAGCGAGGAGCACCGACGTGGGCATGGCTCACACTGGGACTACGCGGGTGGCAAAGGCGGGCGGCACAGACAGCACGTTACGTGAGTGATCAACAGATCCGGTGCAGCGACACTGCCTATCCGGCGCGAACCCGCCTCCATCGGGCGAGCAGCCCGCCCTCGGCGGCCACGTCTTCCCATGTCACCGCGTATCCGACGTGATCGCGCCATGCCCCATCTATGTACATGTAATGCGGGTGGTATCCCTCTTCCCGGAAGCCCAGCTTTTCCACCACCCGCCGCGAGGCCTTGTTTTCGGGCCGGATGTTGACCTCCACCCGGTGCAGCCGGCCGGCGCTGAACGCGTGGTCGACGAGCAGTGCCAGCGCCGTGGGCATGATGCCCCGCCCGGCGACTCTCGAGTCGATCCAGTATCCGCAGTATGCCGACGAGAAGGCCCGCCGCACGATGTTGCCGAGTCCGATGTGGCCCACCAACCGGTCCGGCCCTACGCAGATCGCGAACGGCATGGATTCTCCGGCTCGCACGCCTGCCTTCAATGACCGCCGCACCAACCGGAACGCCGCTCGCGAGTTGGTTTCGGCCCATGTCCCGGGCGGGGTGACCTCCCACGGCCGTAGCCAATGTTCGTTGTATTGGCGCACTTCGGACCACTGTGCCGCGTCGGCGCGCCGGTAGGGCCTGAGCACCACTTCGCCCTCGGCAAGCACCGCCGGGTATCCGGAAAGGCTCATCGACGTCGATCGAGCAGGAGGACGTCCACCATGGTGCCTGCCGCCGCGCTCGTGACCCGCTCACCGAGCACCAGCAGCGCGTTGGCCTCGGCCATGCCGGCCAGCGTGCGCGCGCCCCCCGGCAGCGGCTGCACGGTATATCCGCCGCCCCGCCGCTCGGCAACGAGCGCGGGCCGGAACTCCCTCAGCCCAGCCGGGGAGGACACGGTCTCGAGCAGGTGCCCGCGCACCGCGGGCCGGAACACGGGATCGGCGCCGGACAGGACCTGGATCACCGGTCGTGCCAACACTTCGAAGCCGATCAGTGCGGCCCCGGGCTCGCCTGGCAGGCACACGATCGGCACCTCCTGCGAGGTCCCCACAGTCCCGAATCCTAAGATCCCACAGGGTGCAAGCGAAACCTCTGTAAAGACAACGCTGCCCGCACGACTCCCGTCCCTTCTGGACAGGATGCGCCGCACCATGTCGCCGGGCCCCGCACCCGAGCCGCCCGTCGTGATGATCAGATCCGCGCGCCCGGTCTGGTCTTCCAGCAAGGCGCGCAACGCTTCGGGGTCGTCGTCGCAGATGCCGACCCGGTAGGCGTGCGCGCCGGCCTCGGCGGTCGCCGCCGTCAGGGCGTGCGAGTTGACGTCGACCACCTGGCCGGGCTGCGACACGCGCCCGGCCTCGACCAGCTCATCGCCGGTCGAAATGATCACAACCCGGGGCGAGGGCCGCACGACGATGTGCCCGATCCCGCTGGCCGCGAGCACGCCGACCAGCGCGGGCGTGACGGTCGTGCCGGCTCGCCCCAGCATGCTGCCCTCGGGCATGATCTCGCCGATCCGCCTGATGCCATAGCCCCGCTTGGCCGCGTGGTTGACCTCCACCGATGCCATGCCCTGGTCTGTCCACTCCGGAGGGATGACGACGTCGGCGGCCACGGGCAGCGGGGCCCCGGCGGCGACGGAGAAGCAGGTGCCGGCGGTCAGCCGGGCGGGCCGCCAGCTGGAGGCGGCCAGGTCGCCGACCACCGACAGGCGGGCGGGGCGCCCGGGTCCCGCGCCCAGAATGTCCTCGGATCGCGCCGCGTACCCATCTATCGACGCCTGGTCAAAGGCCGGATAGGGGTGCGGCGCGAGCACGTTTTCGGCCAGCACGTTGCCGTGGGCCTGGGTCAGGTCCAGGTCCAACGCCGGCAGCGCCCGCAACCTGCGCAGCACGCTGCCCAGGTAGTCGGCGAGCGGCGTCAGCTCGGCGTCGGACGCCTCAGAAGACCCGACCGTAGCGGTCATACAGACTTACCCCCAACAGAAGTCCCCACAAACTCCCGCAACCACTCCGAGAACGCCGGCCCGAGGTCGTCCCGCTTGGCCGCGAGCTGCACTACGGCCTGCAGGTATCCGAGCGGCATGCCCGTGTCGTAGCGAACACCCCGGTAAACGATGCCATGTACAGGGGTGCCTTCGGCAAGAAGCAGCGCCATCGCGTCGGTCAACTGGATCTCGCCGCCGCTGCCGGGCTTGGTGCGCTTGATCGCCTCGAAGATCCTTCCGGGCAGGACATATCGCCCGACCACGGCCAGGTTGCTGGGCGCCTGTCCGATGGGCGGCTTCTCCACCAGCCCGGTCACCCGCACGACATCGTGCCCCTCGAACGGCTCGACTGAAGCTATGCCATATCTATTGACTTCATCATCTGGTACCTCGATAAAAGCAAGGACGATCCCCCCGGTGCGTGATTGGAGCTCAATCATGTCCGTCAGCAGGCTCGAGGTCTCCTCCATGAATTCGTCCCCGAGCAGCACCACAAACGGCGCATCGCCCACATGCGACTCCGCGTAGCCGATCGCGTGCCCTAGTCCTAACGGCTCACCCTGCCGGCAGGTGTAGATCTCGGCCAGGTCGGACGTGCGGCGCACGGCCGCCAGGCGCACGAGGTCGCCTTTGGCCTCCAAACGGGACTCGAGATAGGGGTGCGGGTCGAAGTGGTCGACCATGCTGGTCTTGCCCCTTCCCGTGATCAGTAGCACGTCGTGTATCCCGGCCGTGGCAGCCTCTTCGACGATGTACTGCAGCACGGGTCGGTCGACGACGGGTAGGAGTTCCTTGGGCACGGCTTTGGTTGCTGGGAGGAATCGCGTGGCCAGCCCCGCAGCGGGGATGACGGCCTTGACAGCACGGACTCCGGCGCGCTCAGACATGCCGCGAGACTAACGGCCAGACGCCTGCCTCGGTGCCTGCGGGCCGCCCGACGCGCCGCCAATCCCGACAAGGCCACCCTCGCCCGCGACCCGGAACGTGTCCCGTCCGGCCGTCTTGGCCGCGTAGAGCGCCTCGTCAGCGGCGCGGAGCACGGCCGGCCCGCTCTTGCCGTGATCTGGGAAGACCGCCACTCCGATCGAGACTGTCACCGATATGGTGAGCTCGCTCACATGGATGGGCGTCTTTCTAATCGCGTCGCACAGCCGCTCGGCGACGGCCATGCCGCCCACCTCGTCGCTCTCGGGCAGCAGCAGCGCGAATTCCTCCCCGCCCTGCCGGAAGGCCACGTCCACCTCGCGGATCTCATAGCGGATGCGCTGGGCGAACTCGGCGAGCACGGCATCGCCTGCCGCGTGGCCGTACCGGTCGTTGATGTGCTTGAAATGGTCGAGGTCGAGCGCGAGCACGGCCAGCCTGCGGCCGAACCGGCCGGCGCGGTCGGTCTCGCGGCGCAGCGAGTCGCGCAGCGAGCGGTAGTTGAACAGCCCGGTCAGCGAGTCGGTGACGCTCAGCCGCTGCGCCTCCTCGTGGATGCGCACGTTGTCCACCGCCACCGACGCCTGGCCGGCGAACGTGCGCAGCGTGTCCAGATCGGAGTCGTCGAACTCGTCGCGCCCCAACCGGTCGTACAGCGCCAGAACCCCTTGCGCCCCAACGTTTTCGGACAGGCAGAACGGCACCACCACATAGGTGCCGCACGCCGGTTCGCTTTCGTCGAGCCGCGGGCCGTCGCGATCCACTTTGCCGATGCGCGGCACGCCGGTCGCGGCCACCGAGCCCACCAGCCCGGCTCCGATCGGGACCCGCACCGGCAGGGCGATCCCCTCGCTGCACTGGCCGAGGAGCACCCCTTCAGCGGAGGAGGCCAGCAGCACCACGCCCGACGACGCGCCCGTCGCGTGCCGCGCCGTCTGCAGGATCACCTGCAGGATGCGGTCCAGGTCATGCGTGCTCGACAGCGTGTCGCCGAGCACGCCCAGGTGGCCGCGCAACTGATCGCGGCTTGCCGTCAGCGCGTTGACGTAGGCGCCCAGCTCCCGGGTCATGTGGTTGAACGCGTTGGCCAGGCGCCCGATTTCGTCCTTGCCGCCCGCCGGGACGCGCGTCTCCAGCGCGCCCGCCGCCACCCGATCGGCCGCGGCGGCAAGGCCCGCCAGCGGGTTGGTGGTCGCGCGGGCCAGCCACCACGCCACCACCACCGCCGCCACGGCACACGCCAGTACGACGAGGATCAGGACCACGAACAGGCCACCCGGCGGGACGGTCGGCACCGACAGCTCGAGCGGAAGCGGTTGTCCCGCAACGGGTTCGAGCTTGCGCACCAGATCGCCCCGCTCCTTGAGCAGGGACAACCGGCCCATGCCCACCCGGTTGTCCACAGCCGGCTGTGGATTCGCGCCGGGCAGTAGCGTGATCCGCGCGCCGCTGGCCTCGCTCAGCCGGCGCACGAAATCGGCGTCGACCGTGAACGCGGCGGCGACCGGGCCCGCGTACGCGGCGATCGCCTCGTGCGCGGTGATGGCCTCGTGGTGGCGTGGCGAGCCGGGGCCCGCGCAGTCCGCCCACGGCGGTGGTGGCGTGCCCGTCGTTGTGATGTTGCCCTCCAGGTGTACGCCGCTGACCAGGCCGCGCTCCACGAACTGCGCGCCAAGCGCGAGCCTTCGCTCGACCGGTGCGGCCACGATCGCCTCGGCGACCGTTCTGAGCTGGGCGCACAGTGAGCCGATCGAGGTACGCACCGCGCTCGACGCGTGATCCATTCGTTCCGCCGCGCGGTTGGCGCTCACCGTGTTGACGGTCACGCCCACGAACAGCGCGCCGAGCACCACGGGCCCCAGCACCATGGCCAGAAACGAGGTCGTCAGGCGGGTACGCAAAGTCACGCCCTCCTCAACGACAACGCCGCCATGTGCGATGCTTGCGGGCACCATGACCAAGGCCGGGCTCCGCTCCCAGATCCTCGCTTCGCGAGCCAGGATGTCTCCCGCCGACCTGGTCACCGCCGCCGACGCGCTCTTCGATCAACTCCTTGTCTTTATCAGGGGGGTACGCCATGCGGTGCTCGCCGCGTACCGTCCGATCGGCAGCGAGCCCGGCGGTCCGGCCCTGCCCGATCGCCTGGCCACCGCGTTTCCGGGCTCGACCGTCCTGCTGCCCGTGCTCCGGCCCGACCTCGATCTCGACTGGTCCGCCCATACCGGGCAACTCGCCCGGACCTCACGCGGCCTCTACGAGCCGACCGGCCCCGGCCTGGGTCTCGACGCCATCGCCACCGCCCAGGTGATCATCGTCCCGGCCCTGGCCGTCGACTCCCACGGCTACCGCCTCGGCCGGGGCGGCGGTAGCTATGACCGAGCTCTCACCCGCGCCGCTCCCGACGCGACAATCGTTGCGCTGCTACACGATGGCGAGCTCATCGAGCGCGTGCCGCACGACCCGCACGACCGTCGCGTTACCGCGGCTCTGGTCCCGGGTTTGCCATAGGCGCTCTTGGTCAGGCAATATTGGCACTCGAAGTGTGGGAGTGCTAAGGAGGCCTACCGTGCCCACTTATCAATATGCGTGCACAGCATGTGGCCACCAGCTCGAGGCCGTGCAGTCGTTCGCTGATGAGGCGCTGAGCGAGTGCCCGGCGTGCGAGGGCCGCCTGCGCAAGCTCTTCTCCGGTGTTGGCGTGGTCTTCAAGGGCTCGGGCTTCTACCGCACCGACTCCCGCGCCGCGTCCAACGGCAGCGGCTCCACCCCGTCGTCGAAGCCCGCCGAGTCCTCGCCCAAGAGCCCGCCCACCACCAAGACCGCCGCCGCCTAAGCGCGCGGCCTTTGTCCCCTTTTGCCCCGCCCCAAGCTATGCTCCGGGCGTGCTGAAGAGCTTCACGCAGCTCACCCGCCACACCAACTCCGGCGCACGGCCCGGCGGCGACCTCTCACCGCCCCGGCCATCCACCACTGGCGCTGAGCCGATCAATCCCAGTGCGGCGGGCGCTCCTCCCACAGGCGCTCGTCATTGCTCACGGAACGCTCACCCCACCCGCGATCCGTGTCATCGTTGCTCTGATCAGGCAGGACGAGCACGTCCTCGTCGAACTCAACCACCCGGTCGTCGTCGTATGTCACGCGGGCATATTAATGGCTGGGGGTGACATCGTGTGGCGCCAGCCCGAACCTGACAAACACCAACCCGATCGCTACGAAGGCCCACCACCGCAGGCGCCCCTGCCGTCCGACTTCCACCTGTCCGTCGAGGAGCAGCCGGCCCCCGCCCGGCAGCTACCGGCCCTCGATCACGACGCCATCGACGACGCCGAAGGCAGGGCCACCCGGCTCACCTACGCCGTCGCCTTCACCGCCGTCGCGGTGATGATCCTGGTCGCCTGCTGGCACCTGCGCTAGATCCGCCAGGCCTACCCTCCAAGACGTGGAAACGCCTTTGGGGGTAGGGCCCGAGCACGTGCTGCGCGGCCTCGTGCGCCGCCACGGCGACTTCGACGCGTGCGCGGACGCCGTCCAGGATGCACTGCTCGCAGCAGCGACCCAGTGGCCCGCCAACGGCACGCCCACCTGTACGAGATGGCAGGCGACAAGGAAACGGCGCGCGCCCACTATCGCCAGGCCGCACGCCGCACCCTCAACACTGCCGAACGGCGCTACCTCAAAGAGCGCGCCGAATCGGTCTAGGCCCCCCACACATTCGTGGCCCCCGAGTGCCCTGCCTGGAACACATACCACCCCGTAGCCGCGGCCGCGGCCAAACTCAGCACAATCGTGCCGTACGTAACCACCCGCGATCCCGTAGTCGCGGGCTTGCGCCCAGCCGCGGTACACGCATACACCAGCAACAACGAAAGCACGCCCAACGCCGTGCCCGCATACGCCGCGAGCTCACCAAAATCTTGGTGCTGCTGAAGCTGTGCCACAAACTCAGGCCCAGCCCCCCGCTGCGTCTGCAGCCGCAGGAACGCGTCACCGGACAGCTTCGCCGCCCACAACGCGAGCGGAGCGGCCACAGCCAGCCCAACCACCGCCCACGCCGTCCACTTGCGCACAGCAGGCACGAGCGAATAGCCGACCACCAGCGCCACCAGCAGCGGGGCGAAAACCACGGCCGCATGCACAATCAGCGGATGCGCCGGGAGCCCCAGCAAGGTCTCGATCATGCGGTGAGCGTAAACCGGTCCAAGTTTATGAGGTACCCCCTTTTGAGATAGTGGGATCAGTGGTACCCGCCACGTATCAAGCGGTTTTCTTGAATAGGTCCAGCTTGCCTGCTGAAATGGATAGCATGTCCGGCGAGACCCCCACCGCAATCGAGCTGCTCCGCGCACGCGGCCTGCGCGTGACCAAGCCCCGGCTCGCCGTATTAGGCATCCTCACCAGGGGCGGCCATCTCGAGGTGGACGAAATCACCCGCCAGGCACGCGAAACTCTCGACTCGGTGTCCACCCAGGCCATATACGACGTACTCGGCGCGCTCGCCCGAGCCGGCCTGGCCCGCCGCATCGAACCGGCCGGCTCACCCGCCCTCTACGAGGGCCGCACGGGCGACAACCACCACCACGTCGTCTGCCGCGCCTGCGGCCTCATCGCGGACGTCGACTGCGCCGTAGGGTCGGCCCCCTGCCTCGACCCCAGCCAAACCCACGGCTTTTTCCTGGACGAGGCCGAGGTTACATATTGGGGCCTGTGCCCCGCGTGCCGCGAGTTGGGGGCGGAAGACTGAATGCGGGGGTTTGCGCGGGCGGGGTTTTGCGCGTGGTGGGGCGGCGTCGGGGGTTGCTTTGGGGCGCATTCTTGGCTGGTCTGAAGTCCTTGGGCGCAAGGCCGTGGCACTCCCGTGGGCTTCAGGCGCCACATACCAACCCCGCCTTATCTCGCGTCCTCCCACCGCGCCACCGCCCACCCTCGTATCCCACTCGCCCCAGCGTGAATGAGTAACCCGTGCTGCTTCACTCACCATCCGCATTTGTCTGCCGCGCACGACGAACCCCGTAGCAAAACCCATCGACCTTCAGCGATCGCCACGCACCAATAATGCCGACCCACTGCGGGCAACCATCCACCCGCGCCTAGTAACAGACCCTCCACAACCAATCACCCGCAGACAAATGCGGGCAGTGCGTCACGCGGACCGGCTCACCACCCCCTCTACTGGGGGCGCGGGACTCTGGGTGAGTGGGGGAAGCGGGCACGGGGGTTGCTTTTGGGGCGCCTAAAGCCCACGGGGAGTGTCACGGCCTTGCGCCCAAGGACTCAGGCCAGCCAAGAATGCGCCCCAAAAGCAACCCCGAGAACGCCCAACCCCGCGCACCACCCACAAACCCCGCAACCTCACGCCCCAGCCAGCTCTGCGACACTCGCCCAGGATTCGTGCTGCGGCGCCTCCGAACCCCCCGGACAACTGCGACGGAAATCGCACCAGCCGCAGAAACGGCTGGGGCGCAGCGGGAATGCCTCGTCTGCGGGCGCTCCGCCGGCCACGGCTCGCTCGGCCGCGAGGATGTCGCGGGCGGTGGCTTCGGCTCGGTTGACTTGGCGCTGGAGAGACTCGTCGGTGTGGTTGTGTGCGGCGACGGTGCCGGTGGGGAGGTGGTGCAGCTCGACGCGGTGGCACGCCCGGCGGAACGTGCGCGCGGCCGCGAATGCATACAGCGCAAGGGCTTGGGAGCCGCGCGCGTCGTCTTGGTCGACTCCGCCGCGGCCGGTCTTGTAGTCGACGATCACGAGCTCGTCGCCGCGCCGATCGATGCGGTCGGTGCGCCCGCTCAATGCCAGCACCTGTGTTTTGGCCGCGACCGTGCGCTCGACGGCCACCGGCTCGAAGTCGGGGTCGAGGTCGTCCACATAGCGCTCGAGCCAGGCCAGCGCGCTTTTGAAGACCGCCCGCTCCTGCTCCTCGTCACGGTAGCCCTCGCGGACCCAGGTGGCCCGCAGCAGACGGCCCATCACCGCGGGCTCGGCGCGCCGGCGGTCGGGGGCGACATCCCACCAGTTGCGCAGGGCGGTGTGCACGCTCGCGCCGACCGAGTTGTGCGCCCAGGCCGGACCCTTGGGGGGTGGGGGACGGTCGATGTAGGTGTGCCGATATTTGCGCGGGCAGTCCATGAACGCCGCCAGCTTGCTGGGTGTGCACACGAACAGGCGCTCGGGCATCAGGTCGAAGCCCAACTGCTCGTGCTGGACGGACTTGCGCGGCTGCGGTGTCACGCTCAGATTCTCGCACTGGGGTACGACAACTAATGCGATTGGACGTACTTGTCGACGAAGGCGCTGATGGCGTCGGCGATGAGCTGTACGGCGATCGCGGCCAGGAGGAGGCCGGCGATGCGGGTCAATACCTCGATGCCACTGGGGCGCAGGATGCGCACCAGGGCGCCGGAGAAGTGCAGCACCAGGTACACGGTCACCATCACCAGGATGATCGCCAGGCCGATGGCGAGGTATTGCGCGGGCGTTGAGGATCGCTGCACGAACAGCATCGTGGCCACGATCGCGCCGGGCCCGGCCAGCAAGGGGGTGCCGAGCGGGACCAGGGCGACGTTGGAGGTCTTGTTCTGGTCGGGTGTCTCGGTCTTGCCGGTGAGCAGTGCCAAGGCGACGAGGATCAGGAGGAGTCCGCCCGCGCCCTGCAGCGCCGGCAGGTCGATGTGCAGGTAGGCCAGGATCGTGCGCCCGGCGACGGCGAACACCAGGATCACGCCGAGCGCGAGGGCCACCGCGTTCCACGCGGCTCGGCGGCGTTCGCCGGTCGACATGCCGCCCGTCAAGGCCAAAAAGATCGGGACCATGCCGGGCGGGTCGGTGATGACCAGCAATGTGACAAACACCTCGCCAAACAGCTTCACGTCCACACAGGACGTATAGCACGGCGATCACCCCGGATAGATCAGCCGGTCACACCGAATCGCCGGACCAGAGCCCAGCCGTCCGACACCCCGCTGGGCAGTTGCACCGCCGAGCGGCTGCCGTCGGTGCTGCACGCGACCACCCCGTTGTTGACGCTGACCGTCAGGACCGTGTTGGCGTTTGCCCACACGGCCGGTGCGTCCGAAGCGGACGCGCAGGTGTAGGCGACCGCGGGCAACCCGCCCTGCGGCCCGTTGGCCTGGGCGAAAGCCCGCACGGTGGTCAGGTCGATCATGTGCACGCCGGTCGGTGACGGCACCGCGAGCCAGCGCCCGTCGGGCGACCGGGCGCCGCGCGAGAGCCCGTATCCCGCCTTGGCCGCGGTCGCCAGCAGGTCACCGCAGCCCAGGATCGTGCCCACCTGCCAGCCGTCGCTGGCCGCCTGCAGGTCGACCAGGCAGACGGCCGGACCCTGCTGGTAGAGGCCTACCGCGTCCGCGCCGTGCCCACCGTAGACGACCATCAGTTTGTCGTCCCACGTCTCGCGATAGGTCGTGTGCCCGTCCCAGCTGTCGGAGCCCGCCCGTTCACTGCGTGAGAGCACCACCCGCCCGCCGTCGAACGCCACCGCGCGCGTGCCGTCCGGCACGGACGTGCTCGCCGTCTGATCGCCCGTGGGGGTCTTCACCGTGAGGTCGGTCCCGCCGGTCACGGTCGCCACCTTGTCACCGGCGTTGCTGACGGTCCACGCCGAGACGTCGTTGCCGACCTGCTTGGACTGGCCGCCGACGGTGAGCAGGTGCAGGCGGAAGTCGTCGGAATAAAGCCATCCATCCGGTACTCGCACGACCTCGATGACGTCGGTCACCCCGGGAAGCGTGAGCTTGTTTCCGTCAGTGGTCCACAGCGCCGTGCCCACGTGCACGTCGACCGGCATGGGCACGATCGGCAGGCTCTCGCTCGGCCCGCGGTCGGGCTGCTCGCCGCCGCCCGGCCCCCACACCGTGTCGAACGTGCCGTGGTATTCGGCCTCCGTCCGAGCCCCCGATGGTCCCTTGACCGATGCCATCCCGCCCAGGATCGCGAAGAAGAGCCCGACCGACACCGCGCCGATCACCGTGCGGCGGCGTGCCGCCCTGCCCTCCCCGCGATTGATCGCCACGCCCGCCGGATCCATCGTCGCGGGCGGGGTATGGACGCGCGCCTGGAACATCTCGCGCAGCTCGTCCTCAAGCATCGTCATCGCCCGGCTCTCCCGACCGGTACCGCCTGCGACGGCACGGGTCTGCTCTCATCCCCCTCCGGGCGCTGTGCCGGCGCAGGTGCCGGCACGTCGACGGGCGGCGGTGTGACGGGCTGGCGCACCACCGGGTCGACCGGCTTGGCCGGCTTCTTCGCCGCCGGCTCGACCGGCAGCGCCGGTGGTTGCAGCCCCTCGGCCGCCAGCCGCTGGCGCAACGTCCCCAGGGCACGGGAGGTTTGGCTCTTCACCGTGCCGGCGGAGATGTTGAGCATCGCGGCCGTCTGCGCCTCGGACATGTCCTCGTAGAAACGCAGAACTAGCACCGCGCGTTGTCGTGCCGGCAAGGCTTTGACGTGTCTCCATAGGACGTCGCGCTCGAGCTGCTCTTCTGTGTGGTCGGGCGCGGCACGCTCGGGGAGGAATTCGGTCGGTCGCTCGCCGTGCCAGCGCCGGCGCCACCAGCTGGTGGCGGTGTTGACGAGCACGCGCCGGGCGTATGGCTCGACCGCCTCGATCTTGCCGAGCCGCTTCCACGCCAGATATGTCTTGGTCAGCGCGGTCTGGAGTAGATCCTCCGCCGTGGCCCAGTCGCCCGCCAGCAGAAATGCGGTGCGCAGCAGCGCAGCCGAGCGGGCATTGACGAAGTCGCGGAACTCGTCTTCCAAGTCCTGGCGCTGCCGGTTGCCCGAAGCCACCTGTCGCACCTCCCCTGTCGCGCGCTACGGGACAGGGTGGCACACGACGACACCGGGATCCAGAGCTAAGGAGTCACTCCTCGTCGGGCTCACGGCCAAGTCTTGCCTCGACCGCCGCCGGCTCATACATCTCCTCGACGATGCGCAGATAGAGCTCGTTGGGGTTGGGCATGTGAGAGACCTTGCTCAATGCCTGGTCCTGACCGGCCGACTCCAGCACGAAGGTGCCGTAGTTGAGGATCCGTCCCATGGGTGACTGCTCATATTTCATGTCGGTCACCTTGATCAGCGGCATCATCGCGACCCGCCGGGTGATGATGCCATTTACCAACATCAGTCGCTTGTTGGTCAGGATGAAGCGGTCGTAATACCAGTCGGCGACCTTCCAGGCGACCCAGCCCATGATGACCGCCCAGATCACCACGGCGGCCACCCACAGACCCTGCGCCTCCTGTTTGGCCAGGAAGCCGGACAGGTAGCCCAGGATGAACGTGGCGACCACGCCGATCAGCAGATGGTTGGCCAGGTGCACCCAGTGCCGCTTCCACTCACCGCGATAGCGCTCGGTCGGGAAAAGGTATTTGGCCACCAGGTTGCTCGGCTCGTCCTCCAGCGGGAGCACCCGCCGGGACGACACGGGCGCGCCCGAGGAGTCAAACCGGACGCCCGCCAGCTCCTCTTCGGAGAAGTGCGGCAGCTCCTCGTCGGGCCCGGCCGGCGCGCCGCGCCCACCGGTGCCGCGGCCTGCTCCCGCACCCACTGTCGCCTTGCCGACGAACGTCGGCACCTCGTCGGTGTCGTCGGACAGCTCGTCGGGCGGCGGGTGTGCCTCACCGCGCGTGCGCGGAATCGGCTCCGTGTCTCGCTCGCGCCGCGGCTCTTCGGGCTCGCCCGGCCCAGGACCCGTGGTCATGCGAGGGCGGACACCAGGCTGCTGAAGAAGTCGCCGACACCCGTGAGGATGTCGACGGCCGTGCTCCCAAGGGTCTTCACCACGTCGGCCGCGGCTCCCGGCCGGAACGCGACAAAGAAGATCAAGAAGGCGATGGCTCCCCAAGTAAGGATCTTTTTTGGCATCTCCGGCCTTCTCCCTCTGCGCTCAAACCGTGGCTCAGCGTCCTCAGACTAACAGTTTGCAGCCCGCTCCAGAATCATTAAGGCACATCTGGGTCAAGCGTTTGCAGTGTCCGAACAGGAAACCTTCGCACATATGGGTTTAACCCGCGAAAGTCACTCCGAGCTGCTCAAACGCGGCGACGGCGCGCCGAAGACGAGCTCGGCGGGCAGCCATTCGGCCAGGTCGTGCAGCACCGGATTTTCCGCGAGGAAGTAGCCGGCATGCGCGGGCCAGGCGACGGCATAGATCCATCGCCCCTTGGCCTCCCCCGCATAGACGCATCTATCCTCCGGTACCTCCACCGACCACAGTGGAGTCGGATGCCCCGCCACTTTCACCTTCGCGTGCGAGCCCGCGCCCGCGATGCCCGGCCCGAGATCCGGTTTCCCGGGCAGGCCGGCCATCCGGGCGCCGAGCCCCACCCCGGGCTCCTCTGCCACCAGCACCACATCCGCCGGTCCGTTGCCCAGCGGGGTCGGCCCGGTGCACGCCACCGCGGTCGCGGTCATGCGCGACCGGTTGTCGCCGACCCACGCCACACCGGTCACCATCCAACCGGCGGGCATCGGCCACGGGCACCACATGGGCATGCCGTCGCGGCTGGCCTTCTCGACGGCCGCCGCGACCACCTCCTTGTTGACGCGCGCGGCAGTGTGCATGGGCAGGACAGGACCGCACAGGTCGCACAACCATTGCGTGTGAGCGAGCCCCGGCGGCCGCACCGGGCCGCCGCATCGCGGACAGGTCACCGCGTGGCTCATAGTCCCCACTCTGCGCCGACCGTCACAGCACGTCAAGGCGCTGGGGGCCAGTCTCAGCAGATCATCAGCCGACCCCTAGCCACCTCTCAGACCGACGGCGGGGCCGCATGTTCCCTGATCCAGGCGTGCATGGCGATCCCGGACGCGACGCCCGCATTGATCGAACGCGTGGAACCGTACTGCGCGATCGAGAAGAGCAGATCGCATGCCTCCCGGGCGGGATCGGAGAGCCCGGGGCCTTCCTGGCCGAACAGCAGCAGGCACCGGCGCGGCAGGTCGACCGACTCGATGGGCCTGCTGCCGGGCAGGTTGTCGATGCCGACGACGGTCAGGCCGGCCGTGTGCGACCAGCCCACCAGGTCGGCGATCGTCTCGTGGTGGCGCACGTGCTGGTATCGATCGGTGACCATGGCGCCGCGCCTGTTCCAGCGGCGCTTGCCCACGATGTGCACCTCGGCGGCGAGGAAGGCGTTGGCCGTGCGCACGACGGTGCCGATGTTCAAGTCGTGCTGCCAGTTTTCGATGGCTACGTGGAAGTCGTGCCGGCGTGTGTCGAGGTCGGCGACGATCGCCTCGAGCCGCCAATATCGGTATCGGTCAACGACATTGCGCCGGTCGCCGTCTGCCAGCAGCTGCGGGTCGTAGCGCGGTTCTTCGGGCCACGGCCCTTCCCACGGCCCGACACCCACCCCGCCGGGGGCGCTGTCCTCACCGATCACAGGGTCGATCACAAGGCAGAAGCCTATGTATTGCGCAGCGCCTCGGCGAGGTCGACCAGGAACCTTTGCTCGGCCGCGCTGTGTGTCACGCCGCCGACGCCGAGGACGCCGCCGGACTTGGCCGCGCCGCACACCTTTTCGGCTATGGACTCGATCCAGTCGCGGTAGGCGCGCGCGTCGGCGGGCGCGACCCGCGCGTCGAGCACGAGCGAGGCGGCGCGGCAGCTCACGAGCACTTCGGTGATGCCGGCCGTGCGGTCGCGGAACTGTTCGGCGGTGGGCGGGTCGGGGTCGGCCTCGGCGTAGATGGCCGCGACGGCGGCACGCACGAGATCGGAGCTCGACGATGCTCCGGCGGCAATGGCGTTGATGCCCGCCAATCCTTCGGCGACCGTGCGCCGGTCGCTGTCGGGCTCGGCCGAGGTGGCCGCGATCATGATGCGCGCCGGGAGCCGGACCAACAGCTCCCACTCATGCGGCTCGAACGCGAGGAGCACGGACTCTCGCGCGGAAAGGAGATTCCCGGAAGCTTGCTGGCTCGGCATGGTGACCTCCTCTCGCCAGCATATGCCTCCGGAGCGCGCCGTTGCCGCCTTGCGTGGTAATCACCCCGTCGCGTGACTGCTGTCGGAGATATGACGCACAGTTGTGACCTGAGTCTCCGACACAAACCTTCACACTTTGTTTCCCGTACGGCAGAATTCTGAATTACGAGAGCGTGGGCGGCGGGTGCCGGGGAGGGCCCCGCCGTTCACTGCTGCTCAGGGCCTTTGGCCCTTTTGCCGAGGGCCGCAACTCTGCTCCGGGGCCGAGCCCCGGGAACCCCACGAGAGTAGGCACTCTGAGCAGGAGAGCGGTTACGCACAGTAAGGTGGATCATGCAGTTCGGTCGGTATTTTGAGGAGTTCGAGGTCGGCGCGGTCTATAAGCACTGGCCCGGCAAGACCGTCACCGAATACGACGATCACCTTTTCTGCCTGCTCACCATGAACCACCACCCCCTGCACCTCGACGCGCATTATGCCGAGACCCAGACGGAGTTCAAGCGCAATGTGGTGGTGGGCAACTACATCTACTCGCTGCTGCTCGGCATGTCCGTGGCCGATGTGAGCGGCAAGGCCATCGCCAACCTCGAGGTGGAGTCGCTGCGCCATGTCGCGCCGACGTTCCACGGCGACACCATCTACGGCGAGACGACCGTGCTCGACAAGCGCGAGTCGGAGTCCAAGCCCGACCGGGGCGTGGTCAGCGTCGAGACGCGTGGTTACAAGCAGGACGGCACGATGGTCTGCATCTTCCGCAGAAGGGTGATGGTCCCGAAACGCCCCGCCCAATGAAGGTGTGCGCGCGATCACCCTGGGTATCGTGATCAGGCGGGAATGCACGGCGGCGTCCGCCGGTTATTCATCACGCCTGATCAATCGATAACACCCGGAGCGGCACATGGCGACTGTAGAGCTCACCAAGGACAACTTCGACGAGATCACCAGCCGGGGCGAAGGCATCACGCTGGTCGATTTCTGGGCGTCGTGGTGCGGTCCCTGCGTCCGGTTCGCGCCCATCTTCGATCGCGCCTCCGACAAATATCCGGACATCACGTTCGGCAAGGTCGACACCGAGGCTCAGCCCGAGCTGCAGGCTCGCTACGGCATCATGTCGATCCCGACCATCATGGTCATCCGCGACGGCGTGATCGTGTTCGCCCAGCCGGGCGCGCTGCCGGAGTCGGCCCTGGAGAGCCTGATCACCCAGGTCAAGGCGCTCGACATGGACAAGGTCAAGGAAGCCGCGACACAGGCGTGATCGCGGCGCGCCACGTCTGTGGGTTGCTTGCCCGCCAATAACGCGCCCTGATCGCACCTGGCCCGCACAGTCACACGGATCGGCCACACGGATCGATGCGAAGACCGCGAAGGCGATCGGCCGCGCGGTCTTCGCACGTGGCGCTCGCTGCCCACGGCCCGGGGATGCCGGCTCGTCCGGTGACCCTGCCGCGGACCGCCTGGCTGAGGCGCGCCGCAGCGGCGAGCGGCTCGTCGAATTGGTTAGCGCTTGGTGGCGACCGCGAAGACGCTCTGGCCGAATGGGGGCCTGCGCCCCTGCTCGGCCCTTCGCAGCAGGGGGATCACGAAGCGGTCGTAGGCGCGCAGCATGAGACCATTTTTGGGGCGCTGCCGCATCAGCTTGCACACCGCATACCAGCTCAAGAGCCCGACCGGGTTGATGTAGCGAACTTCCTCAATCGCCAGGCCGGCGGCTTCGAGCAACTCCGTCATGGATTTTTTCGTGTACCGGCGGACGTGCCCGATGAGCCGGTCGAAGTCGCTCATGGCCGACTCGAACGCGGGCACCAGAAGGACCACAGTCCCGCCCGGCCGCAGCATGTCGGCCGCCGACCGCAGCGCGCCCACGTGGTCGTCGATGTGCTCCCACACGTTGAGCGCGACCACGCAGCTGTGCTGCCCGATCTCGTCGGCCGGCGCGGGCAGTGTGAGCTCGCGCACGGTCACCCGCGACTCGCCCACAAACCGCGCCTTGAGCTCCACCAGGCGCGCCGGGTCGGCCTCGGTCGCGGTGAAATGCCGCACCTCCGGCAGCCACAGCGCCGCGTAATAGCCGAGCCCGCTGCCGATCTCCAGCGGCTCGTCGCCCAGATGCGGCCGGACCAGGTCGGCGAGCCACCGCTGATAATTCACCGCGTCGCTGAGATCCTCCAAGACCTCGGACTGCAAAACGGTGTCGCCATTGACCTGTGTCATGCGTCCAGCCTATCGGTCTATCGCGCGGAGACCGTCGACGGCTCGTCGGGGATTTGGACCCACTGGCGCACCTGACGCTCCATCACGAACGACACGAACGGTATGGTGCCCGCGAGCGCCACCCCCAGCACGCGCATGACCGGCCACTGCACGCGGCGGGCCAGATCGGCGGTCGCCGCCAGGTAGACGACGTAGAGCCAGCCGTGCACGGGCGCCACGATCAGCACGCCGATGTCGTTGTGCGCGAAGTATTTCAGCGGCATCGCGACCAGTGTGAGCAACAGCAGCAGCACACCGACGGTCCAGGCGATCACCCGATAGCGGGCCAGCGCGCCGGGCAGTCCGCTTTTCAGCATGGATACTCCTTTGGATTCGCGTCCGGGTTGGCGCTCAGCCACGCCAGATAGCGGTTGTATTCGGCGAGTCTCGGATCGTCGTCATCGGCGGGCGCCGCGACCATGGCCGGCCGGGTGATCACAGGCCCCCGCTTGGCGGACGTGACCTTTGTCTCCCCGGAGGTCTCCCCGGCCGCGGCGGATTTGCGGACCGCCAGGCGCATCTCGCGTGCCCAAATAATGACAATGAAAACCGCGAACAGTGGCCACTCGAAGGTGTAAGCCCAGCTGAGCATGTTGCCCTCGAGCGCGCGACCCGCCTGCCACCAGCCCAGAGCTAGGCACGCGGCGACCGCCAGCCAGGCGAGCGCATGCGCGGCAAGCCATCTCGGGGTGAGCAGTCGGCGCACGCCAGTCAGGGTACTCCGTACTCTTTCAGCAGCCCGCGGGAGATGATGGTCTTCTGTATCTCACTGGTGCCCTCGCCGATGAGCAGGAAGGGCGCCTCGCGCATCAGCCGCTCGATCTCGTACTCCTTGGAGTAGCCGTAGCCGCCGTGGATGCGGAACGCCTCGGTCACGATCTCGTGACAGTATTCGCTGGCCAAAAGCTTGGCCATGCCCGCCTCGACGTCGTTGCGCTGGCCCGAGTCCTTCAGCCGGGCGGCGTTGACCATCAGGGCGTGCGCGGCCTCGATTTTCGTGCCCATCTCGGCCAGTTTGAACGCGATCGCCTGATGTTGCGCGATCGGCTTGCCAAACGTCTTGCGCTGCTGGGCATACGCGATCGCGAGCTCGAAGGCGCGGATCGAGATGCCACACGCCCGCGCGGCCACGTTGACCCGGCCCACCTCGATGCCGTCCATCATCTGATAGAAGCCGCGCCCGGCCTTCGACGGTCCACCCAGGACAGACGTCGCCGGCACGCGGTGCCCGTCGAGCACCATCTCGGTGGTCTCGACGCCCTTGTAGCCCATCTTGTCGATGCGCCCGGGGATCGTCAGCCCCGGCGCGGTCTGGCCGAAGCCGGGCTCCTTCTCGAGCAGGAACGTGGTCATGTTGCCGTACACCGATTCCGCGCCCTGATCGGTCTTCACCAGCGTCGCCACGACCGACGAATAGGCGCCGTTGGTGAGCCACATCTTCTGTCCGTTGAGGACATACGCGTCACCGTCCGGCACCGCCCGCGACTTGATCGCCGACACGTCAGAGCCGGTCTCCGGTTCGGACATGCTGAACGCGCCGCGCACCTCGCCGGTCACCATCTGCGGCAGCAGGCGCGCCTTCTGCTCGTCGCTGCCGTGCTGCGCGATCAGGTAGGCCACGATGAAGTGAGTGTTGACGATGCCCGAGATGGACATCCAGCCCCGCGAGAGCTCCTCGACCACGAGCGCATAGGTGAGCAGCGATTCACCGAGCCCGCCGAACTCCTCCGGGATGGTCAGCCCGAACAGCCCCATCTCGCGCATGCCCGCGATGATCTGCTCGGGATACTCATCCGCGTGCTCGAGCTGCTGCGCCCGTGGGATGATCTCCTTGTCGGCGAACTCGCGCACCGTCTCCAGGATGGCGACCTGCTCATCGGTCAGGCCAGGCGTGCGGGCGAGGCGTGGCATGGCGTTCCTTTCGCACGACGTAGGCGTTGTTACCGATGAGTATCGCTCATCGCCGGGCGACCCGACACGTGAAAAGGAACACCGGCTGACAGGATGTCGTACCGTGTGTGCGCACTGAATACATGAGGAGCCCTTCATGACATACCCGCCACCGCCTGGCACCCCGGATCCATACAACACACCGCCCGAGCCGACACCGCAGGACCCGTTCGCGGCGCAGCCCACCAACCCCTATGCGCAGCAGCCGGTCTCGCCGCCCACACCGCCTCCCCCGCTGCCACCGTCGTCGGCTCCGCCATACGGCGCGCCCTATGGGCAGCAGCCCTACGGTACGCAGCCCTACGGTACGCAGCCCTACGGCGGTTACCAGGCGACACCGCCGCAAAACTCAATGGCGCTGACCGCCATGATCCTGGCGCTGGTCGGCCTCGCCGTGCCGATCACGGCGCCGGTGGGCGCGATCCTCGGGCACGTCGCGATGAAGCAGATCAAGCAGTCGGGCGAGTCCGGCGAGGGCATGGCCAAGACCGGCATCATCGCCGGCTGGATCATCACCGCCTTCTGGGTGATCTGCTGCCTGGGCTACTTCGGCTTCGTCGCCGCCATGATCGGCTCGACCGGCGGCTTCCAATAGATCGGCAACCGATCAGATCTTCAGCTCAGATCTTCAGCGCCGAGGCGGTGGCCTCCCAGAGACGGGACGCCGCCGCCTCGGCGCGTGTGGGCTCGGAAACGACCTTCCCCTGGTAGTAGTAGGCGCCGTTGACCAGCTCCGTCAGGGGCGCCGTGGCCAGGTGGGCCAGGGCGAGCGCGGACGTCTCCGGCGTGGGCAAGCCGGGCGCGAACCGGTAGAACAGCCGCGCCAGCGGCGTGCCGAAGCGGGTGCGCGGCACACCGGGATGGAACGCGAAACTGGCGACCGACGGCCAGCGCCGCGACGCCTCCGCGGTGAAGTAGATGTTTGCCTTCTTGGAGGTCGAGTAGGCGCCCCACGCGGTCACGAACTTGCGCGTCGGCGGCGTGGGGTCCGTGCCGAAGTTGGCGGCCATCGACGCGGTGTTGACGATGCGGCCGCCCTCCAACTGCGGCAGGAGCAGGTGGCTGAGCAGGAACGGTGCCACATGGTTGACCTGCATCGTGGTGTTGTAGCCGTCCACTGTGGACCCGCTCGTGACCAGGCCGGCGTTGTTGGCGAGCACATCGATGCGCTGACCGGCCAGCTTGGCGGCGAGCTCCCGCACCTCGTCGAGTTTGCTGAAGTCTGCCTGCAACGCGGTGGCTCCACCTCGTACCAAATCAAGAGAGGAAGCCAGACGGGAGGGATCGCGGCCGACCAGGGTGACCCGCCAGCCACGCCGGGCCATCTCCACCGCGGCGGCCGCGCCGATCCCGGAGCTGGCACCGGTGATGACGATGTGCGGGGTGGTGTTTTCCACAGTCTCATTCTCCTTCGACCGGCGCCAAGGTTACCGTGAAGTACATGTTGTTAGGTCGCCCGCGCAGGTCCTGTCTGGCCGTTCCCGGCTCCAACGTCAAGATGCTCACCAAGGCGCAGGGCCTGCCCGCCGACCAGGTGTTCCTGGACCTTGAGGACGCCGTGGCGCCGCTTGCCAAACCGATGGCGCGCAAGAATATCGTTGCCGCGCTATGCGACGGCGAGTGGGGCGACAAGACCCGGGTGGTGCGGGTCAACGACCTCACGACACCGTGGACCTACCAGGACGTCATCGAGATCGTCGAGGGCGCCGGCACGCACCTGGACTGCATCATGCTGCCCAAGGTCCAGTCGGCCTCGCACATCGAGTGGCTCGACCTGACCCTGACCCAGCTGGAGAAGACGCTGGGGCTGCAGGTCGGGCGGATCGGCATCGAGGCGCAGATCGAAAACGCGGCCGGACTGGTCAATGTGGACGCGATCGCGGCCGCTTCGCCGCGCGTGGAGACGATCATCTTCGGCCCGGCCGACTTCATGGCCTCCCTCAACATGAAGTCGCTGGTCGTGGGCGCGCTGCACCCCGACTATCCGGGCGACCCGTTCCACTACATCCTGATGCGCATCCTCATGGCCGCGCGCATGCACAACAAGCAGGCCATCGACGGGCCCTACCTGCAGATCCGGGATCTGGAGGGCTTCCGCGAGGTGGCCGGGCGCAGCGCGGCCCTCGGCTTCGACGGCAAGTGGGTGCTGCACCCCGACCAGATCGAGGTCGCCAACGCGGTCTACTCGCCGGCGCAGGAAGACTACGACCACGCCGAGCTGATCCTCGACGCCTACGACTACTACACGTCCGAGAAGGGCGGCAAGCTGGGCGCGGTCATGCTCGGCGACGAGATGATCGACGAGGCCTCGCGCAAGATGGCGCTCGTGATCGCGGCCAAGGGTCGCGCCGGCGGCATGCACCGCACCAAGTTCTTTACGCCACCGTCAGAGTGAACTCATTGGTGCGGACCTTCCCGCCGATTTGATAATCAAAATACATACGGTACGTCCCGGGACTCGGCGCCGCGAGCCAAAACTTCACGGCGCCGCCTGACAGCTGGGGCTCCGGGTGGACGTGGACATAGCCGAGGTCGCCCTGGCGCAGCACCACGAGGTGGCCAAACGAGCCGAGATAGGGCTCCAGGGTCGGGTTGCCCGCGCCGGTGATCACCCGGAAGAGCATGGGCGAGGTCGCCCCGACCACGGGCGTGCCCTCGTAGGTCACCGTGACATCGTCCACAGTGGACTCCCGCGCGGCGGCCGGCACGGATCGGGGCTGGTAGTCGCCCGGCACGGTGATGTCGTAGCCCAGCGTGACGGCGTTTTGCGCGCCGCCCGCGGCGACCGCGGTGAAGTCGGCATAGGCGCGCCACGGCCCCGGTGTGGACAGATCGGCCGCCACCGACCACGTGCCGTCGGGCGCCATGCTCGGGTGCAGGTGCTGATATCCGGTGAAATCGCGGCGCACCAGGATCAGGTGCAACTGCTTCTCGTGCACGACCGCGAAGTCGGTGACCGGCTTGCCGTCGGAGCCTTTGATGGCGAAGGAGAGCTTGCCGGCGTCCTGGGCGAGCGGGGTGAGCGTGTAGCCACCGCTGCTGACCGCCAGGCCCCCCACGTCGGAGCCGGCGGCCGCGCCGGGGGCATGGACGTGACCCGCACTCACAGAACCTTGCGGCGTGGGCGCACCGGTCTGAGCCTCGGCGGTCGGGCCGGCCGGATTGATCACCTTGCCGAGCCCGAAGCCTGCGATGAGCGCGACCGCGAGCCCGCCGACGAACACGCCCAATTTGACCCCAGGCTGGAGCACCGCCGACTGGGACCCTTCCGGCTGGGGCACCGCCGGCTGGGACCCTTCCGGCTGGGACCCTTCCGGCTGGGGCACCGCCGGCTGGGACCCTTCCGGCTGGGGCACCTCTGGCTGCTGATCAGGCATGGGTATCCACCAACGTGTAGCCCGCCTCGCTGACAGCGCTGCGGACGTCGCCGACATGGAGCTCCGCGTTACTGGTGACCTTGGCCGTGCCCGCGTCGAGGTCGACCTCGACGCCGTGCACACCCGGCAGGAACGACAGCTCCTTGGTCACCGCGCTCGCGCAGTGGTCGCAGGTCATGCCGGTGATCTGGTAGACCGTGGTGGTGGACATGCCCCAACTTTCTCCTATGACCTCACCAGGCGTGCGATCGCCTCAGTGACTTCCTTGACCTTGGCCTCGGCATCACCGTCGCGGGCCGCGTCGACCACGCAGTGCGAGATGTGCCCCTCGAGCAGACCGAGCGCGACCGCCTGCAGGGCACGGGTCGCGGCCGAAATCTGGGTGAGCACGTCGATGCAGTAGGTGTCCTGCTCCACCATGCGTTGCAGGCCGCGGACCTGCCCCTCGATCCGGCGCAGGCGGGCCAGCAGCGCCGCTTTGTCCGCGGAATGGCCGTAACTGACCGTCATGCCTGCCAAAATACCCCCCTAGGGTATAGTCCGGCAACCGCCCGCAGCGCCGGTCGTTAACCGGACGTGGCCCCGATCCTGGCATCAGTGCTCGCAGCGACACTCATGGTGATACAACCGGATGCTGACGAGAATATCGCCCGCTACCACCAGCTCGCGGCCGACCTGAGCGTGACCATCGCGCAAACCGAAATCATGCAGCGCCAGATCGGCTCGCTGGAGGAGCAGGTGGCGCAGCGGCGCGCGGCACTGGGACGGATCGCTTCAGCCAGCTACCGCACCTTCCGGATCGACCCGCTGTATGTCCTGTCCGACGCCACCACGACGGAGGAGGCGCTGGAGCGGCTCGTGCTCATCACGGGATTCACCGTGCGGCAGCGACTGGAGATCCGGGCGCTGCAGCTCGAAAACGCCCGCTACGAGGCCGCCCGGCGCACGCTCGACTCGCTCATCGCCCAGCAGCGCAGGCAGCAGCAGGACCTCATCGCGCTGCGCCGCAAACTGCAGCCGCAGCGCTGATGAGGGCGTCAATAGACGGACAGGTGCACGTGGTTGGTGTGGTCGCCGGCGGGCGAGTCGCCGCACTTGGAACCCGTTGAACTGTAAGACTTCCAGCCGCCCGCGATCCAAATCTTGCAGTACCACACCACATACATGACGCCCAGCGCGCTCGCATTCTTGACGAAGAACGACGCCAGCTTGTCGCCGTAGAGCTTGTCGTCGCCGCCAGCGTTGGCGTCGACGAAGCCGCTGCGGTTGGCCGAGAAGTCGCAGGCCCGCCCCTTCGGGTGCTCAAACCGGTTGCCCGGCCGATAGCACGACACGTAACGGGTGAACCCGTTGTTTTGCGCCTCTTTCATGGCATGCAGCGTGCGCGGGGTGATGCAGCCCGAGGTGGTCGGGTCGTTGATGGTGCACAGCTCCTTGGGCCAGCTCCCATCAGGGTTGCGCTTGGCCGGCGACGCGGCCGGCGAATTCGGATCCATCCAGCCGTTGACCGCGTAACCGCCCATCGCCGAGAGCGCACGCTCGGCCGCGGTCCTGCGCCGCTGCATCTCCTCCGAGGCCGTCTTGGACATCTGGATGGCCGCGTCGATGCCCGCCTTGGCCTCCAGCGCACGCTGCCTGGCGGTGACCAGGTCGTGCAGCATGACCTGGTCGCGCTGGGTCATCTTGTCGATGGCGACGGCACGGCCGAGGAAATCGTCCGGGCTGGTCGCATTGAGAATCATGCTGATCGTGCCGACCCGGCCCGTCTTGTAAGCCTCGCCAACATATCGGGCGACGCCAATCTTGGCGCGGGCCATGTCGAGCTCGGCGTGCGTCAGCTCCGCCTGCAACTGCTGCTGCTTGGTGGTGGCGGCGGCCAATTGGGCCTCGGCGTCGAGATAACCGATCGCCGCGGTCTCCAGATTGCTGCGGAGCGTAGTTAACTGGTCACTCTCACCCTCGTCGGGTGGGGTGGTCGGCTGGGCCGCGGCGGGCGTAGCCAGGCCAACGAGCAGCGCGAATGCTGCCAAGGCGAGCATAGCCACCTTGTAACGTCGGCGGCGTGGGGGCACCGTCAGGGTCACGGGCCGTCACGTTACCTGAAGCTGGGGCATCACTCCAGCAGTGCGTCCCTGGCCAACGCGAAAACCCCTTCGTCGCGGCACACCAAAAGGCCTGGATGCGGCTGGGTTGGGTCGTACTCCGAGCCGTCAAAGTGTTTCACCACACCCCCGGCCTCGCGGACCAGGAGGGAGCCCGGGGCATGGTCCCACGGGAGGCTCCGCCAGTAGAGGACGAAGTGGTGGTGACCGAGCAGGAGCTCGGGATAGTCGTGCCCGGCGCAGTGCCGGCTCGGTAGGCGCTCGGCGATGCGGTCGAGGCGGCCGGTGACCTGCTCGCGCAGCGCCTCCGGGAGGTATCTGCTGTGCACCGTGCCGATGAGCTGATCCGTGGTGAGGGTGCCGTGGTCGAGGTCGACCCGGACACCATCCACATAGGCGCCGGAGCCCAGCTCGGCGGCCGCGACCAGGCCGGTCATGGGCTGGTAGACGACGCTCAGCGCCGGCACGCCGCCGCGCAGCAGGGCCACCATCACCGCAAACGGCTCCTTGCCGGCGGCGAAGTTGCCCGTGCCGTCGATCGGGTCGATCAGCCAGACCGGCCCCGGGTCGCCGATGCGCTCGAGCACGCGGTGGTCGGCCGCGACCGCCTCCTCGCCGACGACGAGCGAGCCGTGCAGCAGGTCGGCCAGGCGCAGGCCGAGCGCGGCCTCCGTCTCACGGTCCACAATGGTCACCAGGTCGCCGGGGCTCTTCTCGGTGATGTCGCCATCGGCCAGGTTGCGGAAGCGCGGGAGCACCAGCTCCTCCGACACCTCGCGCAGGACCTTTACGACCTGGTCTATCATCGACCGCCTCCGTCAGTAAGATCGCCTCCATCCTCGCATGCGCCCATGCTGGCGAACCACCGACAGTCGATCAAGCGGTGCGGGCGCGATGGGCATCGTTCCGCTTTCGCTGTCGTGGTGATCGGGCGTTGTGGTCAGATTCCCGGGCGGGACAATAAGTTTTGACCTGAAGTCGCGATCATGGGGCCAGGTGGGCCAAAACTGTCAGAGGCTCTCCATAGGTTGCGGCCATGGAAGAAACAGCGCACGTCGAGGAACAACCCGCGCCGACCGAGATGACGTTCAAGCGCAGCGTGATCGACAAGAAGCGGATCTACGAGTTCACCGCCACGGCCATGCCCGACGGCCGCACGGCCCTATGCATCCGCAGCGGACCATCCGATGCCACCGATCTCCACGAGCTCTCCGGCATCATCGCCCGGGAGGATCTCGCGGCCGTCGCGGCGGCGTTCAAACCGGAGCTGACCACCATCGCCGCCTGGCACGGCATCGACATCGACATCGACGCGCGCTACTCCGCCGTGCGCGCCCGCCACCCCAATGCCTACCTGTTCTGGAAGGAGTCCGACGACGAGCGCCTGCTCCAGCTGCACGAGGCCGGCGTGCCCGTGCGCGACATCGCCAAACAGCTGGGCCGCCAGATCGGCGCCATCAACCGGCGATTGGAAAGGCACGGCATCCATGTCTAATCCGCCCATCCCACCGCCGCCACCAGCCCGAGGACGCCGCTCCATTTCGCGCGGCTTCGCTTTCGCACGGGCCCTTCGCAAGGCCTCCCGGTCGCTCGGCCCTCGCGCACCCCCGGGCCTTCGGCCGACCGACCCGGCGTGGTCGTTCGTGGCGCGCGGGCGCCTTTGGGCGCGGCGGGTTGGCATCGGGCGCGGCCTTTCGCCCGGCCGGCCCGGCCCGGCCCACGCAAAAGGGGTCGGGTGCCGCCGGGTGGGGTCGCGGCGCTACGGCTTGCGGGCCATGCCGCAATATCCCGACACGCCGCTGACGTCGATGAGCGGATCGTTGGCGAGTTCCGGGTGCCAGTCGTTGGGCAAGACGAGGCCGGGCTCAACGGGTTCGAAGTCGCCGAAGAAGGAGGCGATCTCCGCGTGAGTGCGGAACTGCATCGGATTGCCGCTGCGCGCATACAGGTGCATCACCTTCTCCGCGCTCTCGGGCTCGAGATCCTGGCTCGCATGCGACAACACCACAAAGCTGCCGGGCGCGAGCGCGTCGCGATAGACGTCCATAATCTTGTTGGGCGCGTCGGAGTCGACCACGAAGTGCAGGACGGCCACGGCCAGCAGGGCGACCGGCCGGGCGAGGTCGATCTGCCAGCGCAGATCGCGATGGCTGAGCACCTGCTCGGGCTGGCGCAGATCGACCTGCAGCACGGTCGCGCCCGGGTTGCCGACCAACATCAGCCGACTGTGCAGCACCGCCGTCGGATCGATATCGACATACACCACGCGCGCCTCGGGCTGCTCGCCCTGCGCAATTTCGTGCACGTTGCCAACCGTCGGCAAGCCCGACCCGAGATCGACGAACTGCCTGATGCCCTGCCGCGCGAGATAACGCACTGCCCGCCGCAAAAACGCGCGATTCTGCCGGAGGACCGCGGGCAGCGTCGGCCACGCGCCGACCACCCGTTGCGCCGTCTCGCGATCTGCCGGGAAGTTGTGTAAGCCGCCGAGATAATAGTCATACATCCGGGCGACGTTGGGCACATCGCTATCGATGCCGTCCTGGCCCCAATCATCGGCTCGCACAGCGAGCATCGTCAATCACGGTTGCCTCGATAGTCAACACGAGCGATGGAGTGCCAGCTCAATCACCACAAGGAAAGAAGCCCGCCGGTGGCGCTCAACCGGAAACTACTGACACGAATCCCGCCGCGAGCCGCCGCCGACGGCGAGGCGGGCGGACAACAAAGCAAACCGGCCACGGCTGACGCCGCGAGCCACCCGACCCCGAGCCACCCGACCGCGGGCCACCCGACCGCGAGACAGACCGGCCGCGGGTAAGCCAGCGTGAGCCGCCCAATCGCGAAACAGGCTGTGCGGCGCGGCCTGGCCTGGCCGTGCCGCAAGCGCCGGAGCGGGCCACGCGGACGGCGTGGGCGGGACGGCGGCGGGAATGTGCGCGGGCCGATCCTGGGGATGGCGGCCCCGGGGCGCGCGGGCTGGCCGGTGTGGACGGGACGCGGGGCGAGGCGGGGCGGGCGTGCAGGGCGGCGAGGCGGGGCGAGCGGGCTGGGCTGGGCTGCGCGCGCACGGG
>JBIOYB010000096.1:0-3994 GCA_044869915.1 Allorhizocola sp.
CGGCCGCGCCGGATGCGCCGGCCGCGCCGACCGCGCCGGCCGCGGATGCGGATGCGCCGGATGCGGATGCGGATGCGTTGAAGGTGATGGCGGAGCCGACGATCGTGGCGCCGGCAGCCTTGAGGAAGTCTCGTCGTTCGAGCATGGCAGCAGCCTCCCCTTGGGGTGGCGTGAACTGCTCGCCCGGCGCAAGTCCGCGCACAACGGTTCCCCAGACGATACTCCCTGCTCACGGGTTGACGCACGAGTAGAAGTGTGTCGATTTTTGGATCAGTGGGGGATAGAGTGACTTGCGTGCGACGCAGAATGGTGTTTCTCGCGGTGGCCGCCCTGGCGGCCGGGCTCGTGGTGGCCGATCCGGCGGCGGCCCAGGCGGCGCCCCTTCCCGAGCCGAGAGTCCATCCGATCCAGTTGACCGGCCCGCCCGCGGAGCGGCTCAACCTGATCATCCTGGGTGACGGATATCAGGCCGACCAGCAGAGCATCTTCCTGGCCGACGTGGACCGCAACCTGGCGATCATGTGGGCGACCGAACCGTTCCGGACGTATCGCAACTACATCAACGTTTACGCGGTGGAAATCGCTTCCATCCACTATGGCGTGCGGTGCGACCCGGACGGGCGCGTCCGCCACCCGGACGGCACGATCCGCGACACCGGCCAGCGCGAAGGCCCGATCGACGCCAAAAACACCGCACTGCGGATGATTTTCCAGAACGGGTGCAACGACCCGCTCGCCCGCGGCACCGTCTACGGTGGAGCGCCGGTCGACTGCGCGAGCTACGCCGGCTCCTACCCGCCGGGCGTAAACCCTTGCGAGACTGGGACTCAGGCGCACAACCGGATCCTCGACTCCTACGTCATGCCGGTGCTGGGCATTCCGCGTACCTCCCAAAATGTTCAGACCCTGGCCATTTTCAACACTTTTACCTACGGAGGGATCGGCGGCAGCAACGCCACGACCTCCGGCGGCTCGCCGCAGGGCCCGCTGATCTCGCTGCACGAGCTGGGCCACTCGTTGGGCACCATGGCCGACGAATATCCCTACTCCTCCCGCGACGTGATCCGGCCCTGCTACGCGGGCGCCGAGCCGGGCAGCTTCCACCACACCGTCTACACCGAAACGGCGCAGATGATCGCCGACCGGCACAAGTGGTGGCGGTGGCTCGGTGAGGAGAGCCTGTCGGGCGGGACGATCGGGCTGCACGAGGGCGGCGGGACATTCCCATGTGGACAGCGCCGGCCCAGCCAGCACTCCATGATGCGGTGGATCGGTTTCGACCTGGACCAGGTCGGCCGGGAGCACATGGTCGCCCGGATCACCGGCATGCGCAACGCCGGGCAGATGAGCGTGCGGCACACCCCGCCGGGCACGGTGCCCGCAGACAGCGTGCTCTGGGTAGAGACCGGTCACCCGCGCTATCACGAGTTGCAAGTGACGTGGCGGATCGGCGGCACCGTCCTGGAAACGCACGGTGCGCGGAGCCTTGACCTAAGACCTTTCAACCTTTCCGCTGGTACGGTCGTGAGCGTCGAGGCGCGTGATCCGGTGGGACCGGACGGGATCGACTGGGTGCGCAACCCGTCCGCCGGAAACAGCGCCACAGATTCCGGCTACAACGGCCCTCGCTTCGTACAGACTCGTGAATGGACAGTCGGTGACCCGGGCGTGGTGCCCTCACCGCCGGCCGCCGAGATCACCGGCTCGACGATGACCGGCCAGCCGGTCGCCGGTGACGAGGTCGTCTTCGTGGAGACCAGCCATCCCACCGACCGCATCCTCGACGTGGCGTGGTCGCTCGACGGCAGGCCGCTGCCCAACCCGCACAACAGCCGCCGCCTCGACCTCGGCGCGCTCGGCCTGCCCGCGGGCAGCCACCGGCTGGCCGCGACCGCGACCGATCCGGCCGACCCGGGCGGCGTGTCCGACCGTCGCGAATGGACCGTCGACAACACGGATCCGACCGCGCCCCGCCGGTTGTCCGCGCCGTTGACGACCCTCCCCGGCGCGCTGGAGCATCCCGTCTACTTCGACGGATGGGAAATGTGGCTGGAGCCGCGCGACGACAGCCAGCGCTATGTGGTGGGCCAGTTCCGGCTCGACCGGGACGGTTGGTTCAACTACTTCGGCTTCCCGGAGCAGCCGATGCCCCAGTCGCCGTACCAGTTCCGCCACTCCGGCACCAACGTGAAGGCGCTGACATACGGCAACCTTGGCAGTGGTGGGCTTTCGCGGGCGACCTTCGAGCAGACCCTGCCGGACGACCATCCGAGCGGCGGATTCGTGCCCGGCTTCGGCACGCACCTGGTCGAGCACCGGGCCATCGATCCGGCCGGAAACGTCGGCCCGGCCGCGAGCTACCGGGCCACCGTCCTACCCGGAGCGTCACCCACGTGCACGACCACGCTGACCGGCCGCCATTCGCGTGTGACCGCCGGCCAGGGCGTGACGTGCCTGACGGGCGCACACGTGACCGGCCAGGTGATGGTGCGCGAAGGGGCGTCGCTTGTCGTGCGCGCCAGCACGATCAGCGGCACACTGGTCTCGACGGGCGCCCAGGCGGTCCAGATCTTCGGCTCCACCCTCAACGGCGTGGCCATGGTAACCGGGACCACCCAGGACGTGACCATCGCGGGCAGCCGGTTCAACGGTGTCGTGCTCCTGTCCGGCAACACGCAGGTCTCCGCCAACGAGCGCTACACCCGGCTCGCCGGTGCCTATGGGCCGCTGCTTGTCGGCAGCCGTGTCACCGGCGTGCTGGTCTGCTCGGGCAACAGCGCACCGGTCAAGGACTTCGGCGCGCCCAACACTGTCCGCGGCGCGAAGGTAGGTGACTGCGCGCAGCTCTGATAATCGGGAAGACAGTGCTGCGGATCAAGCCGATTCACCTTTGAGGAAGGTACATTCGACTGACAGTGTGGCCAAGATTCTGTGATGTGATTGTGGCGTGCCCACGTTAGAGCCATCGGCGACCTTCACTGTGGCCAGCACCGACGCCGCCGTGGTGGTAAAGGTTGCCGGCGACCTCGATCTGGCGACGGTCGACCAGTTGCGCATGGCGCTTGACGAGGCCGCCGCGCTGTCGCCGGCGGCGCCGATCGTGGTCGATCTGGCGGACGCGGCCTTCGCCGACTCGATGTCGGTCGGCACGATCGTGCGCGCCTACAATGCCGCCCAGGCACAGGGCAGGACGCTGCGGGTGGCCGAGCCGAGCCGGATCGTCGCCCGCGTCCTGCGCATCATGGGTGTCTACGAGGCACTGACCGGCCATGCCCACGACTCGGCGACCAAACCTTCCGGCTAGCTGCAATGCGACGCCGGTCGCGCGATGACACCCTCGAAGTGTGGTGTTACGTTGCCTGATCGTCGACGACAGCCCGCACTTTCTGGTGGCCGCGCGCGGGCTGCTCGAACAGCAGGGCGCACAGGTGGTCGGCGTGGCCGGCAGCGGAGCCGAGGCGGTCGAACAGGCCGCCCGGGCGCGGCCGGATGTGGCGCTGGTCGACATCGGGCTGGGCGAAGAAAGCGGTCTCGACGTGGCCGCCCGGCTCGGTGACATCCCGATCATCCTGATCTCCACGCGGGACGGCGACGACGTGGCCGATCTGGTGGCGGCCAGCCCGGCGATCGGTTTCCTGCCGAAGACGGAGCTGTCCGAGGCGGCCATCCGCCAACTGCTCAGCGAGCCTCGAGGAACGTCAAAACGGCGAGGACCCGGCGGTGGTCATCTGCCGTCTCCGGCAGGGCCAGCTTCGTGAGGATGCTTCTGACATGCTTTTCGACGGTACCCTCGGCGACCCACAGCCGGCCGGCGATGCCCGCGTTGGAGCGACCCTCGGCCATGAGCGCGAGCACCTCCCGCTCCCGCGCACTGAGCGTGTCGAGTGGGTCGTGGCGCCGCCGCGCCGACACGAGCTCCTGCACCAGCGCCGGGTGACCGACGTCGATGAGCTCATCGAGACGGTGGAGCGGATCGCCAAGGGCGGCTCCGTGG
>JBIOYB010000097.1:0-4898 GCA_044869915.1 Allorhizocola sp.
ATCGGTGCGGAATGGGCGCTGCTGACCAAAAACAAGGGTGCCGTGGGCGACCACACCCTGTTGCACGCGAGCATGCCGCGCCAGCGATGGGCAGAGGTCGAGCGGACGCTTCGCGCACACCGGCCGGCGAAGTTCACCGACGCCGGCTCCCCATTGACCCCCGCCGCATGGGCCTGCCGTCGCGCGAGTGCCCCGCCGCCACACGAACGCCCCGCCGTCGCGCGAACGCCCCGCCGTCGCGAACGCCCCGCCGCCACACGAACGCCCCGCCGCCGCGCAAATGCCCCGCTGCCGCGCGAATGCCCCGGCGCCGCGCACGGGTCTCTGGGCGGTGGTCTATGCTTGTGCTCACCGAGCATCTAAGCAAGCAAATGCCTACCAGCTAATTGCCAGGCGCGGCATAGCATTCTTTGAGCTGGATTGTGAACCCTCGGCAGATGAAGAAGCGAACACTTGCGTTGCTCGGCGCATCTGGCGTGCTCGCGCTGGGGATAGCCGTGCCCGTAACCGCATATGCAACTGATAACAACAAGCCCGATCGCCAACAGCAGCTCGCCTCGGCACTGGCCAAGGAGCTGGGCGTGGATGAAGCCAAGGTGGCCGACGCGCTGGAGAAGGTGCGCGAGGAGCAGAAGCAAAACGCTCCCGACCGCGGCCAAAAACCCACCCAGACCGACCGCACAGCGGCCCTCAAGGAGCGGCTGGCCAAGGCGGTAAGCGAGGGCAAGCTCACCCAGGCCGAGGCCGACGCGGTCGTCAAGGCCTATGAGGCGGGCGTGCTCGGTGGCTTCGGCCACGGCGGCGGCAAGCCGGGTGGCGGCTGGCGCGGTGACCGGCAGCCAAATTCGCCGCAGCCGTCGCCTTCGCAGTCCAGCAGCTGATCCCTTCAGCGAACCCGTCCCCCGCAAGCAGGGCTCCTGGCCGCCGGTATTCCCCCCGCCATCCACGGCCAGGAGCCCAACCTTTTGCCACGGTTAGGCCCCGGCCGCGGCGGGCACACGGGTGCGTTGCGCCCAGCGGACGGCCGGGAGCATGGCGGCTCCGGCGAGGGCGAACAGCGCGCCCAGGATGAGCCAGCCGGGCGTGCCAAGGCCGATCACCAAGGCCGTCAACAACAGTGGTCCGGCCATCCGGGCGACGGCCGTGCCGGTACCGAAAAATCCCTGGTATTGACCCTGTTTGTCGGCGGGCGCGAGCTCGAAGCTGATCTCCCAAGCGCCCGAGGCGAGCATCATCTCGCCCACGACCTGCAGCGCCGCGGCCACGACAAGCACCGCGGCGGCGGCGAGGGCGGATGTGCCGATCGAGGAAACCGCGAACACCGCGCAGGAGGCCAGCATCAGCAGCCCCGAGTGGCGCACCAGACGGGATGCCGACGCGAGGCCCGAAACCCGTCGGGCGATCCGGACCTGGAAGAGCATGACGCTCAACGTGTTCAGGATCAGCAGCGCGGACACCATCCAGCGCGGCGCCTCGGTGCGCTGCACTATCCACAGTGGAATGACGAGGCTCAGCAGAGGCATGTACAGCAGCATGACCGTGTTGATCGCGGTCACGAGGGCGTAAGGCCTGTCCCGCAACACATCCAGTTTGGCGAGGGTGACCGACGCGCGCACGGGCGGCAGCCCGCGCAGGATCACGGCCGCCGCCACAAACCCAAGCGCGTCAAGCACGAAGACGGTCAGGTATGCGGCCCGCGTGTCGAAATACAGTGCCGCGCCACCCATCCCGGCGCCCACCGCGAGCCCCGCGTTGGCGATCGCCTGCAGATAGGCCCGCACGGCCGTCCTGTTTGGAGGCTCGATCACACCAGCCAGTATTGCCTGGCGCGCGGTGGCGAGGCCGGTCTGCGCGACCGCGTAGACGATCGCGACCGCGAGGAACGTCCCGAACGTGCCGACGAACAGAAACGCCGTCAGGGCGGCCGCCGTGACGAGGGCGAGGATGACCGCCACGCCCCGCGCGCCGCGCCGGTCGGCGAGGTGGCCGAGCGGCACACCGGCCACGAATCCGGCGGCCCACCCGAGGGTCAGCGCGAGGCCGACCTGGGTGGGCGAGAGCCCGACGATGCGGGTGAAGTAGAGCGCCGAGCAGACCAGGTAGGCCCCGTCACCGATGGAGTTGGCCAGCTGTGCCAGGCCCAGCCGAGTCTTCATGCGCCCGGCCGCATCCGGGCTGTGCGGATCCAGTCCCTCCCGCTGCCGGAATTGGGGCTTCATGCGCCCGGCTGCATCCGGGTGCTCACGCAGATCCGGTTCCACGAGTTGATCGCGGCGTTGACCATGACGAGCTCGGCGAGCTGCACGTCGGTGTAGTGCTTGCTCGCTTGCTGCCACACGTCGTCGGGCATTTGCCCATCGTGCAGGAGCGTGATCGCCTCGGTGAGGGCGAACGCGGCCCGCTCGGCGTCGGTGTAGTAGGGCGCCTCGCGCCACACGACCAGCCCGTGCAGGCGGGAATCGGTCTCACCGGCAGCCTTGGCGTCCTTGGTGTGCATGTCCACGCAGAAAACACACCCGTTGAGCTGGCTGGCCCGCAGCTTGACGAGCTCGATCAGCGGTGGGGGCAGGGAGTGGTCGGACACCGCGTGATCGAAGTGGATCATAGCCTGGTATTGCTTGGCGGCCAGCTCTTTTATGGCGATGCGTTCTGTCATGGGGTCCACCCTAGGGCTAACATTGGCACCATAGAAGTGCCAATCATGGCAGATCCGATTGGGCCAATCATGACCGAGCTGCACATCGATCTGATCTCCCGGGGAGATCTCACGACACAGATCTACCAGCAGATACTGGCCGCCATCCGCGATGGCACGCTGCGCGGCGGGGAGCGCCTGCCGCCGACGCGGGAGCTCGCCGAGCGGCTGGCTGTGTCGCGCAACACGGTCGCCGCGGCCTACGACCGGCTGACCGCGGAGGGATACCTGACCGGGCGGGTCGGGTCGGGCACGTTTGTGGGCACGTTCAAAAAGGCCCGGTCCCGCCGCGCTCCCGCCGGCAGCGTGCGGCCGCGCGCGCTGTGGCAATCGGTTTCTGTGCCGCCGACCCGGGTGGACGCGCCGGAGTTCGACTTCCGCGTTGGCATCCCCGACCCCGCCTACTTCCCCGTACAGACGTGGCGACGCTTACTGGGCCAATCGGTCGGTGGCGGGGGCTACGTCCCACCCGCGGGCCTCGACACGCTGCGCGAGGCAATCGCCCGCTACATTGGACAGTCCCGTTCGGTGCGCGCCTCCGCCGAGGACGTGCTCGTGACGCACGGCGCGCAGCAGGCACTCGACCTGATCGGGCGCGTGCTGATCGATCCCGGCACGGTCGTGGCCGTCGAGGAGCCGGGCTATCCCCCGGCACGTGCTCTGTTCGCCTCCCTCGGCGCCCGCGTGGCCTCCGTCCCCGTCGACGCCGAAGGCATTGTGGTGCAGGCGATCCCGCGCGGCGCACGGCTGGTCTACACGACGCCGTCGCACCAGTTCCCGCTTGGCATGCCGATGTCGTTGGGGCGCCGCACCGCCCTGCTGGATTGGGCTTCGCGGCATGGCGCCGCCATCATCGAGGACGACTACGACAGCGAGTATCGTTTCGCCGACCGCCCGCTCGCGCCGCTGCAGAGCCTCGACCGCGACGGCCGAGTCATCTACGTGGGATCGTTCTCCAAGACCCTGCTGCCCTCGCTGCGGCTCGGATTCCTTGTGGCGCCCGAGAGTTTGCGGGCCGCACTGCGGGCAGTGAAACAATTGACCGACTGGCACGGCGATGTCATGACCCAGATGACTCTCGCCCGATTCATCGAGGATGGCTTTCTGGCCAGACATGTCAGAAAGACCATGCGGGGATATGGGCGCCGCCGCGCACTGATCCTCGACATCATCGGCCGCGACTTCGCTGGCGCGCTGGAGGTGGTGCCGTCCGTGGCCGGCTTGCACGTGACCGCGCGCCCGGCCGGCGGCGGCGGCTGGCCACCGGCGCTTGCCGTCGACGCGGCCGGCACGCGCCCCGGGCCGGTCGAGCGGCCCGGGCGTCCACACGCGACAGTGCGATGGGACGAGCGGCGGGTCGGGGTGCGCACGCTCGAGATCTTCTGCGCCGACCGGCCCGAGCCGGGGGTCGTCATCGGCTACGGCGCGATCCCCGAGGATCGCATCGCCGACGGCCTGCGCCTCCTTCACGCCGCAACCCGCGTAGGCTAGGTCGGGTGATCTCGATTGAAGACCTTTCAGATCATCTTGATTTGGTACCGACGGTAGGCCTACTGCGCTGGCGAGAGTGGGGTCATCCACCCGAGCCGGCCGACCCGCAGTGGTGGATCGACACCACCGCGCGCGAGTCCGGCCGCGACGGCCTGCCGCTCACGTGGGTCGCGATCGACGACTCGACCGGTGGCGCGGTCGGCGCGGTCGGGCTGGGCGAGTTCGACCCCGAGGAGCGGCGCGACCGTTCACCGTGGATCCTCGGCATGATCGTGGCGCCGGAGCGGCGCGGCGAGGGCATCGGCCGGCTCCTGCTGTCCGCAGTGGAGGGTCACGTCGACACGACGCTCTGGGTGGCTACCGGCGGGCGGGCCGTCGGCTTCTACGAAAAGTGCGGCTGGGAGGTGGTCGAGACCCTGCCGCCGGACACCACAGTGCTGATGAAGGAGACCATCCTGCGCCGCTACGAGCGCGCCCAATTGTTCTTCAACGCCAAGGACTATCCGGTCGCGGTGCGGCTCCTCGAGGGCGTGGTCGCCGACGCGCCCACCGAGCTGGCGCCGCGCGAGCTGCTGGCCCGCGCCTACTATCACTCGGCCCAGCTGCTGCGCGCCGAGCGTGAGCTGCGCTGGATCGTCGAGCGCCACCCGACCGAGGCCTACGCCCACCTCATGCTCGGCCGCACCCTGCAGCGGCTCGGCCGGCGCGCCGA
>JBIOYB010000098.1:0-3117 GCA_044869915.1 Allorhizocola sp.
CAGCAGACCAGCGGAGCGCATCGCTGTTCGCAGTGGCCCGAGAGGATCGCCATTCGTCACGGGTCCAGCGAAAGCGAAGGTTGACCACAGTGGCCCAGCGGAAAAGGGTACTGCGGGCCCTGTCGGCGGGAGGCCGGTGGCGGTTTGGAACCCTCGCGGTTGGAAGATCCCGTGCCCACCAGCACGCAGAAGCGTGCTCAAGATGTAATCCGCCGACATGGAGGGGAACGACAGAGGCCCACCCAGCGCCACGCCAGGCGACACGGTGCCGAAAGCTAGCGCGGCGTCGGGTATTCCCCTACCGCTGCGCTGCGGGCCGCCGATCGCGACTTGGCGGCAGCTGTCGCGAATGATCTGCAATAGTCGGTCGACCCGGGCGGCGTTTCGCTGTGCGAACCCCGCCATGAAGTCCGGGTGATGAGCAAGCAGCAAGGCCGCGAGTGCGGTCACATACGGCGCCGCGAAGGACGTACCGTCGTTTGCCGCGTATCCGCCTGGCACCGAGGACACGATCGCCACGCCCGGCGCGCATACGTCGATCTCCGGGCCGAAGCAGGTGAACTTAGCCGAGAAGTAGCCTTCTGGCGTGATCGTGGCGTGAATCTGGGTGGGGTGATAGCTGTCGGGTGGGCTCTCTCCGGTCTTGCCTATCGCGGCAACGGCGAGCACGGTGCTCATCGACGCCGGAAAAGCCACAGGACCCGCCGAGTTGCCGGCCGCGACCACGCATGCGACGCCGGCTTGCCTGGCCTCCTCGATCTTGAGTTGCACGAGCTGACTCGGCTCCGGACTGCCCAGGCTCAGGTTGGCCACATCGATTTGGTTTGCGATGCAGTAGTCGAGGGCTTCGATCAGGTCACTGAACCGCCCGCCCGGGAAGATTTTGTAGGAGTGAATCTCTGCCTCCGGCACAACTCCCACGATTCCAGCGCCATTGTCGCTGCCCCCCACGATGCCGGCGGTGTGTGTGCCGTGGCCGACGGTGTCCGTGCGCCATCCCTCGTCGTTCTGGCCTGGAATGTCGCGCCCGCCGGCGAGCCTGCCGACAAGGTCGGGATGATCAGCGGCGGTGCCCGAGTCGATGATTGCGATCTTGACACCGTGACCCCGGAACGTCGGTGGCAGAGCGTCGAATCGCATGGCCGTCCTAGCCCATCCCGCCGCCTGGCGCGCTGGGAAGCCCGGCAGGGTGTCGGTCAACGGTCTACATCGGACGACGATGGGAACGCCCGGCACCAGGTTCGGATTCCGTTGCCACACGCTCCAGTGATTGACGGCCGGCTTGACGTAAAGGCCGTACGCGCTGGCAAGCGAGCCGGACTGGACACGAATTTGGACTCGCCCGTCGGCACCGCTCACCCCGCGCGCCGGAAGCACGGAGCTCATGACGTAGACCTCGGCATCGCCAAGGGGATTTCCGTTGGTGTCCGTCACCACGAATTCCAGGTCGGCCTGGTCTCGCGACGGCGCGGCACCGGGGTCGACGAACGTCAAGTCCGCGAACGGATTGGGTTCTGCGTACCGCACCGGTAGGTCCGGCTCGATGTGCAGCATCGGGTTGCTGTTGTAGAGCGACGCGTATTCGGCATCCATCTCAACCGCGAGTACCTGCGGGTATACGACACCTCCGGGCGAAGCGGCCAGCGTCCCAAGCGGTCCGGCCTTCGGGGAGATCACCCTGCGGACTTCGCACGCGGGGTTCCGGTCGAACTCGGCCAAGACGGCCGCCGGATCCAGCGGACCGCTACCTGGTTCCACCCCGGCCGGCAACAACTGCGCCGGTATCGGTGCGACCAGGTAGCGCTCCCGCCGTGAGGTGAGGGGCGAGGCATTGTCACTGCCATCGGTCATGACGAGTCAACTCCCAAATACTGGTCCCATTGAAGATCGGGCTCGATGATCAACCCGGCCGAGCCGAACTCCTGCCGCAGTTGTTGTATCCCGGCCTGGCCGGCGTCGACGACGATCGCGCTGATCCCCGCGGCTCCGCGCAGGGTTTGCACAACACTGACATCGGCGATCGCCGGTAACCGGGCGGAAACGGTCTCAAGCAGACTGGGGTTCTTCGACCCCACGATGTAGCGCCTCCGGTCGGACCCGCTGGACGCGGACCCGACCGGCGTCGAGGAACTCGCCACGCCTATCGCGCCAGACTGGGTACGACGAACCCATGCTCGCGAGCGATCTGCCAGACTCCGGCGATCTGGGCCAGGCAAGCATCGTACTGACCGGATTCGTAGAGCTGGACAGCCGTCACGAGTGGCGGCGCCAACACCGATGCGCTCGGCGTGGCCGGTACCAACCCTTCCAGCCAACGGTGGCTCGCCTGGAGTACGGCGGCCGCATGTTGGCGGATCGCCTCGGCACGCCCTGCTGAGGCCGGTCCTCCTGGCAGGCCCGCCGGCGCTGGAATGGGAATCCAGGACGCTGGATTGGCCGGACTTCCGACCGGTGGCGGGTATCGCACCGTGTCCCCGTGAACTTGAGTCACACGTAGCTCCTTACGAGATCATGCCCGAGTACGAGGGGACGCCCTGCTGTCCGTAGCCCTGCTGCCCGTAGCCTTGCTGGCCGAACCCTTGCTGGCCGAACCCTTGCTGGCCGTAGCCCTGCTGGCGGAGCCCCGGGATGCCCCCGGCCTGCTGCGGACCCGCCGAGAACCAGCTCAGAACCTCCTCAAACGCCTGCTTCGCCGCTCTCTCGATCAGTGGGGCAGCGGCCTTCGCCGCCTCCATGGCGATCGGGACAACGACCGGAGCCAGCGCAGCCGCGGCCTGCGGGCTCAGCTGCCCCTGCTGGCCGAACCCCTGCTGGCCCGGAAACTGCTGCTGCTGTGGAAAGGACAGGTATGGCTGCTGCTGTGACGCGAAGCCACCCCAACTGCCGTAGGGAGCGACCTGCGGTGGGCCTTGCTGGCCGTACTGCTGGCCGTACTGCTGGCCATACTGCTGCGTCGGTTGTGCGAAGGCTGTGGTGGACATGCGATCCTCCAATGACTGCGGGATGTCCCCCGTGGACCATCCCGGCTATCACCGAAAATAGCGGACGCATTACTGAGCGTGTTGCCGAATCGGCATAGATCCTCTGGATGAACTCAGGCCGATGCCATCTCCGTGG
>JBIOYB010000099.1:0-8737 GCA_044869915.1 Allorhizocola sp.
GGTTCGGCGAGCATCGCCTCGTGGTCGGCTCGGGCGACCCGCACCATCAGGCCTCCCCCGTTCAGCGCCACGACGGCCATGTGGCCGTGCACCAGCCAGGCGAGCCCGCCGAACATCCGCTTCTCGATCACGCCCGCCTGGTCAGTGAGAACATCCCGTACCCGATCGGCGAGTTCCTCATCGAACGCCATCACCGCCCCTGCCGGCGTTGAAACTCTTCGAACGGCAGGCGGTCGAAGATGAACCGGTTATAGACGATCTTTCCGTCCCGGACCGTGACGCACTCGGCCGCCGGTGCGCTCTTGGCCGGGACCGTTTCGGTGTCGTACATGAGCAGAGCCGTACTGTCGTCCCCGAACGCGGCGATCATCTCCGCGCGGATCAGGAACTGCTCGGCGAACGGCTCGAGGAATTGGCGGTAGGCCTGGACGCCGGTGAGCCGCCCGGCTGGGGCGTCTAGCACAACGTCGTCCGCGATGTAGGCCATCGCCGCCTCAAGGTCCTTGCCGGTCCACGCGCGGTGGTGGGCCAAAGCGATCTGCAATGCTGGGCTGGTCATGATCTCTCCTTCCGATGTTGCCAGTTACGACACCGACAACCCGAGAAACGGAACGGCTATGACCCAGGTCACGTTCGAGGAACTGGTAGCGCAGCACCGCCGCGAGTTGCTGGTGCACTGCTACCGCCTGCTGGGCTCGCTGACCGACGCCGAGGACGTGCTGCAGGAGGCGCTGCTGGCGGCCTGGCTCGGCCTGGACGGATTCGAGGGCCGCGCGTCGCTGCGGTCCTGGCTCTACCGGATCGCCACCAACCGCTGCCTCAACGCGCTGCGCGACCGTGGCCGACGGATACCACCCGAGCCACAGCCGCCGTTCCAGCCGCCGGAGCCCAGCCGCCGCGGTCACGTGACCTGGCTGCAACCGTACCCGGACGCGCTGCTGGAGCACGTGCCCGACACCGATCGCGGCCCCGAGGCCCGCTACACCACCCGGGAGGCGATCGAGTTGGCGTTCATCGCGGCGCTGCAGCGACTCACGCCCCGGCAGGCTGCCGTGCTGGTGCTCTGCGACGTGCTCGGGTACCCGCTCGGTGAGGTCGCCTCGATGCTGGACACCACACCAACCGCCATCAAGGGCCTGCTGCAGCGGGCACGCGGCGCGATCGAACGGCAACGCGACCCTGCCCCCGGGGCGCCACCAGCACCCGGATCTGCGCAGGAACGCCAGATGGTCAACCGCTTCGCCGAAGCCTTCGCCGGTGACGATTTCGACACCCTGGTCAGCCTGCTCACCGACGATGCCTGGCTGGCCATGCCGCCCGCCCCGCACGAATACCACGGCGTGTCGGCCATCATCGCGTTCCTGCGGACCAGCGCCGCCTGGCGCGTCAGCCAAAGGCTAAGAATCCGGCTGCGCCCCACCCGCATGAACGGACAGCCGGCGTTCGCCTCGCAATTCGTCGGAGACGCGTACGAGCGACCCGGCGGGCTGATAGTGCTCACGCTGGCCGGCGACCGCCTGAGCGGTATGACCCTGTTCCTTCACGACATCTGAACCCGGTGCCCTGGCGACTGCTCGACGGCTACGGCTACCGCATCGAAAAACCCGAAGGGCTGCTACGGCGGCGGCTTGAGGCGCAATGCCGACGGTCAAGATCGGATGCACTGATCTCGGCACGACAGGACGATGATGGCCGCGATCACCCGCGTCTGAGAATCCTGTCCGGCGGCGGGTGTGGAGAGAGAGCGAGACGCTCACGATGCTCGATCACGCCAGGTCGCCGAACCCAATAAAGATCAACTCATGCTGTAGCAGGTCAGGGCCACGCGATCGGTTCTTGGTTCATCACGCCTCCCCTCGGGTTCATTTGGTAAGAATCGGACATCTTGGCCGAAGTTCCAAAGGTAACCCTGGCGAACCAAGAATCGATCGTCCGCCACCCACTGAGTTCGCCTCGGCACTTCCACCCCCGCTTCTGGTGCCGGTATTTGCGGCGGCGGTGACGCACCCAATCAGCGGAGTGCGGCAGACGATCTTGCCGTCCGCGCTGCTGCGTGCGGTGACAGTCATTGTGGGCGGCGGGTCAGGATCATCTGTTCGTCGATGACCCAGGTCGTGCCGTTGTCGTGGGAGGTCTCGCCGAGCCAGCGTGCCGACGAGGGCGTGATGTCGGTGAACCGCCACCGCAGCCAGGGATCCTCCTCGTCGCTGAGCAGGACGATGGCCCCGTCAACGGGCCGCCCGATGAAGCGGCGGACGCGGGCGTTGACCGGTTCGATCCACGTGGAGCGCCACGCACCCAGATCAGGATCGTAGAAACGCACCGTCATGCCGTGGAACGGCCGCAGGCCCGGTGCCGCGGACTCGTGCCGGCCCGGCATGATCCAGGTGTCTTGGACTGCCCGGCCACCGAGGACCCAGCCGAAGTGAAGCTCGCCCGTGGCCTGGGCGGGCTTGCCGTCGCGGCCTGTCCCCGACCAGTCGATGTCCCAGGAGCCTACGAACTGCCCGAATAGCATGAGCTTATCTGCGTGCTCGCCGGATGGCCCCGTCACGTGCAGCGCGTCGATCAACCCCTGATCAGCCGGAAGCTGTGAGTCGGATGTCATGGGAGTACCTCCTGATAAGCGGTGGTGGAATTGTTGTGATCGGTCCTAGAGGTCGTCGGCTCGGTGCGTACGGACGTGTCGGCTGAGCTCCGCCGAACCTCGTTGACGAGTCTCTGCAGCGCCGTCTGGAACGCCGCTGCCAGGGACATGGCGGCATCGTCCACATACGTCAGAGCGGCGGTCAGGGTCTGGCCGCTCTGATTCCCGGCTGTTGCCGTCCTGACGCAGCCGCTGACACGACAGCGCACGGTCGGCGGTGATGTCGGCGGCGGTGAACGACACGCACGACCAGATGGTATCGCGGTCACGGCAGGTTACGGCGTCGTCCCGGCCTTCGGTCGGGCCGCTGGTGTCCGGTGGGCCGGTCAGGACGGCCGGTCGATGGCTGGACCTGCCGGTGTCAGGGGTGTGCCGAACGAGCCGGAGAGCGCGTCTCGCAGCGCGAGGGTGGCGGTGTCGGCGGGTTCGTCGATGGTTGCGGCCCAGGTGATGTGGCCGTCGGGGCGGATCAGGAGGGCGTCGGCTGGTCGCTGTTCGGTCTTGGCGGGATGGATGTCGACGCGGTCCTGCCAGTCTCGGGCCGTCTCACGCAGGTCTGGGCGGCCGGCGAGGTCGAGGAGCATGGGCCGTGCGCCGTGCATGAGCTCGGCGACGCTGGTGAGGCCCTGGTCGGTGTGCAGGGTGAGGTCGGGTGCGAAGGTGCCGGCCAACGTGTGGTGGGAACCGGGCATCGGGTAGCGGATGTCGGTGCCGGCGACGAGGGCTCCCATGCGGCGCAACGGCTGCTCGTCGGTGAGCAGTTCCTGGAAGACTTCCCGGAGCGCCTCGGCGGCCGCATCGTGTCCGCGTCGCAGGGCCACCTGGGCTCGGGTGTGCAGCATGGTGCGGGCGCCGGCCGGATGGCGTTCGCTGTGGTAGGTATCCAGCAGGCCGGCCGGCGCCCAGCCGTGCAGGTCGGCGGCCAGCTTCCAGGCCAGGTTGACCGCGTCCAGCATGCCGGCGTTGAGCGCCACACCGGTGGCAGGGAACAGGTGCGCTGCATCACCGGCGAGCAGGATCCGCCCGTCACGATAGCGTTCGGCTTGGCGGGCCTTGAAGGTGAACCGCGACAGCCGCATCGCCTCGGCCACGGGCAGATCCACGCAGAGCACCCGGCGGAGGCTGTCTTGCAGTTCGGTCACGGTCATCGGGACGTCGTCGTCGTATTCGACGGTCTCGTCCTCGACGGTGTAAAGCGAGACGACCCGGGAGGTGGGCGAGGAGCCGACTCCAAGCAGGCCCTGGCCGGTGCGGGTGAAGCCGGCGCGGATCGTGCCGAAGCCGGGGACGTCGAGATCACCGTTGTCGAGCACGGTCACCGCATCGGGCAGGGTGACCTGGGCCAGCCGGTTGACCTCCGGGTAGACGGTGCCGGGAAAGCCGATGCCGGCCCAGTCCCGGACCCGGCTGCGGGCGCCGTCGCATGCCACGAGGTAGCGGGCGGTCACCTGGTAGGGCCCGTCTGGGCCACGCACGTCCACGGTAACCGCGTTCTCGTCCTGGCTGACCCCGGTTACCTCATGTCCGCGGTGCAGGTCGGCACCGAGTTCGCCGGCGCGCTCGTCGAGCAGCTGCTCGAGTTGCTGTTGCGGCAGCGGCAGGGCGTGTAGCGGCGGATCGGTCAGCTGGGTGAAGTCCAGGTGCACTCCGCCGAACGGGAACCGGGCGGCCGGAGCGGGGCCAGTGCAGGCCTCCTCGAAGCGTTCAAGCAAGCCCCGATAGCGCAGAAGCTCCAGGATCTGCCCGCCCAGACCACCGGCCTTCGGGGTGTCACGGCGCTGCGGTTGCCGCTCCAGCACGAGCGGTCGCACACCGGCCAGGCGCAGTTCAGCGGCCAGCATGAGACCGGTCGGCCCGGCACCAACAATGATTACGTCGAGCATTCGAATTACCTCAATTTATAGAAGTCGCCACTAACAGCTGCTGGTTTGCCTCCAGCCTGGAGGCTTGCTGCAGCGGCCAGCTGCCGCCTGGCTCTTGAATATGGTTGTGCCAGCGGAATGCGGCGGCTTCAACGTCGAAGAAGGTCCAGCGCAGATCGCCACCGTCGAGCACTATCTGACCTGCAGCGGGTGCGGCGAAGAAGGTATGCGCCCGGCGCCACCCTTGGGCCAATCCAGGTGGAGCGCCGAACACCAGCACCGGCCGCAGGATCGGAAACCGCACACTGACGCCATGTTCGACGCCAGGCAGGATCCAGACATCAGTCGTTGCGAGCCGCCCAGCGCGTACCCGAATTGCACTGTCCACGCCGGACAGCGCCCAAGAGCTAGCGAACTGGCAGAACATGCTGAGGCCGACGCCATCGGCAGGCCCATCAGCAACGAAGGCGGCAGCAACGGCAACAGATGAATTGATCACGATCCTCGGTTCCTCTTTCCCGGTCAAGCCCCGCAGGATGTTCGGCGCCCCCACAGGGAGCCGGTATTAGGGCATGTAGCCGAAAATCATGGCGATGGTACCGATAATGGCCATGAGCAGGGCTGTGCCGGGGTGCATGCCGATGGAGACGCGGATGTCTTGTTTGCGCCAGACGAGCCAGACGGCGGGGAACATGAAGATTATCTTCGACAGGACAGCCCAGGGTGCCCAGAAGTGGTAGACGGAGAAAAGGACCGTGTTGAGAACGGGCGCTCCCCAGTTCAGGTGGGAGATGCGGGGCAGCAGGAAGCCGCGGAAGTAGTACTCCTCGATGAGTGGAAGGGTGAACCCGGTTAGAGGCAGGCAGATCAGCATGGTGATGACGAGTTGTGACTGTGTGTATCCGTCAAGGTAGGTGGTAGCGCTGCTGCCTGCGCCTTCGAACGGGATCCAGGTGAAGAACTTGTCGAACACAAGGTTGTCCAGGGGAATGAGGGACAGTGACACCACCGTCATCCACACGATCAGGCCCGCGATGAGGGCGATGATTTTCCCGCGTGAGATCGGTTTGTCCCGGTAGGACAACACTCCACGCAGCGTGTACCTGCCGGTGCGTTTGCGGCCCAGCCACAACAGTCCGAACTGGACCGGGGCCAGAATCACGGCTAGGGCGATCGCCCAGGCCAGGAAGACGGGGTAGCCAATTGCTTTGACGATCGGCTCACCAATCAGGAAGTAGGCAGCGACGATCAACGCTCCGGGTACCAGATGCAACGCGATCGACAGGGCAAGCGGGTGACGATCAGCGAGCAGCATTTGGACGAACCGGTTTGGCTGAGCCACATTCCTTGTGGCGGTGTGGTCATCGGCATCCAGCACGTTGCCGGCGACGGGATAATCAGACATTACTTTCCTCCAGGGTAGACGGGTGATGGCTGGAATGCTTGGCGGCAACGACGATCGGCCGCCTCCGCACAGTCGGCGGCGATCTGCTGCGGCGGGTCACCGGTGGAACCCGCGCTCCCAGCAGCGACACGGCGCGCCAACCGCAGCGGGCCGCAGAGCGAGCTTGTCCTGATCGAAGGAGGTGATGGACATGGCGATTCCTAATCATTTCGGGGATTGATCGGCCTAAGGCTGAGTTTCACAGCCGTGCAACGAACCGCGCCGCACGCGGCGGTCCGGACGTGGTCAGGTGGTGAGCAGGTCGAGCTGGTATTCGCGGGTACGGCGGTGGGTGCGGAAGCCCAGCCGCCGGTTGACGGCGAGCATGTGGGTGTTGTCCAGGGCGTTGTCGGTCTCGATCTCGGCGATGCTGGGGTGTTCGGCACGGAGCCTGCGGACCATGGCGGCCTTGACCCACAGCCCGAGCTGGTGGCCGCGGTGCGCGGGCACCACGGCCGTGTCGTATTGCAGCGCCAGGCGGGTCGCCCCAGACCGGATGACGATCTCGGTGTAACCGGCCATCTCACCCTTGCCGAGCGCAGCAATGGTTAGCAGCACATCACCGCGGTCGGCCAAGACTTTGGCCATGGCTCGGACCCGGTCGGCGGTCCACGACTGGCTGCCATAGTCCATATCCCCGGTGGGCATGTCGTTCATCGCGTTCTTGGCTGCGGCGAAGGCTTCGGCCAGCTCGTCGGGCACCGTGCCGGTCCAGCTGGCCAGTTCGTAGCCGGGGTGCTCGGTGTCGGCCGCGGGGTCGTCGGCTTGGGCGACGTCGAGCAGCAGGTGGTCCAGTGTCAGCACCCGCCGCATGCCGCGTGCGGTGCAGAATGCGTCACCCGGCCCGCCGTCGGCTGCGACGCCGGTCCAGCTTCGCCGCCGACACTGCCGCATGCAGTAGTTGCGAGGCGATCCCGCAACGCCGCCGGCTGGGGTTGACATGCAGTTCCACTTCCGCGAGATGGTCTTGGCCGGGCGAGGTGAACAGTCGTAGTCCAGCCACTCCGGACACCGCGCCATCCGGCTCGGTGGCCAGCCAGTGCAGCCGGCGGCTGTCCAGCCCACTCGCGGTGAGCTGGGCCTCGATCTGTTTGACCGTGGGCCGGGGCTCGTCGGGCAGGTCGTAGGCGAGCGAGGCGGCCACGATCTCGTGCCAGGCGGCGGCGGTTTCCGCTGAGACCTGAGATACGGGGACAATGCGGGTCATGTGAGTCTCCTCGGTGGGATGTTTCCGTCGGTGTGGCGTACGAGGGGCCAGTCGATGTCGACACGGGCCGCCGTGGTGAGGTAGTTGGTGAACACGTTTGACCGCGATATGGGCGATGACCTCGACGATCTGCCCGTCGGACAGACCGGCGTCGCGGGCCAGGGCAGCTGTGGCAGCGCAGGTTGACATCCCGTCACGCAACGTCGAGGGCTGCGGTGATCTTGCGGGTCATGTCGGTCATGGTGGGGCTGGGCTGGTTCATGCCGCCCCCCACGGCGGAGTCGATCGCCAACAGGACGATGCCGCGGAAGTTGTCGGCCTCCGCCGAGGCCTGCGCCTTCAGCAGCCTCATCGCCTCGGTCAGTGCGGGCAGCACCGTGTCGGCGAGTTCGGCGACGGACTTGCCGTTGAGGTGCACGCCTGCCTTCTTGTCTGCGAGCACATGGCCGACCGGACCCGTCGCCGACGCCAGCGCGATTGAGCCGTCGGTGGCGATCCTGTGTGGCGAGCCACCGGCAGCGCCGGCTGCGGCCAACAGCGACACCGCGCCGTACGCGGCGGTCCGCAGGGTGAGCTTGTCCTGGTCGGACAGAGTGATGGACATCGTGGTTCCTCCAGTGTTGATGGGTTGTTGTTCGTTGTTGCGACTACGGTCGGCCGCTGCTCTGACACGGGTCTGTCTTGGCTCAGTCGCCGCCTCTGACACGGTGCCGGCTCGCCGGCCTGACGGTGCTGGAGTCCGGGCGAACAGCCGGTTCACACGGGATTCCAGCGGTTACGAACTGACAGCGGAGTCCCGGTCAGCTCGCTTTGGATCCGTTCGAAATCCGCCCACTCACAGGTGGTGATCGCCTGCTGGATCAGCGGCAGCACCGCTTGCTCCTCATGTACCAGATGTCCCTTGAGCCCCGTGACGAGCGAGTCGACCAGGTCGCCAAGATTGGCCGGGCAGGCCTCTGGACTGGTCACCATCTCGTCGATCGTTGCGATGAGCTGGTCGACGGCAGCGTGCTCGGCCTCCATCACCTCCAGCACCACCAGTTCGCCCGGCTGATCGGCCATCCGCCGCCGCAGCGCCGGCCACAGCACCTTGTCCTCTGCGGCGTGATGGCCGCGGACGGCTTGCTTGAACAGCCGCCAGCCGATCGCCGTACGCAGAATCCGCCTCGGATCGGCATCGATCTGGACGGTGACACGAGCGAGGTGATGCACCTCGCGGCGCAAAGCGTCGTGCATGGCGTACATCGCAGTCGTGTCCAGGAGCATGGTGCCCACTGTTCCGAGAGACCATTGCCCGATCAACGACGACTTCGCCAGCGTGGGATAACGCGTGAGTTATCACAACGCACCGACCTCGGCCTTCGCAGCCGGGTCCGCCCACTGCGGCAACAGTTCACCCTCGTTTTCGTATGCTGTCGGCCGATAGGCTGGCTGGGCTGCAGATGGGAGGCGCTCATGGAGATACGGGACGTCGAGATCTTTCTGACCCTGGCCGATGAGCTTCACTTCGGGCGCACAGCCGAACGGTTATACGTTTCGCAGGCCCGGATCAGCCAGGCGATCACCCAGCAGGAACG
>JBIOYB010000100.1:0-51307 GCA_044869915.1 Allorhizocola sp.
GTGAGGCAGACGGGGTCGTTCGCCGAGATCTACGACGCGCACTACGACCCGATGATCCGGCTCGCGTACCTGACCACTGGCAGCCTGGCCGCGGCCGAGGACATCGTGCAGGACGCGTTCACCGATCTGTATCGCAGCCTGCCCGATGTGCTGGAGCCGCAACGCTGGCTGCACCGGGTGGTCGCCAACCGGTCCACCTCCTGGCTGCGCCGCCTGATCGTGGCCCGCCGCCACGCCGGCCGCGCGCGCCGGGAGCTCGATCATCCACCGCCCGACGCGCAGGACACCGCCGTGCGGCAGGCGCTGCTACGGCTGAGCCCGCGCTATCGAGCCGCCGTGTTCCTGCGGTTCTACCTGGACATGTCCGAAATGGACATAGCCGAGGCGTTGGGCTGCCGGCCCGGCACCGTCAAATCGCTGCTGCACCGCGCATTGGCCGTCCTGAGGGAGCATCTCGATGAACACTGATCCCGCCACCCAAGTCGCCGCGCGCGTCCGCGCCCACATCGCGACTCTCCCTGTGCCGCCCGCGCCGCCCTTTGCCCCACCGGCCCAGCGCCGCCGGCCCGCCGCCCGCCTGGCCCCGGTCGCGGCGGCCCTCGCGATCGCCGCGGTGATGCTGCTGACCTTTGCCCCGTGGGGCGGCGGCACCGCGCCGGTCCTCGCGGGCGATCGCCCGGTGACCATGCCCGACAGGTGGGCCGGATATTCCCATTTCACCGGTAACGTCTCGCAGTCACCGCCCGGCCCGGCCCTCGCGGTCTACCTGCACGGCTTCGGCGTAGAGCTGTTCGACTTCCCGCAGGCCCTGGTCCTGTCCGCGTACTCCGATGTGTACCGCCGCGTCGACCTCGCCGACGACCGCGAGGACGGCCAGGACCAGGGCGATCCGGCACCCATGCTGCTCTCGCCCGACGGCAGGCTGCTCGCCGTCGGTAGCCACAACGGGCTGGGCAACCTCGCGCTGCTGGACCTGAGCACGGGCCGCGTCGCCAAGACTCTCGGGGCGGGCGAAGGCAAGGGGGTCCGCCCGCTCGCGTGGTCGCGCGACGGCCGGCGCATCGCGGCGCTCGAGCTGCCCGACTCGGCCCAGGTGCAGACCGGCACGGGCGACCTGGTGATCTTCGACGTCAACGCCGGCACCGTGAAGCGGCTCACGCAGCATCACGACGTGTCGAAGGCCAGCTTTTCGCCAGACGGCACCGAGCTTGCCATCCAGGGCGGCGTCGACAATGCGTGGACGCCGAGCGAGGGCGACGGGGTCCGGGTCGTCGACCTGGACGGCAACATCCTGCGCACGTTGACCACGACCGGCGTCCTGTCCACCGAGTCGGCGTGGTCCCCGGACGGCAGTCTCATCGCGGTCACCGTCGCGACGGGTCACGACCCGAATTCCCGTTTCCCCAACAGGTTTTCGGTCGTGTTCTTCGATGCCAGGGGCGGCGGCGGTGACCCGATCTCTCTGGCCTCCGAGGGCTCCATGGTCGGCTGGACCGGCAACTACCGGGTCCTGCTGATGATGCCGGGGCCGGACAATCCTCTGCAGGAGGTGAACATCGCGACCCGCCAGGAGCGGCTCGTCTCCCGGTTTGACACCGGGCCCGGCGACGGGTTTGGCATGGGGCGGCCGCAGTTTGCCTCGAACCTGTTGCTGGACATCCAGATCCGCCCGGCCGGCTCGCCCGACCGCGGGCCTTTGCCCAAGTGGCTGCAAGGCACCATCAACATGACCCTTCTCGGTGCCGGATTTCTCATCTGGTACGCGATAAAGCGCCGGATGCGCGGCCGTCTTCAGCGGCTGGCGAAGATGACCGCCCAGGTGCGGTCGAGCGCCCGCGCGATCGCTCCATAGAGGACACCGGTCTCGCCCAGCGCACTCGTCACGACCTCGGGCCGCAGCGGCCCGAGGTCGGCGATGCGCCGCGAGATGATCTCGCCCATCAGCTCCAGGTTGCGCCCGACGCCGCCCGCCAGCACGACCATCTCGGGGTCGAGCACGGACGCCACCGCGACGATGAGCCCGCCGAGCCGGTGCCCCTCCGCCCGCACCGCCCGCAGGGCCGAAGCGTCGCCGGCCACGGCCGCCGCGAACACCTCCTTGGCCGTGCCCATCCGCGCGCTGCGCGCCACGGCGCCCGCCGCCACGGCAGCCTCCATCGAGCCGTGCGTGGCATCCTCCACTTCGGACGCCGGCATGTATGAGATCTCGCCCGCCGCACCGCGCGAGCCCGTGTAGAGCCGCCCGTCGATGACGATGCCCATGCCCACGCCCGTGCCGACCGAGATGAGCACGAAGTTGTGCCGTCCCCGCCCGGCGCCGAACGCGTGCTCGCCCACGGCCGCGAGGTTGACGTCGTTTTCGAGGGTCAGCTCCACCCGCAGCGCGTCGCGCAGCCGGTCGACCAATCCGGGCCTGCCCCAGTCGGGCAGGTTGGGTGCGAACAGCATGCCGCCCGACGCCGCGTCGAACACGCCGGGGCTGCCGACCACCGCGCACGTCAACGATCCCCACGAGACCTCGGCCTCCGCCGCGGCCCGGTGGGCCAGTGCCCGCGCCCGCCGCACGAGCTCGCTCGCGGTCGTAGCCGAATTGCGCCCGTCGCGCCGAGCGCGGAAGTTGCCGCGCAGGTCCGCGACGCCGACCCGGATCCATTCGCGCCCGATGTCGACGCCCAAAACGTAGGCGGCGTCGGGGTTCAGGTCGTACAGCGAGGTCGTCGGCCCGGGGCGCCCGGCCACCGAACCGGCGTGCTGCACGAGCCCCGCGTCGACGAGCCCGCTCATCGCGGCCGAGACGGTGGGCTTGGACAGCCCGGTGATCCGGGCGAGGTCCACTCTGGACGATGGGCCGTTGTCGCGCAGATGGTCGAGGACCAAACGCTCGTTCATCACCCTGAGCAACCCGCTGTGACCGCGCATTGATCGATCGTAGACGGGGGCCGTTCGGTGGGTCTGTTCAGCACGCCGATAGTAAGATAGTTTTCTTATCATGAAGCGAGCATGGTTGGTCCCTGTGCTGATCGCCACGGTCGTCGCCGCCGCCGGATGTTCCTCCACGGACGGCGGCGACGGTGGCGGCAATGAGGGCAAGACGATAGCCCTCTTACTTCCCGAGTCGAAGACCACCCGTTACGAGGCCTTCGACAAACCCCTGTTCGAGGCCAAACTCAAGCAGTTGTGCCCCACATGCAAACTGAGCTACTTCAACGCCGACCAGGACGCGCCCAAGCAGCAGTCACAGGTCGAGGCGGCGCTGGCGCAGGGCGCCGACGTGCTAGTGCTCGACGCTGTCGACGCGGCGGCCGTGGCCCCGCTGGTCAACCAGGCCAAGCAGAAGAACGTGCCGGTCATCGCCTACGACCGGCTCATTTCCGGCATCGGTTACGAATACTACGTGTCGTTCAACAACGTGCGGGTCGGCGAGATGCAGGGCCAGGCGCTGCTGGACGCCTTGACCGCCAAGGGGACCCTGGGCAAGGGCCAGATCGTGGGCATCAACGGTTCGCCCACCGACCCGAGTTCGGCCGACTACAAGTCGGGCGCGCACAAGGTGCTCGACGGCAAGGTCCAATTCGGGCGCGAATACGACACACCGGACTGGAGCCCGGACAAGGCGCAGGAGCAGATGGAGCAGGCCATCACCGCGCTCGGCCGGGACAACATCGTCGGCGTGCTGTCGGCCAACGACGGCATGGCGGGCGGCGCGATCGCGGCGATGAAACGGGCCGGCTTCACCACGCTGCCGCCCATCACGGGACAGGACGCGGAATTGGCTGCCGTGCAACGGATCCTGTCCGGCGAGCAATACATGACCATTTATCTGGACATCCGGGCCGAGGCCGAGAAGGCCGCCGAGCTCGCCGTCGCCCTGTCCAAGGGCGAGAAGCCGAGCGCGCCAACGACCGTCGACAACGGCACGGCCAAGGTCTCAGCGTTTCTGCTCGACCCGATCCCCGTCACGGCGGACAAGGTGAAGGACACCATCATCAAGGACGGCTTCTACAAGGCGGCCGACGTGTGCGCGGGCGACTTCAAGGCCGCCTGCCAGAAGTACGGCATCAGCTGAAATGTTAGCCGCACAAGGGATCAGCAAGCGCTACGGCGCGGTCCGGGCGCTTGAGGGCGTGCGCCTGGACCTCGCCGCGGGCGTGGTCACGGCGCTCGTGGGCGACAACGGCGCGGGCAAGTCCACCTTGGTCAAGGTGATCGCGGGCGTCGTCGCGGCCGACGAGGGCACGATCGCGATCGACGGGCGGGACGTGAGCATCCGCCGCCCGCACGACGCGCAGGAGCACGGCATCGCCACCGTTTACCAGGATCTCGCGCTGTGCGAAAACCTCGACGTGGTGGCCAACCTGTTTCTGGGCGCCGAAAGGCGGCGCCTGGCGGTGCTGCGTCACCTGGCGATGGAGAAGACGGCGCGAAGCCTGCTCGCCTCGCTGGACGTGCGCATCCGCGATCTGGGCGCGCCCGTCGAGGCGCTGTCGGGCGGGCAGCGCCAGTCGGTCGCGATCGCCCGGGCCCTGCTCGGCGAGCCGAAGGTGGTCATCCTCGACGAGCCGACCGCCGCGCTCGGCGTCGAGCAGACCGCGCAGGTGCTCGCTCTCATAGGGCGGTTGCGCGATCGCGGCCTGGCCGTATTGCTCATCTCGCACAACCTCGCCGACGTCCGCGCGGTCAGCGACCGCGTCACCGTGCTGCGCCTGGGCCGCAACGCCGGCGACTTCACCACGTCCGAAGTGGACGAGCACACGCTCGTCGCCGCGATCACCGGGGCCGTGCAATGAGATATGTCGTGATAGGACTCGCGCTCATCGCGGCCGTGTTCGGTGCCATGAACGACAGGTTTTTGTCCGCCGAAAACCTCACCAACCTGATGATGCAGATGGCGGCGACCGGCACGATCTCGCTGGGGATCATCATGGTGCTACTGCTGGGCGAGATCGACCTGTCGGCCGGCTCGGTGAGCGGGCTGACCGCCGTCGTGATGACCATACTGACGGTGCGGCAAGGCATTCCGGTCGCGCTCGCGATCGGGCTCGCACTGTGCGCGGCCGCGCTCATCGGCGCGCTGCACGGCACGATGCTGACCCGCATCGGCATGCCGTCGTTTGTCGTGACCCTGGCCGGACTCATTGGCTGGCAAGGACTATTGCTCTTCCTGCTGGGCCGGGGCGGCACCATCAACCTGCCGTTCAACGGATTCGTGGCCGGTCTGTCCGATACGTGGCTTCCGGCTTGGCTGTCGTGGGCACTGGTCATCGTCGGCGCGGGGATCTGGGCCGGCACCACCGTCCTTTCGCGACGGCGGCGGGTCGAGGCGGAGCTTCCCGTCGCGCCGCTGTGGCGCGCGCTCGCGCCGCCGGTGATCGGCGCGGTGGTGCTCGCGGCGGGCGTCGTGATCGCGAGCAAGGACCGTGGCGTCCCCCTGCTCCTGGTCATCTTCCTGTTTCTGGTGCTGTTTTTCGATTTGGTACTGCGTCACACCGTGCTGGGCAGGCAGATGTTCGCGGTCGGGGGCAACGCGGAGGCGGCGCGGCGGGCGGGCATCGACGTCAACCGGGTGCGGGTCATCGCCTTCACGCTGTGCAGCCTGCTCGCCGGGGTGGGCGGGATCCTCGCCGCGAGCCGCCTTTCCGCGGTCAACCAGGGATCGGGCGGCAGCGATGTGCTGCTGATGGCGATCGCGGCCGCGGTCATCGGTGGCACGAGCCTGTTCGGCGGGCGCGGGACCACGTGGGCGGCGCTGCTGGGCATCCTCGTCATCCAGTCCATCACCAACGGCATGCTGCTGCTCAACGTCGACTCGTCGGTCCGCTTCATGGTCACGGCCGCGGTGCTCGCGCTGGCGGTTGCCGCCGACTCGCTGGCCAGGAGGTCGGCTCGCGCCTGATCCTGGGGCTGACTGTGGTTCAGTTTGTCCATGCGTCAATGCCAACGCTTTGACCAGGGAGTCCGCGATTGGTGGTCAGTGATCGGGGCTGGGGCTGTCCGCGGGGCGCATAGCAGTCGGTGCGCAGGCGCTGTCGCGTTCGGGTGTGGCGGGTCGGAAGTGGCTGGCGTTGTGGCATGGCTTCGGTGGCCCGGACCGGCCACCCGCTTCCAGGCCGGCGGCTTCGCAAAGACAGAAATCCGCCCCGAAAGCGGCGGAGTGCGGCAGGCGGTAATGTTGGGCAGATCGCTTGCCCGCTTACCACTTCGGAGCCGCTGAATGCAGCTGACGACTGTCACAGACCTGCCCGCCCTGCTTGGCGGCGACGAGGTCGCCGGTCAGGACCGGCCGCTGTTGACGTACTGCGATGACGCGACCGGTGAGCGGACCGAACTGACCGCGGCGGCGTTGGGTGGCTGGGCTGCAAGAACGGCTGGACTGCTGCGAGAAGACTGCGGGCTCGACGCCGGGACTCGCGCCGCAGTGCTGCTGCCACCGCACTGGCAGACCGCGGCCGTCCTGTTGGGCGCGTGGTCGATCGGGGTGGCTGTGTCGTTTCGGCCATGGGCGACTGCGGGTCTGGCGCCGGTCGGGCAGGGGGAGAACCTGCCGCTGGATGTGGTGTTTGTGGAGCGCAAGCGGCTGGACAGCTGGCTTGAGTTGGTGCCGGAGGCCCCGCATCGGTTCGTGCTCGGTCTTGCTCGCTGCGCTGCGGTGCTGGACGACGTTCCGGCGGGCTATCGGGACTATGTCGCGGAGGCCGGCCGCCACGGCGCTAGCCTTCCCGCGTACGGGTCGGTCCGGCCCACCGACGCGGCGAGCCCCGACGGCACAACCTATCGGGAGTGGGGCGGGCTTGCCCACGAGCTCGCCGCCCGGCTGGACCTTCGCGCAGGCGATCGGCTGCTGGTAGATGTCGCCAAGCACGAGCAGCCGGTCTTCTGGCTGCTCGCTCCGTTGGCCGCGGGGGCGTCTGTGGTGCTGTGCGCCAATCTCGATCCCGGCACCATCGACGCCCGAATCGCAGCCGAAGGCGTCACCCGGGTCCTCTAAGGCGTGTTTAAAGCCCCGTGCTTCGCGCGGATGGGCGCTTCGCGCGGATGGGCGCTTCGCGCCCATCAAGATCCCGCAACTTGCCTGGCAAGTCGCGCGCCGGATCGGGGCAAAAGGCCCATCAATCGGGAACTTGCCAGGCAAGTTGCGGGATCTTGGGCTTAAAAACACGCCTTAGCTCGTCGTCGGTTTCGACTAACGACGTAGGTTCAGCAGTTCGCGCATCAATGCCAGCGCTATGACCATTTTGGCGTGTTGGCCGTCGTTGGATGCCGTGGCAACCTAAGCGGTGGAAAGCGCAAGATCCTGATCCTGTTGATCTGCGGGGGCCTTTTGGTGGCTGCCGGAGAGCGTCGGCGGTGCGATACCTGACCTTGGCCACCGCGCATCGTCTACTTGCGACTGTCCAGCCGGAACAGCTCGTCGAGATGGGCGGCCAGCGCCTTACGCACGGTCGTGGCCGGCAGGCGCTGCGGTTGCAACACGACGTTGAGGGTCAGGCCGTCCAACAGGGCGCGCAGCCGCTCCGTCTCGAGCGCCAGATCGAGGCCGGCGCGCAATGCTCCGGCCTCGCCGGCGCGCTCGAGCACCCGGCTCACGACGAAACGCAGGCCGTCGTGGAGCCGTTGCGCGTGCGGGCGCAGCGATGCGCGCGTGCGCGCCGCGGTCACGAAAGCCAGCCACACCACCGCCTCGTCCCGCCTCGCCCGGTCGAGCGGAAGGAACTCGGCCAGCAGGCGCTCCGCCATGACGCGCCCGTCGACGTCGCCGAGCCGCTCGAGGTGGGCCATGACGCGCTGGGTCACGCGATCGTCGAGCGCCTGGAGGGCGAACACGGTCAGCTCCTCATGCCCGGTGAAATAGTGCCGCACCGAGCCGATGGCCAGGCCCGCCTCCTGGGCGATGTTGCGCAGGGAGGCATTTTCCAGCCCGTCGCGGCGGATGACGCGGAACACAGCGTCGATGACCTCGCCGCGCCGGACCTCGGGGTCGACGACTTTGGGCACGCGACTTTTATAGCATGCCCGTGCTATTTTATTTGGCACGTTAATGCTAAATAAACTGGGGAGGGTGTCATGACCGGGATCTTCATGGCCGCTGTGGTCGTGTTCGTCGTTGTGAGGCGGTTTGTGGGGGAGCCGGTCAACCCGCGCGACCTCGTCGTGCCGCCGCTGCTGCTGGCCGGGCTCGGGGTCCACGCGCTCACGAAAGCCGGCCCGCTCACCCCGGCGGAGCTGGGCTGGATCGCCGGCGGAGCGCTGGTGGGCCTCGCGTGCGGCGCCGTGCGCGGTGTGACAGTGCGGCTGTTCCAGCGCAATGGCGCGCTCTGGCAACGGTATTCACTGTGGACGGTCGTGGTGTGGGTGGTCTCGTTCGCCGCGAGCGCAGGCCTCGGCTATCTGGCGGTGCGCGCCGGGGTGCGGGCAGAGGTCCGCCCGCTGACCCTGTCTATCGGGATGAGCCTGCTTGGTGAGCTGCTGACGCTGGGCGTGCGCGCTTGGCGTTCGGTAAGCAACCGGAGTTGACAACCGCACTGCCTGGCCAATACGATCCTGCAACTGGCCTTCCTCGCGGTGCTCCTGTCAGGAGCCGTTGCCTGACAAGGCGTCCATGCGGGTCAGCAGCAGCCCGGCCATCGCGCACACCGAGCCCGATCGCCCGCTCATCCGCGGCGAAGTCGGGTGCGTGCGGCACACCGTTGATGCCCGCCTCCGGGTTGGCCACGCCGAGGTAGAACATCGCACCCGGCACACGATCGAGGAACAGCGCGAAATCCTCACCGTTGAACGGGAATGCCGCGTGCATCACCACGACCTCGCCGACCCCGGCAACGCCGCGCAGGTGAGCGGCTGCCGCATAGCTCAGCTCCGGAGAGCACACCATCGCGGGAAACGGCGGCCGCGGGAACTCGACCCGCGCGCCGCCGGCCAACCCGCGTACCTCTTCCCGCAACGACGGATACCTGTCATCTGGCCACGCGCGCAACCAGAACCGGACGCGCACGTTGCCGTCACCGCCGGGCTCGGGCCAGGATCCCGCGTTGCCGTCACCGCCGGGCTCGAGCCAGGATCCCGCGTTGACGAATCGCGCCAGTGGCCCCATCCGGCGTCACGACATGCTCAAAGAGCTCCGCGAACTCCTCGGGCGTGCCCGGCCACCGCACGGTCCCCAGCCCGTCGATCGCCGCTCGCAGCCGCTCGGCGTCGTCCGGATCGGACACATCGATGTGCCCGGTGTCGAGGCCGGGCAGGCCCGAGCCGGGCAGCACCGCGAATGAGCCGACCGGCAGCGGGCCGCAGTGCAGGGCATAGATCTCATCCGGGGCGATCCGGTCCAGGCACCGGCGTCGAGCATGGCCCGGGCGCCCTCGAGCGTCTCCTCGGCGGGCTGAAACACGAACACGACGCGGCCCCGGAACCTTTCGCGCGCCAGGGCTTGGGCAATGCCCACACCGATCGTGCTGTGCAGATCGTGACCGCACAGGTGGGCCGCGCCCGATTCCAGCGGGACGGCGTCCATGTCGGCGCGATAGGCGACGGTGGGCCCGGCGGAGGTGCCCTCCAGCACGGCCACGACACCGTGCCCGCCGACGCCGGTCGACACCTCGAGCCCGGCCGCGCGAAGCCGCTCGGCCACGGCGGCCGCCGTGCGGCGCTCGTCGCCGGCCAGCTCCGGATGGCGGTGAATCTCGCGGCGCAGTGCCATGAGGTCGGAGTCGAAGTCGGCATCTGCCACGCGCCACAGGATAGGGCACATGCGTGAGGAACGCTCAGCATCTGCTGGATGGCGGGAGAGCGACGTCGACAACGGACAACCGATGGAGCAAGATGTGACAAATCCCTTACGGCCGTCGAACGCGGAGCCGATCTTTGCGGGAACGCTGGCTGGTGGTCCCACCTTCCAGAAGAACATTCAGGATCGCATCGCATCGCGGGCGGCGGGTATGCCGTTCGGGCTGCTGGGGCCGGACGCGCGGGGTGGCCCGCGCGCCCGGGGTCATCTCATGGGTTAGCCGATTTCGAGGTAGTCCAGGTTGGGTGGGCCGTTGGCGGTCGTGCCCGTGACCCGGACGGTGTTGGCGCCGGCGTTGAGCGAGACCGTCAAGGTCTCCTCGGCCCACGTGGTCCACGCTCCGGTCGGGGCGAATTGGCGGTTGACCGCCACGCCATTGACGGTGATGTCGGCCGGGCGTGCGGTGGTGGTCCCGTTGGCGTAGCGGACCCGCAGCGTGACGGTCGCGGTGGTGTCGCGGTTGACCGTCCAGTCCACATAGGATCCGGCGACGTTGTCGCAGTTGACGAAGCCGGTGCCGCTGAAGCCGGAATGGTTGGACTCCACGATGCCCTGGCTGATGAGCGCGAGCTCTGCCTCCAATCTGGACGGTGGTGGTGGCGCGGCCGACAGCTCGATGTAGTCGGTGTTGGGCCCGCCGTTGGCGGTGGTGGCCGTCGCACGGATCTTGTTCTCCCCGGCGGCGAGGTTGAGCGTGACCGACTTCGACGCCCACGTCGTCCACGCTCCCGTGCCCGGGAAGTCGACCGCGGCGGCGCCGTTGATGCTCATCGGCCGGTTGGTGGTGGTGCCGTTGGCATATCGGATCGTCACGTTGATCGGTCCGGCGGTGGCCGCGTTGACCGTCCACTCCACATAGGACCCGGCGACGTTGTCGTAGTTGACGAATCCGGTGCCGCTGAAGCCGGCGTGGTTGGATTCGACCACGCCCTGGACGATGTCGGCGTCCTCCGCCTCAAACCGGGCCGGGCCGGACGGTGTCGTGACCGGCAGGCTGGCACTGTTTTGCGAGACGTTGCCGGCGAAGTCGCGCGCCCGCACGAAATAGCTGTACGAAGTGGCGGGCGACACGCTGTCGATGAACGTTGTGCCGGTGCCGGATGTGTTGCCGCGCAGGGTGCCGTCGCGGAACACCTGGTATCCGGCGATGCCCACGTTGTCCACGCTCGCATCCCACGCCAGCGCGACGGTGCCCGACGTGACCGCGGTCGTGCGCAGGTTTCCGGGGGCCGACGGCGGCTCGACATCCGGATCGCTCGGCCCTGCCGGGACCGTGAAGCGGGCCACGTTCCAGCCCTCGACGCGCACGCTCGGAGCCGAACCCTGCAGGTCCGAGGCGCGATACGTGGCCGTCAGGTCGGTCGACTCGCCGGGCCACAGGCTGATCGCGTTGTCGCTCCAGCGGATCGGCAGCACGGGCGTGCCGTTGGCGCGCACCACGCGGGCATCCGTGTAGAACGCCAGCGTCGAGCCGTTGTTGGTCAGGCGGACCGACGTCGTCTTCGTCCCGTCCGGATTGTCCACCGTGGACGCGGTCGCGGTCAGCGTCGCGCCGGCCAGATTGGACAGCCCACGAAGGTTGGCGTAGCTCGACGTCGGCACGTAATACCACGTGTTGCCGGACCAGTTGATGACGTCCGCGGCGGTCGACAGCCAGTACACGTTGCGGCTGACCTCCCGGCCCGCGCTGTCGTTGAGGGTCAGCTTGAGCAGGTATGTCGCGGACAGCCCGGTGATGGACGGCAGCGTCTGCACGGTGGTGCGGTTGGTGACGCTCAGCCCGGTCACCGTGTTGGAGTAACGCTCGCTGCCGTCGGTGTTGTAGACCTTCACCGTGGCAGTCAGCCCGTTCGCCGGGGTGGCTCTCGAGTTGACGATGTGGATGGTCTGGTTGTCGTATCCATATTGGATGTGTAACGGCTCGTTGGCCTTCTTCGAGCCGTAGTAGGAGCCGCCCTGATCCATGTAGCGGTCGAACAGCTGCCAGTGCAGCGAGGTCCAGCCGCTGTTGAGCATCCAGTAGATGACGCCCGTGCTCGGGTTGCTGCTGTCGCTGAAGTTGCGGCCGTAAGCCTCGAACTGCGCCCGCACCGCCTCGTATTGCGCCAGCTGCGCCTTGCGCACGTAGTCCTCCAGCGATGCCGGCGCGCCGTAGCGCCCGTTCATCGCGTTGTGGAAGATCGTCAGATCGTCGAACGTGCCCGATGGCGAGCGATGGTATTGCGTCGCGGTCGGGCTCTGCCACAGCGTGTTGAGCTCGGCCGTGGTCATCATGCGGCGCAACGTGTCCAATGTGGGCACGTCCGGCCCGGCGCTGGTCTCGGAGTTGAAACCGAACGCTCCGCCCTCGCGTTTATTGAACCAATAATTTGGCGGTACCCAGTCGTAAGGCCCAGGCATCTTCATGCCCGACGATCCGAGCTGGGGCGAGGAGTTGTCCGACGCGACCGGGATGATCGGGTTGGGCCAGTCGGCGGCCGCGAGCGCTTGCAGGTAAGGCGTTTCCTTGCTCGCCGGCGGTGCGATGTCGCTGCCGATCAGGAACGAGATGACGCTGGGGTGGTTGCGCAGGCGCACCGCCTCGCCGGCCATCGACGCGCGGGCGATCGCGGTGTCGGTGCTCGTCCACCCGCCGGCCTCCCACTTGTTGCAGCACTCCCAGCCGGGCAGCACGAGCACGCCCAGCCGGTCGGTCATCTCGAAGAACTCGTCGGGCTCGAGATGGCCTTCGAGCCGGATCGTGTTCAGGCCGAGGTCCAATGTGTACTTGATCTTGTCCTCGACGTATCGGCTGTCCCAGCGCAGGAACAGGTCGGGCGACCATCCGCCCCCCTTGATCAGGATGGGTCGCCCGTTGACGCGATAGGCCCGGTGCCCGCTGGTGTCGAGGGTCGCGGTGACCGACCGAACGCCGAAGCGTTCGAGCGCAGTGTCGGTCGTGGCGCCCGCGACGGAGGCGGACAGGTCGAGGTCGTAGAGCGGTTGCGCGCCAAGGCCGGCGGGCCACCAGACCTGTGGGTTGTTGAGCGTGGCGGTCGGGAAGGTGATGCGCCGCCGCTCGTTGGCCGCGAGCGTGACCGTGGTGCTGATCGCGATCCCGGCCACTCGCCCGCTGATGGTCGTGCTGACCGATTGGGCGGACTGGTTGCGCGCGTCCACCTTGACCGTCAGCGTCGCCGAGGTGAGGCCGGCGTTGAGGTTCACCAGCACATGCGGATCGCGCAGCGCGACCGTGCCGTGGCGGCGCACGAGCACGTCGCGGAAGATGCCCATGTTGCGGTCGGGCGGCAGTTGCGTCCAGTCGATCCAGCCCGTCGTCAGGTGCTGGCTGGAGTTGTTGGGGTAAAAGCGGAAGACGACCGCGTTGACGCCGACCCGCGCCACGGACGTGATGTCCAGTTCGTGACGCGGGTAGGCGCCGGCCACCTGCGTGTTGTTGGCGATCTGCGTGCCGTTGACGAACACGTCGGCGCTCGACATCACGCCGCTGAAGTCCAGCGACGTGCGCGCCCCGGGCTCGTCGGCGAGCGTGAACTCCGACCGATACCACCACGGCACGGTGAAGTCCGCGGTCGGAATGTTGCGCATGTTGGTGGAGAAGAACGGGTCGGGATAGGCGCCGGCGGCGAGCAGGGCGGCCAGCACGGTTGACCGTGGCCCCGCGGGCGTCCATCCCGTCGCCGGGTACCCCGGCTGCGAGATCGTGGCGCCGGTGTCGCTGGTCCGCGACGACGACTGGATCTTGTAGCCGCTCAGGGCCGACACACTCGCGGGCCCGACGGCGGCGGTGCGGCTGGGCGCGGTAGCCGCAAGCCCCGGACTCGGGGCGGTGAGAAGCGCGGTGGCCGTGGCCACCGCCAACAGTGTTCTGCGCATGTTAGTTAAACTGCCTAACAATTGCGCCGCACGTCAACCATCTATGCGTGCCAATATCACGCGGCGGCGTACTAGATCGCTGTGAAGAAACCTTTAAAGATTTGCATACGGAATGCGTGCGCGGAACGGTGTGGGTGCCGGCATCCTCGCCGGATCGGCACTCGACCGAGTCGTGAAAGTCAACCGAGCAACTGAAGTCCTCGGTCGGGTCGTGGCCGACAAGCGCCTGCGCGAGATCATGCTCGGCGCCGGCTTCGCCTCCTTTGAACGCGTCATGACCACCCGCTACAACCGGGTGTTCACTGGTCGCCCCAAGCCGCCCTTGGAAAATCCCGGCCCGGGTCTCCGCTCGAGGACCGGGCCGGGGTCACGACGGCCCTAGTGCGGGTCCGGGATGAACCGCGGGCTGATCAGATAGTCGGAGTTTTCCCAGCTGTCGGTGGGAAATGGCGGGTTGACGGCGAAGACGTCGGCCGGGCCGGCATAGACGTAGAGCCCGTTGCCCGCGCCGACCGACGAGTTGGTGTTGGAGGGGGCGATCAGGTGACCGGTGGTGGCGTTCGTCGATGCGATTGTCGCAGGGCGGCGCGTCGAAGTCACCGGTTTCGACGGGTACGAACCGGGATGGCCTGGCAGAGCCGTCAGCGCAGCAGGGCCCGGATCGCGTCGAGCATGGGGAGGGCATCGAGCTCGGCCGGCTTGATCCAGGTGGGGGACAGCATGGTGCCGTCGGCCTCGGCGCGTAGCTCGCCGCCGGTGACGCTCACCTGGTACACGATGAAAATGCCGTGGAAATCTATCCCCCCGGCCACCTGGCGGTAGTCCGAGCCCACCTCGAGCAGGGAGTCGACCTCGACCGTCAGGCCGGTCTGCTCGGTGAACGAGCGGGCCACCGCCTCCCGCGGATCCTCGCCGTGCTCGATGCCGCCGCCGGGCAGCATCCATTTGCCCGCGTCGCCATAGGCGCTGCGGCCGATCTGGACCATGAGCACGGCGTCGCCGTCACGTGCCAGCCCGCAGGCCGACACCCGCTGCACCTGCCTCGCCAGCGTCACGAGCCCCTACCCTCCGATGCGAGAGCCTTCCATGCGAGCGTCACGACATGAAAGCTTCCCACGTCGGCGCCGCGTCGAAACGAAACATCGAGCGCGTGTCACGCGGGAAAGCCTGCCATGTTGCCGCGGCGCTCACGATCGCGATGCATCGACCACGCTGATGATGTGGCTCAGGCCGCGCGCGATGTCCTTTCCGGACGGTCCGTGCCCGGGATCGATGATCCACTGACCGACCAGCCCGGGGACGAGGGCCAGCAGCAGCGAGCCGGTGGTGGCGACGACCTCCTCGCTCATCTCGTCCTCCGGTATGCCCAGGAACAGGGTCAGGAGACCACGCCGTGCCATCTGGTGTGCCTCGGCGAACTGCTGTTGCAGGCTGGGGATGGTCATCAGGCGGTACACCTCGAGGCTCGCGAGCCACATGCCCTGATTGGCTTGATACGACTCGATGAGCCCGTCCCACATCATCTCGAGCCGCTTCATCGGGTCGGCGTCCACCGCGACCGACAGCGCCCGCTCCACCTCGTCGCCCCACTCGCCCAGCGCCTCGATGATCGCGGCGGCGAGCAGCTTCTCCTTGGATCCGAAGTGGTATCCGATGGAGGCCAGGTTGGTCCCGGAGGCCGCCACGATGTCGCGCGCGGTCGTGCGCGCGTAGCCCTTCTCGGCCAGGCATTGCTTCGCGCCTCGCAGGAGTTCTTCCTTGTGCCCCACGGTTCACGATCCTAATGTATATACGTCCGTCCTATACAAACGTATATGACAACTGTATAGTTCCGAACGTGATTGAGACTCACGGAATCATCAAGTCGTTCGGGCGGCACAAAGCGCTCGACGGGGTGGACCTGCTGGTCCCGCGCGGCACGGTCTTCGCACTGCTCGGCCCCAACGGGGCCGGCAAGACCACGATGGTGCGCATCCTGGCGACGCTGATGCGCCCCGACGGCGGCACCGCGACCATCGCCGGACGCGATATCGCGCGTTCACCCAAACTGACGCGCTCGGTGATCAGCCTGACCGGGCAGGACGCGGCCGTCGACGAGCTGCTCACGGGTGAGGAAAACCTGCGCATGATGGGCCGGCTGCGCAAACTGGGCCGGGCGGAGTCGCGGAGTCGCGCCTCGGCGCTGCTGGAGCAGTTCGGCCTGACCGACGCGCGCGGCAAGCCCGTCAAGCACTACTCGGGCGGGATGAAGCGCCGGCTCGACATCGCGCTGAGCCTGGTGACCACGCCCGAGGTGCTCTTCCTCGACGAGCCGACCACCGGGCTCGACCCGCGCACCCGGCTCGAGGTGTGGGCCATGGTGAAACAGTTGGCGCACAACGGGGTCACGGTCTTTCTCACCACGCAATACCTTGAGGAGGCGGACAACCTCGCCGACGAAGTGGCGGTGCTCGATGGCGGCCGGATCGTGGCGCAGGGCACGCCGGAGCGGCTCAAGCGGCTCGTGCCGGGCGGGCGCGTCGAGCTCACCTTCACCACGGAGGACGATCTGCGCGCGGCGGCTTCCCAGATCCCGGGGCAAATCGGGGTCTTGAAACTCAGCGTGCCGACCGACGGCAGCGCGGCCCAGATCAAGAGCGTGCTCGACAAACTCGACGGGATCGAGCTCGACGGGCTCACCGTGCGCAAGCCCACTTTGGACGATGTGTTCCTGCAGCTCACCGGGGGTCCGCGAGCATGACGACGACACTGATGTGGCGCAGCCTGCGCCACCTGACCCGCAGCCTGGATACCTTGCTGCTGATGGTCTTTCTGCCCTTGATGATCCTTTTATTGTTTGTGTACGTCTTCGGCGGCGCCATAAACACCGGGACGGCATACATCAATTACGTGGTACCGGGGATCATCCTGCTGTGCGCGGGTTACGGCGCCTCGCAGACCGCGATCTCGGTCACGACCGACATGGTGCGCGGCATCATCGACCGGTTCCGGTCGCTGCCGATCGCTAGTTCGGCGGTGCTCACCGGGCACGTGGCCGCGGCCGTGGCGCGCAACCTGATCTCGACGGCGATCGTGGTGGTCGTGGCATACGCCATCGGCTTCCGCCCACGGGCTTCGGCGGTCGAGTGGCTGGGCGCGATCGGGTTGGTGGTGCTGTTCGTGCTCGCGATGTCGTGGCTGTCGGTCGTGTTTGGACTGATCGCGCGGACGGTCGAGGGCGCGGGCGGGTTCGGCTTCTTCGTGCTCTTCCTGCCGTATGTGAGCAGTGCCTTCGTGCCGACCCACACGATGCCCAAGGCGCTGCACTTCGTGGCGCAGCATCAGCCCGTCACGCCCATCATCGAGACGATCCGGGGGCTGCTGCTGGGCACGCCGATCGGCGACAGCGGATGGCTGGCGGTCGCGTGGTGCGGCGGGATCCTGGCCGTGTCGTATGCCCTGGCCAGATACCTGTTCGGCAGGTCCCGTGGTTAGCGCATACCCCTACGGGGTATGTTCTCGGGTATGACTTCGAACGTGAACCAGTCCAGCCTGACCCGTCTGGCGGTCTCGGCCACCCTGCACTGCCTCACCGGATGCGCCATCGGCGAGGTGCTCGGCATGGTGATCGGGACCGCGCTGGGCTGGTCCGACCTGGCCACGATCGTGCTCGCGGTGGTGCTGGCGTTCCTGTTTGGCTATGCCCTCACCATCCGGCCCGTGCTGCGTTCCGGCCTGCCGCTGGGCCAGGCCATCCGCGTGGCGCTGGCCGCCGACACGGTTTCGATCGCGGTGATGGAGATCGTGGACAACGCCGTGATGCTGGCGGTGCCGGGCGCGATGGAGGCCGGGCTGACCACCTGGCTCTTCTGGGGCAGCCTCGCGGTTTCGCTGGCCATCGCGTTTGTCGTGACCGTGCCGGTCAACCGCTGGCTGATCGGCCGCGGGCGCGGGCACGCGGTGGTGCACCAATACCACGGCGGCCACGCGGGGCACGGCGGCGCGGCTGGGCACGGGGGGCACGGGGGCGGGCACGGCGGCGGGGCTGGCCACGGGGGCGCGGCTGGGCACGGGGGGCACGGGGGCGGGCACGGCGGCGGGGCTGAGCACGCGGGCCACGGGGGCGGGCACGGATCGTCGCACGACGACCATCGCGGCTGAGGGCAAGGTGCGCGACGTGCACCGGTCACCTGACCGGCGCGTGATCAACGATCAAGCCCCGGCTTCGAGGCCGAGCAGCTGGGAGAGGGCGGCGCGGCCGGAGTCGGTGACACGGACGGCGCGGCCGGTGCCGATGCGCCGCACCCATTCGCGGGCAAACGCGTGCTCGCACAGTGCCGCGCCCACGGCGCCGGCCACGTGCGGGCGGCGCTCCGTCCAATCCAGACACCCGCGGGTGAGTGGGCGACGGCCCGACTCGAGCGCGGTCACATCGATGTCCAAAGTGGACAGCCAGCGCCGCCCGGCGGGCGTGAGCGCGAGCGAGTCGCGCAGCAGCAACCGCCGCCGCACCAGCGCGTCGGTCACGCCGACGCCGAGGCGGCCCGCGAAGTGGTCGTAGCAGGTGCGTGCGCGCGCCAGGGCGTCGGACCGCTTGGCCTCGCTCAGGCCGCGCGGCGGCTCGGCCGGGAACAGCTGTGCCGCATGGCCGGCCAGACCCTCCAGCAGCGCGGCCGTGGCCGGGTCGGCGATGCGCACATATCGGTGGCGGCCCTGCCGCTCTGAGACGAGCAGCCCGCCCTCGGTGAGCGCGTTGACATGCTCGGTGGCCGTCGACGGGGCGATGCCCACGTGCCGGGCGAGCTCGCCCGCTGTCCAGGCGCGCCCGTCGAGCAGCGCCAGGCAGATCTCGGCCCGGCTCGGGTCGGCCAGCAGTGCGGCCAGTCGCGCGAGAGGTGTCACGCCTCCCATGATGGCGCACGCACGTTTCGGCGGCCGCCGAAACGTCGGGCGCATAGCGTCGGGGCATGGATGTCGAGCGCATGTTGAACGAACTCCCGCCCGTGCCGCAGACCGACGGGCGGGCGCTGATGGCCCGGTTCAGCTTCGGCGAGGACCACGCCCGCCGGCGGGCCATCGTGGACAAGGAGCTGGCCCGCATCGACCCGGTCGAGGCCGCTCGGCTGGCCCGGGAGCGCACGCTCGAGCTGGCCAAAGGGCGCGTCGACGTGATGGCGGCGATCGCGCGGCACGTGCCGGTGGGCGTGCTGGAAACGCTGCTGGGGGAGTCCAATGACGACGATCCGGAGCTCACCGCGAACCGGGCGGGCATCCTGCTGCAGGCGCGGGACGCGACCGCCGGGCTGATCGGCAACGCGCTCGTCGATGACGCGCAGACCGTGCGCGACACGCGCCGGGTCAGGGACGGCGCGGAGATCGTGGTCGATCTGGCGGGCCTGCCGTTCGGCGCGGGGGCGCGCGCCTGCCCCGGCCGGGAGCTGGCGGTCGCGATCGCGGGAGCCGTGCTCGCAGTCCTGCGCGCGGGACGTGTCGTGACCACCGACGTGGGATACGAGGTCTGGCCGAACCTTCGCATCCCGGCGCGGCTGGAGGTGGAGTTCTCGTGAACGTGGGTTTCGCCGCACTGCACCGGCCGGGCGAGCCGCTGCTGCTGCCCAACGCGTGGGACTACGCCTCGGCCAGAATCCTCACCGAAATCGGGTATCGGGCCATCGGCACCACGAGCTACGGCGTGGCCAACGCCTGCGGTCTGCCCGACGGCCAGGGCGCGACCCGGCAGGAGACCACGGCGCTGGCGCGCAGACTGCGCCCGCTGCCGGGCTATCTGACCGTGGACATCGAGGGCGGGTTCAGCGACGACCCGCACGAGGTCGCCGAGTTCGTGGCGGACCTGTGCGCCGACGGGGTGAACCTTGAGGACGGGCTGGGGGATCCGGCGCTGCTGTGCCGCAAGGTGCAAGCGGTGAAAGCCCTTGCCCCCCACGTCTTTGTCAACGCGCGCACCGACACCTACTGGCTGGGGGAGCGGCAGGACGAGACACGGCAACGGCTCGAGGCCTACCTCGAGGCGGGCGCCGACGGCATCTTCGCGCCGGGGCTGCAGGATCCGGCGCTCATCGCCGAGCTCGCCGCGCTGGGCCCGCTCAACATCCTGCTGCAGCGCAACGGTTTGACCGTGCCGCGACTGGCCGAGTTGGGCGTGGCCCGGATCAGCACCGGGTCGCTACTCTTCCGGATCGCGCTGGGCACGCTGCGAGCCTGGGGGTGGGAGGTTGTGCCGGCCGGCGAGGAGCTCCTGCACCCAGATCTTGGCCCTGATCAGGGGACGGCGTAGCCGCGTCTCGCGCCACGTGGCGCGCGTGAGCTTGCGGTCGGACCGCCCGCCTCGCCCGTAACGCCAGCGGGCCCAGGGCGAACCGGGCCGGGCGAGCCGGACCGCGCCGACCCACAGCAGGATCGGCAGGAACAGGCCGATCAGCCCGGTCCAGATTTTGCCCTTGAGCAGGGTCAGGACCGCGAGGCTCAGGCTCACGAGGGCGAACGCCACGCCGATCAGCGTGGGCATGCCCTCCTCCCGGGCGTTGAGCACGTCCTGCACGAAGACCGGGCGCACGCCGAGCACCAGCAGCCCGCAGAGGGCGACCGCGACGAACACGGCATCGATCGACGTGCGCCCCTTCTCCTGCCAGTACACGTCGTCGAGGTGCAGGATGAGCGCGAACTCGTCCAGCACCAGCGCCGCGCCCACGCCGAACACGAAGGCCGCCACCGCGTTCCACGCCAGCACGGTCGACGGGATGGTCAGCCCGGCCACGCCGCCCAGCAGCATGAACACGACGCCGAACACGGCGTGGTGGATGTGCATCCCGCCGGGCTGGACGTTGCCGGGCCACCAGCGGACCTGCGCCCGGATCAGCCGCACCGACACCCGGATGAACAGGAATCCGATCACGACACCGGCGAAGAAACAGAACAGGGGCAGCCTGCCGGTCTCCATCAGTTGCCGCAACATGCCATCCATTCTCGCCCGGGCCCTCGGGTTCTTAGGGCAAAATGTGCTGTATGCGTAGAATGGTAGTGCTGTTACTTGCCGTAACCCTGTTGGCGGTGGGATGCGCCGAGACCGTGCGGGCCCCCGGCGCGGAGGCAGGCGGCACCGGAGCCGAGGCGGGCAAGATCCCGGACCTGCTGTCGGGCATGCCCGAATACCCGTCACGGGAAAACATCTACGCGGCGGCCGGCCCCAACATGGTGCGCGAGGACGTGCGCGGCGACCGCGAACTGGTCTACGTGCCCAGCACCAACAGCGATCGCGTGTACGTCATCGACCCCCACACCATGCGGGTCGTCGACGAGTTCTACGGCGGGCCCGAACCGCAGCACGTCGTGCCGGCCTACGACATGCGCACCCTCTATGTCACGTCCAGCCGCATCCCGGGCGGCGCGGTCCTGCCGATCGACCCCCGCACCGGCAAGCCCGGCCGGCTGATCGAGGTGCAGGACGTGTACAACCTCTACTACACGCCCGACGGGCAACTCGCCATCGTCGTGGCGGAGGCCTATCAGCGCCTGGACTTTTACCACACCAAGACGTGGGAGCCGGCCAAGAGCACGCACTTCCCCGACTGCGAGGGCATCAACCACATGGACTTCTCGCTCGACGGGAAGATCGCGCTGGCCAGCTGCGAGTTCGACAACCGCATGGTGGTCTTCGACGTGGCCAGCGGTCTGCAGATCCGCCAGTTCGACCTGGACATGGCGCCCAACGGGATGCCGCAGGACACCAGGCTGGTACCGAACGGGTCCGTGTTCCTCGTGGCTGACATGCACGCACACGGGGTGTACGTCTTCGACGCGCAGGCGACCGCACGCATCGGCTTCGTCCCCACCGGCCAAGGGGCGCACGGCATCTACTTCAGCCGCGACGGCAAGTCCGCCTATGTCACCAACCGCAACGAGGGCACGATCACGGTGCTCGACCTGGCCACCCTGCAGCCGCGGACAAAGTGGACGATCCCCGGCGGCGGCAGCCCCGACATGGGCGGGATTTCGGCGGACGGCAACACGCTGTGGCTCACCGGCCGCTACCACGGCGAGGTGTATGCGATCGACACCGGCACCGGCGAACTCAAGGCGCGCATCCCGGTCGGCCCCGGCCCGCACGGGCTGCTCGTGTGGCCGCAGCCGGGCCGGTATTCGCTGGGCCACACTGGGAACATCCGATGAGACGCCTTCCCGCGCTCGGCGTGCTGCTGCTCGGTCTTGCGGCATGCACTCAGGCGGCCGCTCCCGACCCGGCGATCACACCGTCCACTGTGGATGCCCCGGCCACGACCTTCACACTCGTCGCGACCGGCGACTTCCTGTCGCAGCCACCGCTTTCGGAGCAGGCGGACGCGGAGGGCGGATACGACCGGATCCTCGGCGCGCTCAAGCCACTAGTGTCGGCCGCCGATGTGGCCGTCTGCCACGTGGAGACGCCGGTCGCCGGGCCGGGGGAGGGCTTCACCGGGTACCCGATAATGAATGCCCCTCAAAGTCTTTTGGAGACCACCGCCCGGCTCGGCTACGACAGCTGCTCCACGGCGTCCAACCACGTCCTCGACTATGGCCAGGAAGGGCTGGCGCGCACGCTCGACACGCTCGACCGGGTCGGCGTCAGGCATGCCGGCTCGGCGCGCACCGAGCAGGAGGCCGGCACGCCGACGATCCTGGACGTGCGCGGGGTGAAGCTCGGGCACCTGTCATACACCTACAGCTTCAACGGGATCGACCCGCCACAGCCATGGAGCTCCAACCTCATCGACGCGCCCAGGATCCTGGACGAGGCGCGGCGGGCCAGGCAGGCGGGCGCCGAGGTCATCGTCGTGAGCATGCACTGGGGCACCGAATACCAGCACGAGCCCGACGAGGGCCAGGTGGGGCTGGCGCAGGAGCTGCTCGCCTCGCCCGACATCGATCTGATCCTCGGGACGCATGCCCATGTGGTGCAACCGGTCGAGCAGATCGGCGACAGGTGGGTGCACTACGGGATGGGCAACGTGCTGGTGCGCTTCGCGGACGGTTCGCCGGAGAACACGCAGGACGCGACCGCCTCGCGCTTCACGTTCGTCAAGGGGGACGGCGGCTGGCGGGTGTCCAAAGTGGAGATCATGCCCACCTGGATGGAGTATCAGCCGTCCGGCCGCGTCGTCGACCTGCGCGCCGAACTGGCCCGCGGCGGCCTGCCCGAGGACGTGCGCGAAACGTATCAGCGCGCCTACGATCGGATCGCCCGGTGGATGGCCGAACGAGGCGCGCGACCAGAGATGATCGCCGGGTCATGAGGGCGACCGTTGCCGTTGCGGGCACCCTGATCGTGGCTCTAGGCGCCGGTTATGCGCTCGGTACATCGTCCACAAGGGACCAGCCTGCGGTGGTGGCGGCCCCATCGCCGTCCGCCGAGCCGCAACCTCCACCGGCACCGCCGCAACCTCCACCGGCACCGCCGCCGCCACCGCCGCCACCGCTGGCACCGCTGGCACCACCGCCGCAGTCGCAAGCGGTGGCGGCGGAAGAACCGGCGCTGGAATCCGCCGCTTTCCCGTTGGCGAGCTTGACTCCGGTCACCGGGCCGGACCGCCCGCCGCTGCCCGATGACGAGCACGGCCCGCACGGCAGCCGGCGCACCACCGGCACCCATGAGGTGGCGCTGACGTTTGACGACGGGCCGGACCCGCGGTGGACGCCCGAGGTGCTGGGCCAGTTGCGGGAGCACCGGGTGAAGGCGACGTTCTGTGTCATCGGCACGATGGCGGAAAGGTTTCCGCACCTGGTGCGGGACATCGTGGCCGACGGCCACACCCTGTGCAACCACTCGTGGGCGCACGACCTCGGCCTCGGCAAGCGCCAATACTCGAGCATCCTGGATGACATGCGGCGCACCAACGACGCGATCCTGGCGGCCGCGCCGGGCGCGCGAGTCTCCTACTTCCGCCACCCGGGCGGGGCTTGGAGCGATGCGGCCGTGGCCGCGGCGCGCAGCCTGGGCATGACCTGTCTACATTGGACGGTCGACCCCAAGGACTGGCTCAGGCCCGGCGCGCGGGCCATCGCGGGCGACATCAACCAAAGCACGATCCCCGGCGCCATCGTGCTGATGCACGACGGCGGCGGGGATCGGCACGGGACGGCGGAGGCGTTGCGCTCCATCCTTCCCAATCTGACCGCGAGGTTCGCTTTGGTCGCCCTGCCGCCGGGCGTGGATCCGCCCAAGCGGCACGGGTTCGACCTACCGATGCATCTCGGCCAGCAGTGATTCGGTTGTCTTCCTCTATTTGTTGAGGGCGTCGACGATTTGCGTCGCGCGCGCCTCGTGCTTGGCGTAGTGATCGGGGTATGCCGACACCTGCACGTCCTGAGCGGCGACGGTCAGAGGCAGGTTTTCCCAACCCGGTATCTGAATGAGCGCCTTCAGGAACTGCTTGGTCGCGAAGTCGGGCTTCATCAGGTTCGCCACAGAGCCCCAGCCTGAGCTGGAACGCTGCTGGAAGAGCCCGACAGAGTCGTGATCCGACCCTTCGCCCTCGTTCGGGTAGTTGTACGACTCCGGCAGCGCGGTGCTGGCGAGGTTGTACAGGTTGCTCTCCTGCATCGCCGTCGCCATGGCGATGACCTGAGCGCGCTTGCCCAGACCCATCGACTTGGCGGCCTCGACGATCTTCTTGGCGTTGTTCATCTGGATCTGGTCCAGGCCCGCGACAGGGGACGGCACGGCCGCAGCCTTCGCGGCTTCGGCCCTGGCGGCCTCAGCCTTCTTGGCGGCTTCGGCCGATCCTGCCTTGGCGGCGCCGGGGGCCGACGCCTGGGTCTTGGCCGCCGAAGACTCGGCAGCCTTGGCCGTAGGGGCCTGCTGCTCGAGGAACGTGCGCGCGGGCAGGGAACGCGATGCGGACTGGTCGCCCACCAGTTCGCGCTCCTGCAACTGCGCCACGACCTCCGCGGCTCGGACCGGCGCCTCACCAGACGTTGCGGCGGCTGCTTGGCCACCCTGTCCGGCGAGCGCTGCGAAGCCGAGGACCGCGGCGGCCAGGCCGCCGACGACCTTCAGACGTCGCGTATCGATGGAAGGGGTACTTGTGAAGGGGTGAGAGGGGCGGGGGGCTCGATGGCGCCATTGCCGTCTCACGTGTGCTCCGTTGCCACGCATCCGAGAAAGGTAGCGGCGTTTCCGCAGGTAAACCAACCTGAGGGCGTGATCCAGTTCACTATTCAGCGCTATCTCCGTACCTTTGGTGACCTAGCTGTCATTCGTTGTGACGCGGCCCTCTCCTCCGAAAGCAGGATGGGGCCAACCCGCTGCGGTCCGGAAAGTCGGTCAAAATAGGATGAGTATGTTGTTGCGAGGGTGTTGGTGACGGATGGACTGGAACCTCTTGGCGTGCGCGCGCCACCACCTGACCTATGCGGCCCACGGCCACGAGGAACACCTTCGCGTGCCGACGGCGGCGGGGGAGGCTTGGCGCTGCCTGCGGTGTGGCAGCTTCGTGCCCCCAGGGCAGCGGCCGGCCCAGCCGAGGACGCGCCGGTGCCGCTGCGCGGGCAGCTGCTGCGCGACGCGATCGTGCTGCGGGCGCTCGCGGTCGAGCGCCTGATCCGGGGATTGCTCGTATTGTTCGCGGCGTATGGCGTGTTTCGCTTCCGGGCACACGCCGACGCCTGGCAGAGGGCGTTTGACCGGGATCTGCCGTTGCTGGAGCCTTTGGCCGAACAGCTGCACTTCGACCCGGACCACTCCTCAGTGGTGCACGCCATCCGCACCGCGCTGGAGGCGCGACCGTCCACATTGGCCTGGTTTGCGGCGGCGCTGGCCGGATATGGCGCACTGCAGCTGGCCGAGGCGGTCGGGCTGTGGCGGCTCACGCGCTGGGGCGAATATCTCACGGCCGTCGCCACGGCCCTGTTCATCCCGCTGGAAATCCATGAGCTCACCGAGCGGGTGACGTGGGTCCGCGTGACGGCGCTCGCCGTCAATGTCGCCACCGTCGTGTTCCTCTTGTACCGCAAGCGGTTGTTTGGTGTCCACGGTGGACGGCGGGCCCATGACGCCGAGCGCCATCAGGCAAGCCTGCTCCAGGTCATCCGGCTCTCCTAGCCTGCCCCTACAGGGCAACTTAAGGGAAAGGGCGGCGCGAGTGGACCGGTTTGGTGAAGATAGCGGTTATGAGCGTCTACACCGACCAAGAGCGCGACACCATCCGCCAGGCCGCCTTCGGAGCGATGACCCTGGTCTCCGCGGCCGACCCGGGATTTTTCGACATGTTCAAGGAGAGCATGGCCGGGGCCAAGGCCCTGGCTTCGGCAAGCGGCGACCTGCAGACCGTGTTCAAGTCCGGCGGCATACCCCCGGTGCCGAAGGGCAGCAAGGACGAGATCAAGACGACGGTGCTGAGCGCGCTGCGGCAGTCGACGCAGATCATCCAGACCCGGGCGCCGCAGGATCTCGAGGCCTTCAAGCAGGTCATCGCCGCGGCATGCGACCAGGTGGCGGGCGCGGCCGACGGGGTCAAGCCGGCCGAGCAGCAGGCCATCAGCGAGGTGAAGGCGGCGATCGGGCTCGCGTAGCCCCCCGGGTGGGCGGATTTCCACTGACGGTAGGTGTCAGCGGGCGCCGGTTACGGTGCCCGCATGGCAAAGGACGACTTCGACTTCTTCCACGGCACCTGGCGGGTTCACAATCGACGGCTCACGGGGGTGGGCGAGTGGAGCGAGTTCGAAGGCAGCTGCCTGACCCGGCCACTGGCCGACGGGATCGGCTTCATCGACGAGATGGAGTTCCCGTCGCTGGGCATGTCGGGGCACACGATCGGGCTTTACGACAGCGGCCGGGGGCTGTGGGCGCACTACTGGGTCGGTAGCCGCGACGGGGTCCTGCAGCCCCCGCTGTATGGCAAGATGACCGGCCCGGACACGGCCGAGTTCTTCGGCGACGACACGCTCGACGGCGCGCCCATCCGGGTCCGGCAGCTGTGGAAGGTGCTGCTGGACGGCGTGGTGGCGTGGGAGCAGGCCTACGCGAAGTCCAATGAGGACACTTGGGAGACCAACTGGGTCATGACCTCCACCCGCGTCTAGCGCCCACCGAAATCACGGGTCCGGGGACTCCTCCGGCGCGGTCTCATCGCGGGCCAGGCGAAGCGTGGGCTGTCCTCCCAGGGGAACATGCGCAGATCCATGTGTACCAGACGGGAGTCAGCCGGCGCCGCGCTCTTGTCGCGCCGATTGGCCAGATAGGGCTGCAGCAACTCCGCGATCCGTTCGAAGAGTCCACCGAGCTCGTCGGCGTTGACCCGGATGGTCTTCGTGCCGATCATCGATGCCGCCCGCCACTCCAGGGGCTCGCCGGGCAACCGCTCCAACCAGCGCAGCAACAGCTCGTCGACGCTGGCGCCCGGCCAGAGCGCGACCATCCAGATTGGAGTGTCCAGCGAGGGGCTGGCGGCCGGGCGCAACGCGGCAACGGTGCTCGTGCGCACGGATGCCGGCCGGACCCCGGCCCGGCAGATCGCGGTCCGGCCGATGCTCACCGGCTATCGTGTGGCGGTCGACGCCGGCGGCACCGGCCACGCGGCGGTCGCCGACGGCGAGCAGTGGGTCGCCGACACCGGATTCGCCGGCGGGCGCTCCACCGTCGTCTCGACCAAGGCGGGCATCGCCGGCACCGAGGACGACCGGCTGTTCCAGACGGCTCGGACGGGCGAGTTCAGTTATCAGTTCACCGGACTGCCCGACGGCACATATCTGGTCGAGGTCGGCTTCGCCGAGATCGAGGGCAAGCGGCCGGGCCGGCACACCTTCGACGTCTATGCGGGCGGCACCCGGATGGCCTACGCGCTCGATCCCGCCACCGAGTTCGGGGCGAACACGGCCGGATGGCGCACCGCGACCGTCACGGTCACCGGCGGCACGCTGATCGTGAACTTCGTGCCACGGGCCGGCCAGCCGATAGTCAACGCCGTTCGCGTGACGCGCCAGCCCTGACAGCTCAGGAGCAAAGGGCGGATACGCAAGGGCCGCATCCAATCCGGATGCGGCCCTCACGCCCCTGGTGGGCTGCTGCCCGTCGCGGGTGGCCTCAACTCCGGCCAGGCCCGCGACGCGGCTATTCCTTTGTGGTCATACAGCTGAGGTCATCACAGCGCCGGGAAGGCGTTGGCCATCAGCTGTGAGAACTGCGCCGGGAACCAGTGGCCGGACAACGGGGAGTTGGCCAGCGCACCGGACATGCTGTTGCCGTTACGCGCGTTTCCGCCGTATGTCTCGTCGCACATGCGGTCCCAGCCCTTACCCTCTTCGTTCGGGATCGCGCGGCTCGAGCCGTCGGACTCGCCCGGCGGCTTGACCCACACGTAGGCGTCGATGCCCGTGGCCGGGTTGGCCCGCGGCCGCTCGCCGAGGCCCGCGCCGGTCTGGTTGCACCAGTTGCCCTTGTGGATGCGCCGGTCGATGCGGGACGCGTTGATGTTCTGGTTGAGGTCGGTCGAGGTGCTCGCGGCCGTCGGCCGGTTGACCAGCGTCGGGCACGGAGCCTGGACGCAGTTGCCCCAACCGTTGCGGGACGTGTCGATGAGCATGCCGATGCCGTCAGTGCCACCGCCGGTGAAGCCGGCGCTGATCAGCTGGTTGCGGAACGACTGCGCGAACGCCAGCTCCTCGTTGTAGTTGTTGAAGTCGACCCAGGCGGACTGCCGGACCTGCTGGCCGCCGACGCTGCCCTGGACGTTGATGAACGGCTCGGTCAACGCGGAGTAGTTGGCCGTGTTGGTGATGAAGCCGTGCACGTCTGCGGGCGTGGCGCCGTTGGCTCCGGCGGCCTGGCGAAGCTTCGTCGCCGTGGCGCCGAAGTTGTCGCTCCAGCCGATCCAGCCGTGGTGCGCCGCGTCGATGTAGTTGTAGACGTTGGGGACGTCGCCCAACCTGCCGAGCGCGTACCCGACGCCGTTGATGTAGGCGTTGTTCGCGTTGACCACGTCGCACTGCGGCGTCGAGGTCGGCCGGCCGGACACGTTGGTCACCAGGTTGGGGATCGAGTCGATCTCGATGATCGTCACGATCCGCAGGTTGGCGTATGCCGGTCGGGCCAGGATGGCCGCGATCGGGTCGATGTACTCGGCTTGGTACCGCGGCAGGTCGTTGGGTCCGAGTTCGCCATTGGATGCCAGCGCGGCGCAGTCACGGCCGGGCAGGTTGTAGATGACGAGCTGGAAGACCATCGGTGCCGCGCCGTTGGCGGCGTCCTGTGCGACGGCCTCGTCCAGGTGCCCGACCAGGCCACGCGCCCCGGTCGTGCCGGCGATGGCCGCGATGCGGTCCATCCACACGGCGGTCGGCTGGTTGGCGATCCGGCTGCCGCCGGCCACGGAGTTGGCCCGTGCCCGCCAGTCGGGGTTGTTGTACACGCCGGCACCCGCATATGGGTTGTTCGCCCGTACGCCGGTGGGCGTGTCGTTGTCGATCTCGGTCACGCTCGCCGAGGCGGCCGTGTAACCCGTCGCCGTGGCGTTGATCGTCGCCGTGCCGTTGGTCTGGTCGGCGTCCTCGGCCGCGCTCACGCTGGCCGGGACTCCGGTGCTCCAGTTGGCAGAGGTGACGGTGACCGATGCCGGCACCGTGATGGACGTGTCACCGGTCCGGGCGAGCTGCACCGTGACGTTAGCGGTGGGCGCTTGGCTCAGCCGGACGGTCAGCGGCGAGGATGCGCCCTCGGCCACCGACAGCGATGCCGGAGTGAGCGAAATGGACGGTGTGCCCGTGCCCGTGACCGTGAACGTCGCGGTTGCCGACGGCACGCTGGTGCCCGCGGCGTTGAATGCCCGCGCCTGTGCCGTGTGGGTGCCGACCGCGAGGCCGGTGGCGCTGCCCTCGTACGGAGCGGACGTGTCGGTGCTGACCATCCCGCCGTCCACGAAGAACTCGACGCGAGCGGCCGTGCCGCCGCTCACGGTGGCGGCCAGCGGAACGGCCTGGCCGGCCGGGAACGACGCACCGTTGGCGGGGCTCGTCAGGGTGACCGACAGGCCCGGCTGCGGCTGGCCGTTGCATGCCACACCGTTGACTGTGAACGCGGTCGGGTTGGAGTAGCTTCCGCTCCAGCGGCCCTGGAAGCCGATCTGGGTGGAACCACCCGTGCCGAGGTTGCGGTTCCAGTCGAGCGGCACCGCGGTCACGTTAGAGCCGGATGCCGAGAAGGTGGCGGACCACCCGGGCGGGGTCAATGTCTGTCCCGCCGGCAGGGTGAACGCCAAAGTCCAGCCGGCCCAAGCGTCGCCGGTATTTCTGACTGTGATGTTGGTCGTAAAGCCGCCACTGGTGGGGCTCTCAGTCCAACTGTTGGGGGTGTAGACCACTTCGCACGAGACCGCCGCGTGTGCCGGTGAGGCTGCGACGATCCCTCCTGCTACAACAAGAGTGGCTGCAGCAAGAATTCTGCGCAGGTTCATGCCAAGCTCCTAGTTTGGAAAACTGACATGCCCGGATGTCCACACCCTACATGGGAGCGCTCCCGTCGTACAAGAGCAGCGCTGTAATGAGCGAAACAACGTCGTAATAAAGCGCGGCGAAGATCCCATTTACTTGCGACGGTCCGGCGTAGGGATCGATGGCCTGCAGTAACAGCTCGTTGATGCCGCCGACGATCGCCAATGCCCGCGGCATCGACAGCGGTTGGATCTCCGGATTGGCCGCGCGGCCCGCCTCGACCAACTCGACTATGGTGCGAGCGAACCCGCGAAGCGTCTCCTGCCGCATCCGGAACGCGCGGGGCCCAGCACCCTGCATCTCGACCAGCAGCGTGCGGGTGAACTCCGGCATCGAGTCCAGTGCGGACAGGAACGCCTTGGTGCCGGCCGCGATCTGCACCGTAAATCGCTGATCGGCAACGCCCGCGGCGCGAATGATGGCCATCAGCCGACCGGTGACGTGCTGATAGAGCGCCAGCAGGCACTCCTCCTTGCTCGCGAAGTGCTCGTAGAAAGTGCGCTTCGACACACGTGCCAACGCAACTATGTCGGCGATTGTCGTGGAGGCGTAACCCTTCTCCGCGACGCAGGCGGCGAGCGCGCCGGTCAGGTCCCGGCGGATCGTCTCGTCGGTCCGCGTCGCCACAGTCACGGGAACGAGGTTAGCCCAGTGCGCAAGTCAAAGGTCATACGCAACCCCAAGGTCAAGAGCAACTTGAAGTTCGTTTTAGGACTGTCGCTGGTCGTAGCGATCGGAATTGGCATCGCCTACGCCCTGCGGCCGGATGCCCCGCCATCGGCGGGGGCCAAGGCCGGTGACGGCGTAGTCGTCTATCTCGACTTCCAATGCCCGGCGTGCGCCCAGACGCATCCGATCATCGAACGGCTCGAGCGCGAATACAGCGGGCGCATCGCGTTTGAGTCGCGGCACTTCCCGCTGCCCATTCACCGGCATGCCGAGGCCGCCGCGCGTGCCGTGGAGGCAGCCGCCCAGCAGGGCAAGTACAAAGAGATGGCATCGTTGCTGTTCCAGCGCCAGGCGGAATGGGCGGACAACCCCGATTTCAGCGGGTACGCGGCCAGCCTCGGCCTGGATCCGCGTCGTTACGAAGCGGACGTCCAATCCGCGTCCACGAAGGCCAAAATCGACTCCGACCGGGAGCAGGGCGTGGCGCTGGGCGTGCGCGGCACGCCGACCATCTTCATCAACGGCGCCCGCTTCACCGGCCAGCCCGGCTACGCCGAGCTCAAGTCGGCCATCGACCGGGCGCTGAAACCATGAGGGCGTGGGTCCTCACGATCGCGGGCGCGGTCGGCACCGCGGCGTCGTTTGGCCTCTTGTGGTCCGTGGGGCAGGCCTCGCCGGTGTGCGACCTCAACCCGATCGTCACGTGCTCCGCGACGGTCGACAACGTCATCAACACGTCGATCGGGCTGATGGCCTTCCCGGTGGTGACGACGCTGGGCCTGCTCATGCTGATGGGCGTCGGCCTGCCCACTCCCGTTTGGCGCGGCCTGCAGGCGGGCGTCATCGCGGGCACGGTCTTCACACACGTGCTCATCTTCCTGAGCCTTTACGTCGTCCGCGCCCTCTGCCCGTACTGCATGATCATATGGTTATGTGTCGTGGCGATGGCGTGCCACCTGTTTGTGCTGCGGTTGCCCTGGCGCGTCTTCAGCGTCTGGCTGCTCGCCGTGGTTTCGCTTGCCGCCCAGGCGTTCTGGCGCGAATGGTGGCTCTTACTTTCCTGAATTGGGGATGAGGTTCTTGCTGTCGGCGCTGTGATGCTTTGCTCCTGCTAAAGCAAGTCGCGGGCGGATCGCTTTTGAAGGCGACGCCTCCCCTTGCGATCTTGAAAGCAAAGAGCGCGCTTTCAAGATCGCTGCGGGAAAACGTCGCCGGCGATCCGCGCGCGCATTGCCCTGCGCAGGCGCCGCAGCACGAACACGACCCACACCACGGCCGCGATCGCGCCGGCCAGCGTCAGGCCCGTCACGAGCAGGTAGGTGAATCCGCCGCCCGTGGCGAACACGCCCTTGCGCGCGCCGCTGTCGATGGCCTCGGTCGTGTCGCCCACCCGCAGCGAGTCGGGCTCGTCGTAGAGAATCACGTCGGTGCGCTGCGCCGTGCCGTCGGCCGAAACCCAGTCGCCGTAGAAGGAGCAGGTGCGACGGCCACAGTCCTCGCTCAGGGCGGTGAACGTGCCCACGACACCGGAGCCGCCCTTGGCCTTCCACGCCGGCATGACGTCGACCGAGCCGAACACCAGCCCGATCACCGCGATGGCGGGCAGGCCCACCCACAGGAAGACCTTCGTCTGCCAGCTGTCAATTTTGCGCATGACACCCACGGCGGGGGAGCCTGGCACAGCCCTGCACCAATTGTCAAACACTAGGATGTCCGGATGGCTGAGCGCAGGGACGGAAGGCCGTCCGTCGTGATCGAGTCCGAGGTGCGGGGCGAGGAGTGGGGTGACGAGGACATCAGCGGGCGCACCGCCGAGCGCGTGGCGTTCGTCGACATCGACCTCACCGAGGTGGCCAATCGGGGCGCGGCGTTCACCGACTGCCGGTTCGTCGACTGCCGGTTCAACGCGTCCACTCACGACGATGCGGCGTTCGTCAACTGCACGTTTGTCGGGTGCTCGTTCTTCGACGCCACGTTCAACGGGTGCAAGCTGGTCGGCAGCGTGTTCGAGCGCTGCACGTTCGGGCTGCTGAAGGTGGTGGGCGGCGACTGGTCGTTCGCCGTGCTGTCCGGGGCCGACCTGGCCAAGTCGTCGTTGCGTGATGTGCGGCTGCGCGAGGCCGATCTGACGGGCGCCAAGTTGCAGGGCGCGACGCTGCTCAACGCCGACCTGTCCGGCGCGTCGATGCGCGGCACCGACTTCTCCCGTGCCGACCTGCGCGGCTCAGATCTGTCCACTCTGGACCCGATCAGCGCGCAGTTCAAGGACGCCACAATCGACCCGCAGCAGGCCGTGGTCCTGGCCGAGGCGTTGGGCCTCAACGTCCGCGGGCAATGATCCGCCGGATCGCCGCGGTGGCGGCCGTCCTGGCGGCGGGGCTCGCGGTGCGCGCGTTCACGGACGGCCCGTTCGCCAAATACGCGGGCGTCGCCCTCTACGCCACGCTCATCTATGCCCTGGTCCACGCGATCGGCCCGCGCCTGCGCCCGCCCGCGGTCGCGGGGATCGCGCTGGCCTTTTGCTGGGCGGTCGAGTTTGCCCAGCTGACCCCGATCCCGGCCGACCTGTCGTCCCGCAATCCCTTGGCTCGCTTGATCCTGGGGACAACATTCAATACCCCTGATCTTTTCTGGTACGCCGTCGGCGTGGCCTTGCCCGCCGCTCTACATTGGACCATCAGGGCGCGGCGCCCCAAGTAGCTCGCGCACCACCGCTTCCTCGAGCCAGCCGCGGTAGCGCTCGCGGCTCCAGCCGCGGTAGCGCCGCAGCAACTGGTGCATGTGCGGCGAGCCGAGCGCGAAGAAGATGTCGGCGGCCGCGACCGGGTCCAGGCCCGCACGAAGCGCCCCGCGCTCGGCGAGCCGCTCGGTGAGGGCCAGGTGATTGCGGTGGGTGGCGGCCGCGCCCGCGTCGGCGGCGGCGCGCATGTCGGGGTCGGCGCCCGCGGCCTCCACGCTGACCATGATGAGATCGCCTGCGCGCTCGAGCAGGGCCGTCAGGTAGTCGATGGACTGCGCGATGGCCGTGCCCGGGTCGGACTCCTGCCGGATCGCCCGCACCTGCGGACGGTCGGCGACCCGGACGGGCTGCTCGTCGCCGACGGTCGCGACCCCGAGCGTGTGGCCGAACAGGGCCGCCTTGGTGGGGAAGGCGTCATACAGCGTCCGCTCGCCGACACCCGCCTCGGCGGCCACCTCGCGCATGGTCGTCGCCACGTAGCCCTTGCGGGTGAACAGCCGGACCGCCGCCTCGCGGATGCGCGCGCGGGTGGCGGCCGCGTTGGCGCTGCGCACCGCGGATCGGTACGGACGCTTGACAGGTTCCGCCATGCCGAGCATTATACCCATATTGAGTGCAGTGCTACTGCGGCTAAATTGGGAGATCGGCATGACGAGGCCAAAGCTCGCGGGCATCCACCACATCAAGATCCCGGTCAGCGATCTGGCGCGCTCGACACGGTGGTATGGCGACGTGTTCGGGCTGCGCGTGACGATGGAGTTCCCGGAGGCCGACGGCGTCGTGCGTGGCCTCGGCGGCGACGTCGACGGGCTCGGGCCGGTGGGCCTGGCTCTACGCGAAAATCCCACGGCTGCCGAGGGATGCCGGGGCTTCGACCCGGTCAGCTTCGGCGTCGACGACCGGGCCGGCCTAGCGGCGTGGGCGTCGCATTTGGACGGTCTGGGCATAGCGCACTCGCCCGTCATCGACGCGAGCAAGGGCTGGCTGCTGGTCTTCCACGATCCCGACGGGCTCGAGCTTCACCTGTATTCGTGGGCCGAGCACGGCATCGACCAAAGTGGACGGCCCGGCTACGGGCGAGCGGTCACCTCATGAGAGTGGCGTTCGTGGTCGACCCGCTCGGCTCGCTCGACGGCACGCCCATCGGCACAGTAATCGCCATCCGGCGCCGGCGACGTCCGCATCGGGCCGCCGTCGGCGTCGGCGGAGGTGTCCACAAGCGACAAAGCCCTGTGCGCGCGGCTTGCGCCGGCGTTGCGGGCGTGCGGCTTGCGCCGGCGTTGCGGGCGTGCGGCTTGCGCCTGACCGGTCTGGACGTCATCGGCACCTACGCCTTGGGCCTCGCGCTGACCGTGGGCGTCCTGCTCCCACCGGTCTGACGGGAAACCCGGCGGCGCGCACGAGCGGGTTTGGCTACTGTCCAGGCCCGTGACCAGCTTCCGGCCGCGCCTGCCGCGTCCGCGACCAGGACCTCGATGTCCGCCACCGGAAACTCATGCTCCGCAGAATGCGTCGTGCGCATCGCCGCATGCGGCCTCCGGGCCACCCGGCATCACCCGCTCGTCAGCGTGGCCGCACCGCAGCGTCTCGACGCCGACAGCGACACTGCCCGCAGTGCGGCATCAAGCCGAGCGGGCATTCTGCCGCGCCACCCGGTATCACCCGCTCATCAGCGTGGCCGCACCGCAGCGTCTCGACGCCGACAGCGACACTGCCCGCAGTGCGGCATCAAGCCGAGCGGGAATTCTGCCGTGCCACCCGCGGACACTCGGGACGGATTAACGCGCCACCCGCGGACACTCGGGACGATTAAAGTGACGGGCGGCGCCCGGAGCCGTCACCGGCCCGGGTCACCGCCCATAAATTTCAGTTTTCTTCACTACATCGGGGTGACGTTTTCGGCCTGCGGGCCCTTCTGGCCCTGCGCGACGTCGAACTTCACCTTCTGGCCTTCGGTCAGCTCCCTGTAGCCACTGCTCGCGATGGCCGAGAAGTGAACGAAAACGTCGGCGCCTCCGCCGTCCTGCTCGATGAACCCAAAGCCCTTTTCAGAGTTGAACCACTTGACGGTTCCGGTTGCCACTATCTTTCTCCATTCACAGGTGAGGTCCAGGGGCCGCCTGCTTGCTGCGGGCTACGAATCACCTTGAAATACCTCACGACTGCTCACGGTAGCATGCCGAAATATTTCCGAAAGGCTCGATGTCCGTTACGGTCGTAAAAGATTACAGAAGTCCTTGATCGTGCGCCGCCGGCGCCGTCTGGGGCGTCTGGCACGATGGTGGGATGACCGCGGACAGGCCAACGGTTGCCGTGCTCACCGGCGCCGGGATTTCCACCGATTCGGGGATTCCCGATTTTCGCGGACCCCAGGGCGTGTGGACGCGGGATCCGGCCAAGGAAAAGCTGTTCACGTTCGACAACTACATGCGCGACCGGGCGGTGCGGGTGCAGTCGTGGCGGGCGCGCATGGACAACGCGGCCTGGACGGCCGAGCCCAACGCGGCCCACCTGGCGCTCGCGGATCTGGAGCGGTCCGGCGTGCCGATCCGGATCATCACGCAAAATATCGATGGGCTGCACCAGAAGGCGGGCTCGGCGCCGCGCAAGGTGATCGAGCTGCACGGCACGATGTTCACCGTGCGGTGCATGGGGTGCGACGCGCGGGGCACGATGCGCGAGGCGCTGGACCGGGTGCGGGCGGGCGAGGACGACCCGGCGTGCGCCGAGTGCGGCGGCATCCTGAAGGCGGGCACCATCATGTTCGGCGAGATGCTCGACCCGGGCACGATCGACGAGGCGGCGCGCATCGCCATGGCGTGCGACCAGTTTTGGGCAGTCGGCACGTCGCTGCGGGTCGAGCCGGCGGCGTCGCTGTGCGAGGTGGCGATGCGCTCAGGTGCCCTCGTGACAATTGTCAACGCCGAGCCCACGCCCTACGACTACCTGGCCGACAACGTGATCCGCGACTCGATCGGCGAGGCGCTGCCCAGGCTGGTGTCATCGCTCAAGCAGGCGCATGCCCTCTAGGAGCGTGCCCGCCGCGCCCGCCCAGGTGTATCTTCCGGCCAAAAAGGCGCGCAGCTCCTCGGCCCGGTCGAAGGCGGCCTTCCGGTCAAAGAGCACCGCGTGCACGGCCGTGTGCCACCGGCTCACATCCTCGTCGTGGTCGCCGGTCATGTGCACCACCACGCGGTCATACATCTCAAACAGCTCGCGGTCACCATGCAGCGCCTCGTCGAGCAGCTCCGCCAGCCCGCTCACCGCGCTGATGAGCACCGGCGTGCCGTAGGCGATCGCCTCCAAACCGGACAGTCCGAAACCCTCGGCCCGCGAAGGCATCAGCACGGCGCTCGCGGTCAGCAGATCGCCCTCGAGCACGCCCGGGTCGGCGGTGAACGGCTCCACGTCCACCTCAAGCGCCGGAAACCTGGCCCAGCGCAGGATGTCCGCCCGCAGGTCACGCGTGCGCCCGTCGGGCGCGCCGCCCGCACCGTGAACTGGATCCGCCCGGCCCAATCGGTGCGCCGCCGCACGACCTGGCCGATCGCGGCGGCGGCCAGGTCGATCCCCTTCAGCGTCGCGTCCTCGGCCCGCCCGAACAGCAGCAGCCGTCGCAGGCTGCCGGGCGGCGGTCCGTCGCGCTCGACCGGCACGGCGTCGAACCCGGATCGATGCGGATCACCGGACGGCGCGAAGGCTGGAACTCCAGCGCGTAGCTGGTGTGCAGGCGCGGCCCCACCGCCGCGACCAGAGCCGCGTCGCGGCCGAGGTCCATCTCGGTCAGGTGCCGCTGCGCGTGCACGCCGTCCGGCTTGTACGCCTCGATCTCCTTGGGCGCCATGTGGATGAAGTGCACCCGCCTGGCCGACGGCATCAGCGTGGCGAGCCGCTGCGCGAGCTGCCCGGTGATCCGCCCATGGCCGATGATGACGTCAACGCCATCACCGATGCCATTGATGGCCGTGCCGGCGGGCAGCAGCGTCACCCCATCCGCCTCGGCGTGCCGGCGCACGGCCTCGGTCATCGAATCCACCATGCACAGGACGCGCTGCCCGGCCGCGGCCAGCGCCCGGCACAGCTGACGGTTGAACGTGCTCAGGCCGCCGCGCGACGACGACCACTCGGTGGCCACGGACAGGATCGTCAGCGCGCGCATGTCGCCCACGCTCGTGGTCGCCTGTGGCTTGCGCTGCGGCACGGGGGTTTGGCGCCGCTGCGCCAGCTCACGTTCGCACCGGTCGAGCGCGGCCGACGCGGCGGCCAGATCGGGGTGGTCGCCGCCCAGGATCGCCGCCTGCAGCGACCGCACATGGGCCAGGTGGTCGCGGGCCCGCTCCCACTCGCCGAGCTCGGCGAGGTTGAGCGCCAGATGGTATGCGGAGGTGAGCGTGTCGCGGTGGCCCTCGCCGAGCACGCGCTTGCGGGCCGCCCACGTGACCTCGTTGAGCCGCAACGCCTGCCACGGCTCGTCGAGCGCGAGCAGGATCAGCGCCAGCTGATCCTGCGAGGCGAGGGTCTGCGGATGGTCCTCGCCGAGGGCCCGGCCGCGCGCGTGCAGGGTCCGCTCCGTGATCCGGCGGGCCTCCTCGTGGCGCTCGAGCAGGTAAAGGTCGCGGGCCAGCCCCCCGGCGGCGTCGAGGGTCAACAGGTGATCTTCGCCGAGCAGGTCGGCGCGGCGATCGACCAGCTCCTGGTCCAGCGCCAGCGCGCCCTCGTAATCACCGGTCGCGGCACGGCAGTCGGCCAGGACCCGCGCCGCGTTGAGCGCGTGCTCGTAGTCGGGCTTGAACGCCTGGCGCAGCCCGTCGAGCAGCGCCTCGGCCAGCGGCAGCGCGGACGCGGCATCGCCCCGCTCGACGAGGCTGGCCAGGGCGGCGCTTGCCCACGGCCCTTGGGAAACCATGGGGCGACATCGGGTGTCTCCGCGTTGTCGAAGACCGCCAGCCACCGGTTTTGCTCGCGGAAGTGTCTGGCCGGGGCCAGCCGTGCGTTGGTCACCGTGCTGCCAGGCGAGCACAGGCCGGCGACCACCGCGGCGCGGGCGAGCTGATCGGCGATGAGATCCTGGTGCTCGGCGTTGATCCACACGACCAGGTCGTAATAGCGGTGGGTGCCGGTGCCCGTGCTGTGCCGGTAGGCGTACTCGATGGCGAGCTGGGACTTGCCGATGCCCGCCGCGCCGTCGCCGGCGTAGAGCACGCTGCGGCCGTGGGTCTGCAGGCTGCGGGCGAGATCCTCGAGGACCGTCGCCCGGCCGACGAAATCCTTGTTGCGCACGGGAAGCTCCGGCCGCGACCGCGCCGCCGCCTCCTGCCGCTGTGGCATATCGGGCTCGGCCGGCGCCGGCCCGCGGCGCGCAGACCCCCGCCTGACCGAGTCGAGCAGTCGCGCGCGCAGCCGCTCCGCACGCAGGCCCACCAGATCGACGTATCCGATGAGCCGCAGCTGCTCAGGCAGCCGCACATCCTCGGCCCGCAGCAGGGTCAGGCGCTCCTCGGCGTCGCCCTGGGCCAGCCACCAGCGCAGCTCCTGCCGCAACGGGCCATCCAGATAGGCCCGCGTCAGGATGACCACCATGCGGTTGGCCTGGACGAGCGACTCCGGCCCGCGCTCGGCACTGGGCTCGACGACGTCGCCCGCCTTTTGCAGGTATGCCGCGAAAAGCCTTGCCAGCTCGGCATCCTCGGTGGCATGGGACAGGAACAGCCGCATGGCGGTCATCGCGATCTCGTCTTGGCGAACGTCGCTGGGTCTACTCGGCTATGAACACCACGCCGAACTCCTCACCGACCTCCACCAGGTCGGCCAGGCCCGTGCCCACGTCGCGGTAGGTCCAGGCCTGCTTGCGCCGGATGAGCTCGCCGATGATGACGGCCGTCTCTATCTTGAAGTAGTCGCCGTCGAGCAGGTGCGGGTCGAGCTGCTGCGGCTCCGCGCCCGCCAGGTCGGCCTTCGGCGTGTGCCGGAACGTGACCTTGCCGCCGACGAGGCCCTCGAAGAAGTGGTTCAGCGGCTGGGCATCCTGGATGTAGGCCACGAACACAATCTTCACCACACCGTCGTCGACATAATCGAGGTCGACGTGATGGTCTCGTCCTCGATGTTGTGCCCGTGCTTGCGGCGGCCCCGCCGGCTGGTCGAGCCGTCCTTCGACCGGTCATTGTCGTGGTTGACACAGTAATACGGGTTGCCCTTGGGCACCTTCGAATCGGCGTCGACGAGGAAGGCCGCGAGGTGGATGACGATGTCGTCCGGGCTGGGCCGGAAAGACAGTCCGGGATTTAGTGGGATCTGCGCCACATTCGGCGGGCGATTCGGGGCCTTCGGGGGAAGGTTGCACCCATGGTCATGCGTGCCGCCGGGTTGTATGGGAAGTTGCTCGGGATCGCGGTGTTGGCCGGGGTGGTGGTGGCCGCGGCCGCGCTGCCCGCCGCGGCGTTGGCGAGCATGGCCTTCCGCCTGTCGCCCACCGAGTTGCCCGACGCGCTCAAGCAGCCCACCATCCCACAGGCCAGCTATGTCTATGCCAGCGACGGGCAGACGCTGATCACGACGTTCTTCGACGAAAACCGGCGCGAGGTGAAGCTGGCCGAGGTCGCGCAGGTGATGCAGGCCGCGGTGGTCGCGGCCGAGGACAGCCGGTTCTACGAGCACAACGGCGTTGATATGAAAGGGATCGCGCGGGCGTTCGTGGCCAACGGCTCCTCCGGCGAGACGCGTCAGGGCGCCTCGACGCTGACCATGCAATACGTGCGCAACGTGCTCAAGAGCGACCCGACGCGCACCGCGCAGGAGCGCGAGGCGGCGACGGCCACCACCCCGGGCCGCAAGATCCTTGAGGCGCGCTATGCGCTGAAGGTCGAGCAGACACTGTCCAAAGCGGAGATTCTCGAGCGATACCTCAACATCGCCTACTTCGGCGAGGGAGCCTACGGGGTTTACGCGGCGAGCCACATCTACTTCTCCAAGGATCCGGCGCAGCTGACCCTGGCCGAGGCGGCCATGCTGGCCGGCATGCTGCAGACCCCCGACTTCAGCGAGGAACGCGCCCTGACCCGGCGCGGCTACACCCTCAACGCGATGGTCGGCACAGGCGCCATCACGGCGGCGCAGGCGACCGCGGCGCAAACCGAGCCGCTCGGCCTGCAGCGCGGCACCACACCCAACAATTGCGTTGCGGCAGTACAGGATTGGGGCTTCTTCTGCGACTACTTCCGGCAGTGGTGGGAGGCGCAGGCCGCGTTCGGCGAGACGGTCGCGCAGCGGCAGCAGGCCCTGCGCCAGGGCGGGTTCCGCGTCGTGACCACATTGGACCCGGCGGTGGCGCGCGAGGCGCAGCAGCAGGTCGAGTCGGTGTACTCGAGAGACAGCAAATTCGTGGCGCCCCTGGCCGTGGTGCAGCCCGGCACGGGCAAGGTGCGCGCGCTGGCCGTCAACCGGACCTACGGGCAGACGTTCGACCAGCTGATCGCGGGCGGCGGCGGGCTGCCCGGATACCAGGCGGGCTCCACGTTCAAGATGTTCGCCATGCTTGCCGCGCTCGAGGCCGGATACCCGCTCGACACCGGGTTCGACGCGCCCGCGCAGCTGGTGACCCGGTGGCGCGACGACGGCGAGGGCAACTGCGGCGGATACTGGTGCCTGCGCAACGCCAACCCGGCGTGGATGGACGGATACCGCACGATGTGGGACGGGTTCGGCCGCTCGGTCAACACCTACTTCGTGTGGCTGCACCAGGAGATCGGGGCCGAGCGCACGGCCGAGATGGCGTCGCGGCTGGGCATCTCGCACACGTTCGTGGGCGGCTCGTTCGTGATCGGCACGAGCAACACGTTCCCGCTGGAGCTGGCCAACGCCTATGCGACCGTTGCGGCGGAAGGGGTTTACTGCGCGCCGCTGCCGGTCGAGTCCGTGACCACGGCCGCCGGGCAGGCGCTCGACGTCGCCAAGCCGCAGTGCAAGCAGGTGGTCAGCGCCGACGTGGCCCGGGCCGCGACCGATGCGGCGCGGTGCCCGGTCGGGCAGCAGAGCGCGTTCGGCGAGTGCAACGGCGGCACGGCCGCCGCGGTGTCCGGCATCATGGACGGGCGCCCGGTGGCGGGCAAGACGGGCAGCACCGACGACGGCCGCACTGAGTCGTTCGTCGCCTTCACCCCGCAGCTCGCGGCCGCGATGATCACGGCCAACCCGAAGGAGGCGGAGGACGGCGTCGGCTCGGCCGTGCTCTCGCGCGTCTATCGGGCGGTGGCGCAGACCCTCGCGGCGGCGCTCGCCGGCCAGCCGGAGCAGGAGTTCAACCCGCCCAGCACCCAACTCGCCTACGGCGACAGACGCTACTCGCGCTCGCGGACCGACGATGCCACACCCAGCACCGAGCCCAGACGCGGCTCGCGTTGACCAGCCCTGTGCTTGGCTAACCCATGCGTCGCAACTGCGGCCACACCACCGACCACGGCTGCGACAGGTCGCGGCAGAGCCAGATGGGCACGCCCTGCTCCTCGTTGTCGACCCCATAGCCGTTGTCGTGCCGGGCCTCGATGGTCGCGGAGCCGCAATAGGGCGCCAGCTCGGCGGCCGACCAGCGGCCCACGAGGATGGCCGGCCCGGCCTTCTGCTCCGGCGGCGGCCCCCACCGCCAGTAGGCCAGGTGCCCGCTGTAGGGCTCGGGAAGCCCTTGCGGCACACCGTATTTCGAGATCGCGCCAGCCTCGCCGTAGTTGCCCGCGAGGATCACCGCAGTGGCTCGCTCCGGCTCGGGCAGGCCGCGATACACGGCCACCACCGCGCCGGCCAGCTCCTGCCAGCCGATCGTCTCGCCCGCGTCGTAGTTGATCGCCGCCTGCGGCGTGTCCTTGTAAACGGACGCGGGATAGACGGGCAATGACAGCGCGACGCTCGCCACCGCGTTGACCGCGAGCAGCGTGCCCAGCACGACCCGGCGCCCGCGCGTGACGGCCCACCCGGTCACCGCGATCGCGCCCGATGCGAACAGGGCCGGATAGGCGCCGCCCGGGTAGTATTCCCGGCCGCCGGTCGCGAACACGAGTATCAGCACAAAAATGTAGGCCCACCCCAGGAAGTGGCGAGTGCGCAGCAGCCGCCACAGCCCGATGAGCCAGATGACGGCCAGCGGCGGCCCGAGGATGAGCAGCTGCGCGGGCAGCAGCCCGGCCCGCCCGCCGAAGTCGGCGTCCTCCCGGATGACCTCGGTCATCGCGATCTGCGGCCAGCCGTGCGCCGCCTGCCACCACAGGTTGGGCGACCAGAGGGCCAGCGCCACGGCCGCCGCGACCCACAGCTGCCACCGCCGGAAGATGTGCCGGGGGCCCACCATCGCCAGCGCCGCCGCCAGCGCGGCCATGAAGATGAGCGGCAGGCTCTTGGCGAGCAGCCCGATGCCGGCGACCGGGCCGAGCACGAGCAGCAGGCGATCGTCGCCGGTCCGCGCCCATCGCGCCACGAGATAGGCCAGCGCCGTCCAGCACAGGATGTCGAACGGGGTCGTGCTCAGCAGGTGCCCCGCGACCAGGATGAGCGGCGACGTGGCCGCGCACAGCGCCGCCACGACCTGCGCCCGCCGGTCACCGCCGAGCTCATACGCGAGCAGCCCGACCAGCAGCACGTAGGCGCCGACCGCGAGCACGGTCGGGAACCGAAGCGCCATAAGCGAACCGCCCGACAGCACGTCGGTGAGGCGGGCCAGCGCGGGCAGCAGCGGCGGCTGATCGTCGTAACCCCAGGCCAGGTGGCGGCCTGCCACGAGGTAGTAGAGCTCATCGCGGTGATAGCCGTAGCGACCGCTGAACGCGAACAGCACGCCAGCGGTCGCCCCGGCCACCAAGCCCAGGCCTCTCCAAGCGATCACGCGCTGAGTGTAGTCACCGCCTCGAATCGTGGCGCACCGTCGCTAGGCCGATGCTCCACGGTGGCGATGCTTCCGGCCGCCCGCACGTCCTCGATGGCCTGGGCCAGAAGGTCCCAAGTGGACTGTTCACAGTGGACGGTGAGCAGCTCGATGGGTGCCTTCATGGACAGCCGCGCGTCCGACTTGGCCTTGCGCACCGCCCGGATCGCGTCGCCGGCCAGGCCCAGCAGCGCCGGGTCGCCGTCGAGCGCCGGGAGCACGGGCCACGGCGAGCGGTGGATGCTGCCCTCCTGCCACCACGACCACGCCTCCTCGGTGCAGTACGGCAGCATCGGCGCGAACAGTCGCAGCAATGTGGACAGTGCGGTGCGCAGCGCCGGCGGTGCGCCCTCGTAGGCGCGCGCCTTCACCAGCTCCAGGTAGTCGTCGCAGAAACGCCAGAAGAACCGCTCGGTCACGTCAAGCGCGCGCGAATAGTCGTAACCGTCAAGCGCCTCCTTGGCGGCCTGGACCACCGACCCCAGCGCGGCGAGCATCGACCGGTCGAGCGGCTCGTCCGTGTCCACAGACGTGGGCAGGCCGAGCACGAACTTCGACGCGTTGAGGATCTTGGTGGCGAGGCGGCGGCCCACCTTCATCTGAGCGATGTCAAACGCCGTGTCCGTGCCGGGCGACGCGGCCGCCGACCAATAGCGCACGGCATCGGGGGAATGCTGGCGCAGCAGCTCCATGGGCGTCACCACATTGCCCACCGACTTGGACATCTTCTTGCGATCGGGGTCGAGAATCCAACCGTTGATCATCGCGTGCTGCCACGCGGCCCGGCCGTGCAAACTGTGGTAGCGCAGCACCGTGCCGAACAGCCAGGTGCGGATGATCTCCGGCCCCTGCGGGCGCAGGTCCATCGTGCCCTCAAACCCGGCGATCGTCGGGGTCAGGGTCGAGGTCGCCCACGTGTCGAAGATGTCGGTGTCGCCGATGAAACCGTTGGGCTTGCCGCGCTGCGTCTCGTCGTAGCCGGGCGGGGTGTCCAGCGCGGGATCGATCGGCAGGTCCCGCGGCACCAGAGGCTGGTCGTATTGAGGATCTCCAGAATCATTTATGGGGTACCAGAGGGGAAGCGGCACGCCAAAGTAGCGTTGCCTGCTCACGAGCCAGTCGCCGGCCAGGCCGTTGACCCAGTGCTCATAGCGCACGCGCATGTGGTGCGGATGCCACGCGAGCTCCTGCCCGCGCTCCAGCAGCTCCTCGCGCAGCCGTTCGTCACGCCCGCCGTTGCGCAGATACCACTGCTCGGTCGGGATGATCTCCAGCGGCCGGGAGCCCTTCTCATAGAACTTCACCGCGTGCGTGATCGGCTCGGGTGTCAGGCCCAACACCTGCACGATGCGCGCCCGCGCCTGCGGCACGGTCAGGCCGCCCACATGTGGCACCTCCGGCAGGAACCGCCCATCGAAGCCCAGCACCGCCTTGATCGGCAGGTCCAGCTCGCGCTGCCAGATCACGTCGGTGGTGTCGCCGAACGTGCACACCATGGCGATGCCCGTCCCCTTGGCCGGATCGGCCAGATGGTGCGCCAGCACCGGCACCTCGTCGCCGAGTGGGGAGCTGATCCTCGTACCAAATAAATGGGTAAATCTTTTGTCTTCTGGATGTGCCACGAGCGCCACGCAGGCCGGCAGCAACTCGGGACGGGTCGTCTTGACCGGCACCGTGGAATCGATGCCAAACCACAGCTCGTGGAACGCGCCCTTGACCTCACGCTCCTCCAGCTCGGCCTGCGCCACAGCGGTCTGGAACGTGGTGTCCCACAGCGTCGGCGCATGCGCCCGATAGGCGTCGCCCGCGGCCAGCGCGTCGAGGAACGCCCGCTGCGACACGGCCTGCGACCGCTCGCCGATCGTCGTATAGAGCAGCGACCAGTCCACCGACAGGCCGACCGCCCGGAACACCTCCTCGAACGAGCGCTCGTCCACAGTGGTCAGCTCGTGGCACAACTCAATGAAGTTGCGCCGGCTGATGGGGGTCTCGCCCGACATCGACGGCTTGAACGAAGGATCATAGGGCAGCGATGGATCGCACCGCACGCCGAAATAGTTCTGCACCCGCCGCTCGGTGGGCAGCCCGTTGTCGTCCCAGCCCATCGGATAGAAGACGGTCTTGCCCTGCATGCGCTGGTAGCGGGCGATGATGTCGGTCTGCACGTAGCCGAACACCGTGCCCATATGCAGCTGCCCGCTCGCGGTCGGCGGGGGAGTGTCGATCGCGAACACGCGCTCGCGCGGCGCGCCCGGATCGAAGCGGTAGGCCTGGTCGGCCTCCCATTGCCGGGACCACTTCCCGGCCAGTTCATCGAGGTTCATAATCTCGCCCCAGTTGGTGTCAGGGGCGCCCAAGGACACAGCGATCGCCATGCGCTCGGGCGCACGGCGATCAGGTGAGATTGCTACGCGTGGCCCGGGTCGGCTACGCGTACTACAGCCTGACTGAGATGTGTCACGCCACCCATCGTAACTCATGAGGAATTCGCGCGTTACGCACTTAGACGTCCCCTCAACCACATGTGGCAGACAAATGACAGATGAATACCAAGGCCCCGAAGCGGGCCCAGGGCCGGGGGAACCCGGCGACGCCGAAGCGATGTCGGCGGTCCGCGCGGGCGACACGGGCGCATTCGACGTGCTCTACCGCAGACACCTCAACGCCGCCCGGCGCATGGCCCGAGTGCTGGCCCGCGACCCGTCCGATGTGGACGATCTCGTGGCCGAGGCGTTCGCGCGCCTGCTCGGGGCCCTCACCGCGGGCCGAGGCCCCGAGACGGCGTTCCGGCCATACCTGTTCGCAACGATGCGGCACCTGTTCTACGAGCGCACCCGGCAGGAAAAACGCCTGCAGATCACCGACGACATGACCCGCCACGAGACGGGCGTGCCCTTCGTGGACACGGCCCTCGAGGCGCTCGAGACGTCCCTGGTGTCCAAGGCGTTCGCCAGCCTGCCGGAACGATGGCAGACCGTCCTGTGGCACACCGAAGTCGAACGCGAACGGCCGTCCAAGGTCGCGCCGCTGCTCGGGCTCACCCCCAACGGCGTGGCGGCCCTGGCCTACCGGGCACGCGAAGGCCTGCGGCAGCAATACCTGCAGGAACACATCGCGGCCGACCCCGACGACTCGTGCCGCTGGGCCATCGAACGCCTCGGCGCCTACGTGCGCGGCGGCCTGGCCCGGCGCGACACCGCCAAGGTCGACCAGCACCTGCAGGTATGCCGGCGCTGCCACGTGCTGTTCGTGGAGCTCGGCGAGGTCAGCGCGCGGATGCGCGACCTGCTCGCCCCCGCCCTCGTGGCCTCCGGCTACTTCGCCGCCACCGGCAAGTTCGTCTGGCTCGCCCCCGTGGTCGAACCGGTCGTCAAGGTGGCCAAGCGGCGCGACACCCAGGTGGTCGGCGGCGTCGTCGTGGCCGCGGCGCTCGCCACGCTGGCGCTACTGGTCACCTCGCAGCCCGGCCCGCAAAACCCGCCTCCGGGCGCGATCCCGCCACCACTACCGGTGGCGCCTCCTTCGCCCTCGCAGGCCGTATTGTCACCGCCGCCCCCTCAGCCCCCGTCGCCCTCGTCGATGGGGTCACCGACCCCGGCGGCGACCGCGGTCCTCGCGGCCACCCTGGACGAGGTGGGCGCGCTGGTACGGGGCCGTCCCGGCACACTGGTCATGACCGTCGCGCACCAGGGCATGACCGTCGCGTTTGGACCACGGGGGCTCGTGCTCGACACCGGCCCACTGACGGCACGGCTGACCCTGCCGCCCGGCGTGACCGTGCGCACGGGCAGCCCGGGCGACGGATGGCAGTGCTCAGGCAGCACCTGCATCCGCGAGTCGATGTCGGCCGGGCAGAGCACCAGAGCCTACGTGCCCGTGGACGTTTCGGGGTCGGCCGCGGACGGCAACATGGTCGTGCGGCTCACCGCGCCGCGGGCCGGGGCCGTGTCAAGCGTCGCGAGGCTGGCACGCGTCCAGTCCGCGGGCCTCGCCGCGAGCTTCGCGGCAACCCTCCAGGCCACCGTGATCACCGGCGGCAACCGGCTGATGGCGTGCTCCGAGCTCCCGCTGCTGGGCTGGCTGCTCGGCTGCCTCGGCGTCGGGGTCGACAACGGCGACTACTACATGATCGGCTACTGCGACCCGCGCGCGCCGGCCGGCGCACAGCACGTGGCGGCGATCAGCGGCGCCGAAATCCCGGTGCGGGGAGACGTGGTGTGGGCGGGCCTGTACTGGTCCGGCTCGGGCGCACCACCGCCTTCTCCCAGCGCGCACCTGCGTGTGCCAGGCCAGGATGGCTACCGGCCCGTGCGCGCCGGCCGGGTCGACCGCCAGGGCGGGTCCTACCAGGCGTTCGCCAACGTGACAGACGTGGTGCGCGGCACCCGAGGCGGCACGTGGTGGGTCGCGGTCGAGCAAGCCTTCGACTCTGGCGTCGGATCGTACGGCGGCTGGGCCCTCGTCGTCGTGGTCGCCGACGGCGGGCCTGCCCGGCACGTCGCGGTCCTCGACGGCTACCAGGCGGTCAAATCGGGGCCGGCGGCGACGCCGGTGTACGGCACGCCCGGGGCGCGAGCGAAGGTCGCGTTCGTGGGCTGGGAAGGCGACCGGGGCGTCGCGGGCGACCGGCTCCGGCTCGGCGATCAAGCGCTGGGCGGGGACAACGTCGCGTCCAGCACCGCCGACGGCACCCCGGCCGGCTGGAACACGTTCGGGGTCGACGCGCACGTGTTCGACACCCGCATGCCCGCCGGGCAGGACCAGCCGTCGGTCACCGCGACCGGCGCCGGCGACGCCTGGTACCTCGGCGTGCTGGCCCTGGCCTCGGAGGCCAGCCCTGGCTAGTCCTGGCTAGTCCTGTGTTTCTTGGGCCGCTGCAGCTTGAAGAGGCGCGCGCACTCGGGGCAGATCCGCACTGGTCCCCGGGTGCGCACCTGCGACTGCTCCGGCGGCATCGGGATGCCGCAGAGGGTCTCGCCGTGGCGGGATGGGTGTCCGATGTGGTGGATCTCCGGCTCTGGCATGGCATACCTCCTCCTCTCGGGTGAGAGGAGCGAGCCCAACGGTTATGACGCCGCTCCATTGGGCAGAGCGGACTACATGAAAGGGTTGAACATGGGTGTATTCACGGCGCAAACTCGTACGGCGGACAAAATTGGCCGTCGCGGAGGTGCGACCGTGGCAGCACTGCACATGCCGCTGTTGAGAAGGCGCCGGATCGGTCTGACCCTGCGCAAGCTGCGAGAACAACAGAATCTGACCCTGGAGCAGGTCGCCGATCAGATGGACTGCTCCGGCTCGAAGATTTCCCGGATCGAGACCGGGCACAGCTCCGTCGGCATGCGCGACGTGCGCGACCTCCTGCACATCTACGGGGTCAACGGCAAGGTCGCCAACGACATCATGGACATGGCGCGCGAGGCACGCCGGCACGAACGCGAACGCGACTGGTGGCACCCGCACAGCAACGTGCTCGTGAGCGCCTACGTCGGCAACGAGCACGCGGCCAGCCGCATCCGCACCTACGAGCACCAGAGCGTGCCAGGGCTCTTTCAGACCAGGGACTACGCGCTGGCGCTGTTCCGTGCCGCGATGCCCACGATCGACGACGAGACGATCAACGAGCGGCTGCGGGTGCGCGTGGCCCGGCAAGGACTGCTCACCCGCGAGGGCAAACCGCTGCGCTTCGAGGTCGTCATCGACGAGGCGGCGCTGAGCCGGCCGATCGGCGGCGACCGGGTGATGCGAGCACAGATGCGGCGCCTGGTCGACGTGTCGGAGATGAGCAACGTGCGCATGCGATTGCTGCCGTTCGACGCGGGCGCGCACGCGGGGATGGAAGGCACGTTCGCCATCCTCGACTTCGCCGGCGACGACGGCTCGAGCATCGTCTACGCCGAGACCGCCACCGGCGGGCTGTTCCTGGAGAAGGCGCTGGAGCTGGCGCTGTACGAACAGATATTCGACGGCACCTGGTCGGCGGCGCTCGACGAAGCGCGGACGCGGGCACGGATCACCGCGCTCATCCAGCGGCCGTGGTGGGCCAGAACGTAGTGTGGAGTGTGTGACCACCGGGCCGCACACTGAGATCACCACGTTCTACCCGCGGCGCGGGCGGGTCAGCGGGCGGCACGAGGACGCTCTCGACCGGCTGTGGCCCGCCTACGGTGTGGACATCCCGGGCCCGCGGCTGGACCTGCCCGAGCTGTTCGGGCGGCGCGCGCCCGTCGTGCTCGAGATCGGGTCGGGCATGGGCGACGCGACCGTGGCGATGGCCGCGGCCGACCCCGAGCGCGACTACCTCGCGGTCGAGGTGTTCCCGCCCGGCCTGGGCAACCTGCTCGCGACCGTCGAGGAGGAGGGCCTCAAAAACGTCCGGGTCGCTCGGGGTGATGCACTGGAATTGTTGCGGCACATGCTGTTCCCCGGTTCACTCGACGCGATACACGTGTTCTTCCCGGACCCCTGGCCCAAGTCGCGCCACCACAAGCGGCGGCTCTTCCAGCCGGGCAACGTCGAGCTGATGCGCAGCCGCCTGCGCCCTGGCGGTGTGCTGCACTGCGCCACCGATTGGGCGCACTACGCGGCGCAGATGCTGGCCGTGCTCGGCGCCGACCCGGAGCTGGCCGGAGGCGCGATCGACCGGCCGCAGGAGCGGCCGCTGACAAAATTCGAGCAGCGCGGGCTGGCCGAAGGGCGCCATATCACCGATTTTCTTTTTATTCGGCGGGTACGCGGTGAGAGCCTTCCGTGATCGCATCGACGCCGGTGAGCGGCTGGCGGAGCGGGTGCGGCACCTCGCGGGCGAGTCGCCCGTGGTGCTCGGCCTGCCACGGGGCGGCGTGCCAGTGGCCGCACAGGTCGCACGGGCGCTCGGCGCGCCGCTGGACGTGATCGTCGTGCGCAAACTGGGCCTGCCCGGCCAGCCCGAACTGGCCATGGGCGCGATCGGCGAGGATGATGTGCGCGTGGCCAACGAGCAGATCATGTCGCTGGTCGATCCCACACTGGTCGCGGCCGTCGAGCGCGCCGAGCGGGCCGAGCTGCAGCGGCGGCTGGAAGTATGGCGCTCGGGCCGTCCCGCCGTCCCGCTGGACGGGCGCACCGTCGTGGTGGTCGACGACGGCATCGCCACCGGCGCCACAGCCGCCGTGGCTTGCCAGGTCGCCCGCCTGCGCGGCGCCGCCCGGGTCGTGCTCGCGGTCCCGGTCGCGCCGCCCGAGGCAGTGCGCGACCTGGCCCCGATCGCCGACGAGGTCGTCGCCGTGCTCACACCGACCGCGTTCAGCGCGGTGGGGCAGTGGTACCAGGATTTCGCCCCCACCAGCAACGATGAGGTAACTCGTTTCCTGGCCGCCGCGGCGTCCTGATAGGCTCGCCATCATGATCTGAGAGTCTCTTTCGCTCGCCCGTCTTGAAACCCAAATCTCGCATTGTTGGAGACACCATGAGTGAAGATCGCACTCCAGACGCCGGGCAGGATGATGCCGCCGAGTCTGTCCCGATGAACCGTGCCGAGCGTCGGGCCAAGGGCAAAAAGTCTGGACAGCAGACCCATTTCAACGGCAAGCAAAAGTCCTCGGTGCCCAAGGGACCCCAGGGCCACGGTCAGAGGATGTGGTCCAACCGCAAGTCCGGCGGCTAGTTCCGCGGGCCCATTTGCCCCCTGGCGGCGTTGCTCGCCGGGTTGTGTGCAAAGAGCGCACACGGCCCCGGCGTGCGCCTTGCCAGGGGGCAAATGGCCCTCGCGGAACCATTCGGCTCCTGATGGCGTTACTCGCCGGGTTGTGTGCAAAGAGCGCACACGGCCCGAGCGTGCACGCGTCGCGACCTCAACGGCCCCCACATGGTGGACCGGCAGTGAGCGCGAAGCTGTCGCTGC
>JBIOYB010000101.1:0-12618 GCA_044869915.1 Allorhizocola sp.
GGGAAGTTGCTCTGACCGGGTCCGGGGAAGTTGCTCTGACCGGGTCCGGGGAAGTTGCTCTGACCGGGTCCGGGAAATCGGGTCGACACCACAACCGGACCTCCGAGACAATCTCCGGTCATGGCGGTCGACGCGATGCCGGTGTTGTGGTTGTGCGGTCCGCCCGGGGCGGGCAAGACCACGGTGGCGTGGGAAATCTATTCCCGACTGGCGCACTCCGGCGCCAACGTGGGCTACGTCGACATCGATCAGCTGGGCATATGCTATCCCGAGCCTGCGTCGGATCCGGGACGCTTCCGGTTGCAGGCGGAAAACCTCGGCGCGGTGGTGGCCGGATACCGGGCGGCGGGTGCGCGTTGCGTGGTCGTGTCGGGGTGCGTCGACTCCGAGCGCGGTGTGCACGCGGACCTCATCCCGGACGTTGCCCTGACCGTGTGCCGGTTACGCGTCAACGCCGATGAGCTGGCCCGGCGGCTCGTCGAGCGTCAGGGAGAGCACGCGATGGTGGCCGAGGCACTGGCCGACGCCGACGCTTTGGACGCGAGCGACTTCGCCGACGTGTGCGTCGACACCAGCGGCCTGCCGGTGACCGAGGTCGTACGGCTGGTGCTGGAACACACCTCGGGTTGGCCTCGCCGTGCCCCCGCGCCCACCACGGCCCAAGCACCGCCAAGCCAAGCCCCAGCAGACCAAGCCACGGCAGGCAATGCCACGGCCGCCGAAGCGGTCGAGCCGGCCGAAGCCATCACGGCGGTCGAGCCAGTCGAAGCGATCGTGCCGGCCGAAGCGACCAACACGGTCGAGCCGGCCGAAGCGATCGCGCCAGTCGAAGCCATCACCGCCGCCGAGCCAGCCGAAGCGACCCCGCCAACCGAAGCGACCAACGCGGTCGGGCCGGCCGAAGCGGTCGAGCCGGGGCGGGCGGAAGCCCAACCCGCAGACGGGCCGATCCTGTGGCTTTGCGGTACGACCGGCGTGGGGAAGTCCAGTGCGGGCTTCGATCTATACCTGCGGCACGTGCTGGGACGCCAGATCCCGGGGGCCTACATCGACCTCGACCAGATCGGCTTCCACTCCCCCGCACCCTCCGACGACCCCGCACCGTCCGACGACCCCGCACCGTCAAACGAACCGGCACCGTCTAACGAACCCGCACCGTCCGACAACCCCGCACCGTCCGACGGCGGCCGCGTCGACCATCGGATGAGAGCCCGAATCCTGGCGGCGATGTGGGAGGCGTTCCGCGCGGCCGGCGCCGAGTGCCTGACCGTCGTCGGCCCGGCCGAGGATGAGGCGGCCGTCGCCACCTACACGCGGGCGCTGCCGGCGGCGACCATCACGGTGTGCCGGCTGCACGCCGGACGCGACACGCTGGCCGGCCGGATCATGCTGCGCGGGCGGGGCGGCGGCAGCTGGGCCCAGCCCGGCGACCCGCTGAAAGGCCGGCCCGCAGCGCACCTTTCGTCCATTGTAGACAGTTCGGCGGCGCACGCCGAAGTCTTGGAGCAGCAAGCGATCGGAGACCTGCGCATCGACACCGACGGCCGCACGCCCGATCAGGTCGCCGACGCCATCATCGCCGCGACCGGATGGCCGCCCGTGCGGCGCCACCCTTGAGGGACGACCGAAGATCCGCGCCATTTCGGGGACATGGCTGCCCGAAAGCCGCTCGACACCAACCATTCCCCCGAAATGGCGCGGATCTCCGCACGCGAGGCCGGGCACCAACAGTCTGCCCAATGAGCACCGGCGGACGAGCATCGCGGACCGTGGTAAATAAAAAGCGGACCCGGAAATCACGCCGGCCCCAACTGTAGCGCCAAAGTGTGTGCCGCAGCGTGGCTGAACCCCGGGATCGCCGTCAGCGACGCGAGCAGACTGTCCACTGTGGCCGATCCGTCGAGCCGGATGCGGCCTTCCACAGTGGATTCGGCGAACGCCCGCACAGTCGCCCGCAAATCAAAGGGCAAATCCACAGCGGGGGCGGCGGCCAGGGTCTCGGCCGAGGGGAAGGCGTGCGTCAGGCCTTGGGTCAGGCCGGGGATGGCCAGGCCGTGCGCGGACACCAAGCGGCCCAACAGTTTGGGCTGCCCGACGATGGCCCGCACGCCGGCCTCGAACGGCCCCCACGCGCCCGGCCGGGCAGGCCCGATGTCCAGCGCGAGCAGTCGCCGCACCCGCTCGACCACGTGGATGAGCCCCTCCCAGTAGGGCAGATGCGCGCGCAGCAGCAGGTGATCGGGCCCGCCGCCCGGGTGGACCTGCAGCACACCCGGCCCGCCGTCGACCATGATGGTGCGCCGATAAATCCCGGCGCCCGCATCGACCGACTCCACGCCCGGGATCGCTTGCGCCGCAAGGGAGTCCAGCATGGCCGTCCAATCGTCAAGCGCGAATGGCAGCCGGATCAGCACCCCGCCATCCGTGGCCAGCCGGTCCGCCCGCCGCCGGCGCTGCCGCAGCTGCTGCGGGTTGGCCCGGAAGACCTCGAGCATGGTCCGGTTGAACTGGCGCAGGCTGCCAAACCCGGACGCGAACGCCACATCGGCGATCGCGAGGTCGGTGTCGTCGAGCAGCCGCCGCGCGAAGTGTGCCCGCCTTGACCGCGCAAGCTGATCGGGCGTCATGCCAAGATGTTCGTGGAACAGCCGGCGCAGGTGCCGCGCCGACAACCCGAGCCTGCCGCCCAGGTCGGCCTCGCCGCCGTCGTCGAGCGCGCCGTCGATGATCAGGCGCACGGCACGGCAGACGAGCTCAGGCGCCGTCCAGGGCACCGATCCGGCCAGGCGGTAGGGCCGGCATCGCAGGCACGCCCGGAAGCCTGCCGCCTCGGCCGCCGCCGCGGACTCGAAGGTGCGGACGTTTTCGGCCCGCGGCCGCGCACCGCACCCGGGCCGGCAGTAGATGCCCGTAGTGATCACCGCAGAAAAGGTCACATTTTTCTGTGTACCGCATGCGCGCCCCGCCCCGCTGGCTGGATTCGGACGTCCACACTCGCTACGCCAAACCAGGTTTCAGGCATGCCCGGCGGGGGTATAAGGTGCGCATCGTTCGCCCCGGAGCCCGCCAGCCGTGGAGGTTTATCAAAGTTGACTGCCGTGCCTGCACGCCAGGCCATGAGCCGCTTTACCGCAGGTGACCATGTGTGCGTGGCCTTTGACGGCGGTGACGAACTCCTCGAGGCGGTTGCCGACAGCGCCAGATGCGCCCTGGAAAACGGGGAAAAGGCCGTGTGTTACACCGCGCAGTTCCTGCCGCTGGCCGTCGAGGCCACACTGGAGGCCTCCGACCTGCGGATGCGCGCCGGGCTCGACAGCGGCCAGGTCGTCATCGCCAGCGTGCACGACGCCCACCTCGTCACCGGCCAGTTCGATCCGGAGCGGACGATCACGGCCTGGCGCGAGGAGATCGGGCAGGCTCGCCAGGACGGGTTCGCCGGCATCCGTGTGATCGCCGACATGTCGTGGGCGGCCGACATCGCGCCGGCTCGCGTGAACCGGCTCGCGTGGTATGAGGCCCAGCTCAACCGGGTTTTCGCGGCCGGTTTCGCGACCGTGCTGTGCATGTATGACCGCCGCCTGTTCACCCAGGCCCAGCTCAACGCGTATGCACCGGCTCACACGGCCTCCGCCCGCGCCGAATCCGGCGTGCTGCGGCAGCTGCGCATCGCCCACACGACCGATCCGCGCGGGCTGCGCCTGTCCGGCGAGGCCGACCTGGCCACGGCCGTCGCCGTCGAAGCGGTGCTCGCAGGCCTGCCCGAGGACGTGCCGGGCGACGGCCCACTCGTGATCGACCTGTCCGGCCTGGCATTTGCCGATGTCGGCACGATCACCTCGCTCGTGCGGACCGCGCGCCGCAACCCGGGCATGCGCTTCGCCGGCCCCACCCCGCTGGTCGGCCGGATGCTGGAGATGGTCGGCGAGTTCGAGGGCGTGCGGGTGAACCTATGAGCGCGAACCCTTTCGCCCACCCCGCACTGTTTTATCGCACCCCTGCCGGATACGCCGATCAGCTGGGCCGGTTTATCCACGGCGCGCTCGAGGGCGGGCACCCGGTCGCGGTCGCCGTGCCCAAACCCAACCTCGACCTCCTGCGCGAGCACGTGGGCCCCGGCGCCGCCCGCGAAGTGCAATGGATCGACATGTTTGAGGCCGGGCGCAACCCGGGCCGCATCATCCCGATGGTGCTGCTGGCCACCGCTCGCGCGCATCCCGGCCGGCGGGCGCACATCATCGGCGAGCCCATCTGGGCCGGGCGCACGCAGGCCGAATATCCGGCGTGCGCCCAGCATGAGGCCCTCATCAACGACGCGTTCGCCGGCCGCGACGCGATCATCGTCTGCCCCTACGACGAGAGTGCCCTGGAGCCATCGGTGCTCGCGGACGCCCTGCACACCCACCCCACGCTCACCGATGCCGGCCGCACGTGGACCAGCCCCGGATATGACGTGCAGGCTTGGCGGCGGTTCAACCCGCCGCTGGGCGATCCGCCCGAGCACGCCCTGCGGGTCGACGTCGCCGACAACAGCGATCTGGTGCTGGTGCGCAAGTTTGCCACGGAGCTGTATGCGGCGTGCGGCATGCCCGGCGAGCTCACCAGCCGCCTCGTGCAGGCGGTCAGCGAGGTCGCGACAAACACGGTGGTGCATGGCGATAACGGCGGGCGGGTCAGCCTCTGGTTTGAGCAGCGGGCCCTCGTCGCGCAGGTCGACAGCGAGGGTGGCATGCCCGCCCTGTCCGGGCGCATCCCTCCGGCCGACGGCGGCCCGGGATATGGGCTGATCGTGGCCAACGTGCTGTGCGACCTGGTGTGCGTCCACTTTGGAGAGTCGGCGACGGCGGTCCGGATGTGGGTCAGTTCGCCACCGTGATCGCGACCTTGCCGCGAGCCTTACCGGCCATGAAGTAGCGCATGGCGTCGGCCGTCTCGCCCAGCGGGAACGTCCGGTCCATCGCGGGCCGGATCGCGCCGGACTCGATCAGCTCCTTGAGCGCCGCGAGATTGTCGCCGCTGGGTGCTGCCACGAACGAGCCGAGTTGTTGCCGTACAAAAATATTCAAAATCTTGGCGGACAGCAGGCTGCCCAACGGCCCGATCCAGCGGCCGCCCTCGCCGGAGGACAAAACCAGGATGCCCGTGGGGGTCAAGGCCCGGCGAAGCCTTGCCGGCGAGTGGTTTCCGGCCAGATCCAAGATTATCTGGTACCGGTGGGAGCCGGCCGTGAAGTCGTCGCGCGTGTAGTCGATGACATGGTCGGCGCCCAGCGACCGCACGAGGTCCATTTTGGACGCGCTGCACACGCCCGTCACCTCGGCGCCCAGCCACTTGGCGATCTGCATGGCAAACGTGCCCACCCCACCCGAGGCACCGTTGATGAGCACGCTTTGGCCCTTTTGCACGTGCGCCACATCGCGCATGCCGATCAGCGCCGGGTTGCCCGACGACGGGACCGCGGCCGCCTCCTCAAATGTCAGATTGGAAGGCTTGAGCGCCGCCAACCGCTCCGGCACACACGCGTATTCGGCGAAGCTGCCCGCGCGCACCTCCGCGTAGACCTCGTCACCCGGGCGGAAGCGGGTGACCGCACGGCCCACCGACTCGACCACCCCGGCCGCGTCCATGCCGAGGATCGGGGTCTTGGGCGCGCGCAGGCCGAACACGAGTCGCATCAGGTAGGCCTCGCCGGTCAGCAGGTGCACGACGCCCGCGTCGACGGAGGCCGCGCGCACGCGGATGAGCACTTCGTCGTCGGCGGGCGTGGGCCGCTCGACCTCCTGCAGGCTCAAAACCTCGGGGCCACCATAGCGGGCGCGAACTATCGCTTTCATTCCACGGTCCTCAGAATCTGCTCGATGGCGGTGGTGCGGGAACGCAGCTCGGAAACGTCGGCGGCGACGCGCTGCTGCGCGTCCAATGTGGACTCCGCGAGCTGCTCGTAGCGGCGCACGAGCTGGCGCAGATCGTCGGCCTGCTGCGCCGCGAGCTTCGTCTTGCGGAACTCGTGCACCGAGGCGGTCGTCGCGAGGAGCACGAAAACGCCGAGCCCCAGCACGCCCAACAGGAAGATCACGGTGGGCCAGTTGGTGATGTCCATCAGGAAGTCTCCTTGCGTGTCAGTGTCTTTGTTACTTCGACCAGCTCGGCCGGGGTGAGCCGCACGTCGAAGTCGGCGACCTCGAAGTACTTCATCGCCTTGCCGTCGTCGGAAAGCTCCAGGCTGCCCACGATCAGGCCCGCCGCCTCCAGCCGCTGCAGGTGCATGTGCAGCAGGGGGCGGCTGATGCCGATCTCGCGGGCCAGTTGGCTGACATAGTTGCGCCCGGCGGCGAGCTCCGCGACGATGCGCAGCTGCAGCGGGTTGGCCAGCGCCGACAGCATCTCGACCAGTTCATCGCCGGTCGGCCGGGCCCGTGTCATGACGCTCCTTCACGTGTAAGAACTTTCTTACACGTGTCAGCGTAGCACAAGGGCGCGCGGGCGCAACTTTCGCTAAAGGAGGTGCTAGAAAGGGTGCCGTGACTACGACGACCGATGTTGCCCTCGGCGACCCGGCACCACCAACGGTGCGTGACCGGCGCGGCGGGCTGTTCGCGCGGCTGGCGGTCCTCTTCCCGACAGCGCCGATGCGCGTGCTCACCCGGCGCGATGTCCTGCTGGGCACGCTGCTGGTCGTCGCCGCCGCGGTCGTGAGCATGCTGCGCATCACCGGGACCGGTGCGCTGCAAAGCATCTGGCAGGAGGACGCCAACGAGGTCCTGACCGAGGCCTACTACCGCACACCGGCCAAAACCATCATCAGCCCGCTCAACGGCTACTTCACGCTCGTGCCGCGCCTGCTCGGCGTGCTGGCCGCGTTCCTGCCCGTGTCGTGGGCCGCGGCCGTGCTGTCGATCTCGGCCGCGCTCGTCTTCGGCCTGATGGTGCTGCTGGTCTACGTCGCGAGCGGGGCTCACCTGTCCAGCCCGCTGGCCCGCGTCGTGGTCACCGCGCCGCTGGTGCTCTCGCCCATGGCCGAAAACCTGCGGACCGAGGTCTACGCGCGGCCGGTGTGCCTGCACCTGTTCGCGCTATACGTGCTCTTCTGGGTGGTGCTGTGGGCGCCGGTGAGGCGCGCCGCCAAATGGATCGCGATCACGACGGCGTTCCTCGCGGCCATGAGCACCCTGCTGACGATCACGCTCATCCCGCTGGCCCTGCTGCGCGTGGTCGTCCGCCGCGACCGCACGGGCTGGGGCATCCTCGGCTCGTTGCTGATCGGCGCGGCCGGCAACGCGGTCATCATGGCCGGCGGCGGCAGCAACCGCCAGGTGATGTATCCGGAGCCCCTGGTCGCCCTGTGGGACTACGTGGTGTGGGGCGTGCCCGGGTCGGTGCTGGGCTATCGCGCGACCGAAGGGCTGCTCGGGTTCCACTTCCCGACCAACTGGCAGTTTGACGTGAGCGCCATCCTGGCCGCGCACATCTGGGTCATCCTGCTGTCGTGGGTCGTGGTGCTGGCCGTCTTCGCGGTCGCGGCCACGCGGCGGTTCACCCGGCCGGCCTGGCTGCTGGCGGCCGTCGCGTTCGCGCACAGCATCGCGATGTTCTGCTTCATGGTGATGGCGCAGGGCAACGAGCCACGCTACCTCGTGCCCGTCGAGCTGCTCGTCTTCGCGGGCCTGGCCGTCCTGCTCCTGCCGCGCCAATCCAACGGCGGCGGTCTCCTGCCGCGCCAGACCGGCACCGGCTCTGCCCTCGGCCGGCCGTGGTCGTGGCGCGCCAACGCTCCCCTGCTCGCCTTCGCCATCCTCATCGCGGTCGTCAGCGCGTTCAACTTCCGGTGGGACGACACCTACCGCTCGCACGCTCCATTGTGGACAGAGCAGGTGCGCAAGGCGACCATCGAGTGCAAGCAGCGGCCGGAGCTCAAGGAGGTGCTCGTGCGCTCCGCACCGGAGCCGTGGGGCTCGGTCGTGAGCGTCCCGTGCCACCGGCTGACCGAAGTGCGCCCGTGGGACTGCGTCGAGCCGCGGTGCGCGCCCATCAACGGCCTGCCACCCTTGACCCGCCCCGCCACAACCGAATAGCCAACCCACCGCCCGCAGCGCTCGGTCCGGTGGCCGCCCTCGCAGCGCAGTCACCGGCCCGCCCGGCGCGTAGGCCCGCAGCCCCGTGCTGCAGGCATGGCCCGACGCGTCGGCACTCGCTGCACGCCGGCGATCCCCGCAACCGGATTGACGCACCGCACCCACATGACCACAGTGGCGAGCCAGATACTTGCCGGCGATCGCGCCGGCGCAGCGCGCCCCGCCGATCCGGCGCTGCGGTGGCAGGTGGAGCGAGACCTGGCGCACGTCGAAGGGTCTGCGTGCTCCAGTGGTGGGACGCGGCGTAGCCGCACGATCCGCGGCTGCTCCACCCAGACGCGGATAGCCAGGTCAGTCTTGCCCGCGCTCGTCCACCGGGTTGCCGTCGCTGTCATAGACGGGCGCGGCCTCGACAAGGGCGTCGTGCCATGCCCGCTCATCATCGGTGCACGCGCGCCAGTCATCGCCACGTATCTCCCACATCGCGACGAGCCCGAGCAGCTCCTCCGCGGTCGTGGCGCTGAACAGGCACCCGTCCTTCTCCGCCGCGTAGTCGGCCTCGTAATCGCTGGACATGCCGGCCTCATCGTGGCGCACGTAGCTCAGCGTCACCAGGTAACCCTTTGCTCTGAGCGCATGCAATGCCGGACCCGCGGTGTTGCCCGCCACCCTGATCTTGATCCTGTGCTCCCGCATGCCGTGCCCCCATTCAACATCCAGATCCCTTGCCACCCTTTGCGGGTGGCCGACTCACGCCGCACCACCCGCGCACAACCTACCTAAGACTAGGTTTCCGCCTTGCGGCAAGCCACAGGGCGGCCGCGGTGTATCCACACAGGACGGTCAACCCGGCCCATCCGGGGAGGGGATAGTAGCCGGCGTAGGGCGCGTAGTGGGCGGTGACCTGTGGGTATTCCCGAAGGGATTGCAGGATGGCGAATCCGGCGGCGGGGGTGAGGCGCAGCAGCCAGTCTGACACCGCCTCGGGCAGGAAGGGGATGACCCCCAACAGAGAGGGCACGACGATGACGGACAGCGCGGCGAGGATCGCTACCCAGGCACGGCGGAGCAGGACGCCGAGGGCGAGCGCGAGGATCGTCGCGGTGGCGAGGAGGGCGGCGGCACCGATGATGACGCGCACGGTGGTGAGCGTGTCGACCGGGACGACGATCATATTGTTGGCGCGCAGGAGAGCCGTGGCGATCGGCACGGTGATGGCCGCGGCGGCCAGTCCGGCGAGGAACGTGACCGCACCGACCACAATGGACGGTTTCAGCGATGCCCTGCCGGCGCCGAGCCGTGCGGCCATGATGATGAGCACGATGAGGCTTATGGCCACACCGAAGAGCATGGTCGTGGGCGTGAATCCGCCGTGCGTGCCGATCGGCCCGATGTCGCCCGAGCCCGTGACGGTGAGCGTGCCGTCGGCCTCGACGAGGCCCGGCGCGCGATGGAATTTTTCCCAGTCGGTCTGGCCCATCTCGCCCACGGCGTCCGCGCTCCATCCTCCGCCGGCCGTGGCGCCTGCGACCGTCACATTGTCGAAGACGCCGACGGCCTGGGTGAAACGGGCCTGGCCGACGGTCGCGCCGGCGCCGACCCGGACCAGTGTCAGGTCTGACGGCGACGTCGCCAACAGTCCAATCTCGACGGTCGAGGGAAGGCCGGGCAGCCGTGCCGTGCCCACCCGCGTCCACTGCCTGCCGTCGACCGACTCCTCGCCCGTGAGGGTGTCGCCGGACCGGGTCAGGCGCAGCCATCGCGGCACCTGCGCCGACACGCCGCCCGGAGCCCCGGCCGTGTCGTGGACGTAGTTGTATTGCATGCGCACGCCGTGGCTGCCCGTCATCACGAGCGCCGCATACTGCGATCCTTGCGCGAGGCCATCCTTGACGATGATGCCCGCCTTCGCCCACGGCACCAGGCCGGACACGATCTGGTCGTGGTTGGGCGGCGGATAGGTGATGGTGCCGGTCATCGACGTCAGGCGCACCGTGATGGCGCCGTCGCCTTGCAGCGCGCGGTGGGCGAAGGAGAACTGGTCGCTGACCGCGCCGCCCTCGGGGCCGACCGGATCGGTGGGGCAGGCCACCTCCACGGTCCCTTGGCTGCACGAGGCCTGCGCCGCGAGCGCCGGCAGCGTACCAAACAAAACAATGAGAAGCATCGCGGCGCCGACGGCAAACCGTTGGCTTCGGGAGATATGCATTATTTTTGTGTACCGGCGGGAGCCTAACAGCGTCCGAAGCGCCGCTGTCATGCCGTTGTTAGGCAGTTGTTAGGCCATGCACGGCATCCTTGAGCGGTGATGGGCCACAAGCTGCTGCGCCGGGGCACCGCCGGGATGCGGTTCACCCTGCTGTATGCCTCGCTGTTCCTGATGTCCGGAATAGGCCTGCTGGTGCTCACCAATCTGTTCGCACAGGTGAAGGAGACGCAGCCGGTGCCGGGCCAAACCTCGGCCGGGCAAGCGCAGGAGCGCATCCGGCTGCTCGAGGCGCAGCTGACCGAACTGCAGGTGGCCCAGTCACGCCGGATGCTGACCGGCTCGCTGATCGCGCTGATCGCGATGGCGGCGGTGTCGCTGTTGCTCGGGCGGATCATCGCCGGCCGCGTGCTGCGCCCGCTGCGCACGATCACGACCGCGACCCGGCGGATCACGGCCGAAAGCCTGCACGAGCGCCTGGCCGCGCCCGGCCCGGCCGATGAGGTGAAGGATCTCGCCGACACGATAGACGACCTGCTCGAGCGGCTCGAGGCGTCGTTCGCCGCGCAGCGCCTGTTCGTCGCGAACGCGTCACACGAGCTGCGCACCCCGCTGACCACGATGCGGGCCTCGCTGGATGTGGCGCTGGCCAAGCCGGGGCCGATCCCGCGGCAGACCACCGTGCTGGCCGACCGGATGCGCACCGAGCTGGACCAGGTCGACCGGCTGCTCGAGGGCCTGCTCACGCTCGCCCGTGCGCAGCACGGTGTGGTGGCGGCGGATGCACAGACTGTCCAGATTGGACAACTGATCGGCGAGGCGCTCGAAGCCCGCGCCACGGGCATCGCGGCCAAGCGCCTGACCGTCGAGCGCCGCGGCACCGCGATCTCAGCCGAGGGCAGCCCGACGCTGCTGAACCGGATGGTGCACAACCTGATTGACAACGCGGTGGTGCACAACCGCGACGACGGCTCCATCGCGATCGCGGTCGAGAAGGATGCGGCGGCGACCCGGCTGATCGTGGAGAGCAGCGGGCCCGTCCTCGAGCAGGAGCAGGTCGCCCGCCTGGCCAAGCCGTTCCAGCGGCTCGGCGCCGACCGGACCGGTCCCGCAGGCGGCCAGGGCCTCGGGCTGTCCATCGTCGCGGCCATCGCCGCCGCTCACGGCGGCCGGATCGACCTGCACGCCCGGCCCGAGGGCGGCCTGCGCGCCACGGTGACGCTGCCGGTCGATGGTGCGGCATGAGGGTTTTGGTCGTCGAGGACGCGCCCGCGCTCGCCGCCGTCATCGCCGAAGGGTTGCGCGACCAAGGCCTGGCCGTCGACGTGGCGCACGACGGACTGCAGGCCGCGGGCAAGCTCGACGTCAACGGCTACGACGTCGTGGTCCTCGACCGCGACCTGCCTGGCATCCACGGCGACACGATCTGCCAGATGATCGTGGACCGCGACGATCGGCCGATGGTCCTGATGCTCACCGCGGCCGCGGCGCCCGGCGACCGGGTCAGCGGGCTGACCCTCGGCGCCGACGACTATCTGGCCAAACCGTTCCACTTCCCGGAGCTGATCCTGCGCATCCACGCGCTGGCCCGCCGCCGCCCCGTCGCCCGGCCGCGCATCCTGCGCGCGGCGGGCATCGAGCTGGATCCCGTGCGCCGCACGGCCACCCGCGACGGAAGGCACCTGGAGCTGTCGGTCAAGGAGTTTGCCCTCCTGGAGGCCCTGCTGCGCGCCAGCCCCGGCTTCCTGAGCACGGAGGCGCTGCTCGAGCAGGTGTGGGACGAAAACGCCGACCCGTTCACCAACACGGTCACCGTCACGGTCGGACGGTTGCGCCGCAAGCTCGGCGACCCGCCCATCATCACGACGACACCGGGAGTGGGCTATCGGGTCGGCGGCTGAGCGGCCGGTGGCTGAGCCACGTCACCGGGGCCGGCTATCGGGTCGGCGGCTGAGCGGCCAGCGGCCGAGCGGCCAGCGGCTGAGCGGCCAGCGGCTGAGCGGCCAGCGGCTGAGTAGTCGGCGGCTGAGCGGCCAGCGGCTGAGTAGTCGGCGGTTAAGCGGCCGGCGGCTGAGCGGCCGGCCTGCCGTTGAGGCGCAGCTGCGACTGGATGGCCTGCACCAGCGCCAGCGTCTGGGCCGTCGCATACTCGGCGGACCACACGATCCCATATGCCATCGCCAACCCGGCCTCGAACGGGACGAACACCAGATCCGAGCGCCGGATCGTCTCGGCCAGCGGCGCGGGCGCCGGCAGCACACCCCGCCGCGCCGCGACGAGGTCGAGGGCGGTCGTCCAGTCGTCGTGCTCGTCGCCCTCCCGGTAGGTGACGCCCGCCGTGGG
>JBIOYB010000102.1:0-6585 GCA_044869915.1 Allorhizocola sp.
CCAGGCCCGCGACCGGCGCATGAGGGGCACCGGCAGCAGCCCTGACCCTCCTGCCGCACCTCACCAGCGATCCGTTTGGGACAAGCGGTTCCTGCCGCCCGCCGCTAGGCCTTGGGCACGGGGACAAGCGGTTCCTGCCGCCCGCCGGCTAGGCCTTCGGCACGTCGCGCAGGGGGAGGTAGGGGGTTTCTTCCTGCGGCAGGCCGGCCGCGATGGCGCGGGCGCGGGCCAGCTCGGCGTCGTATTCGGCGCCCAGCAGCACGGCCACGTTGGTCAGCCAGATCCACACCAGGAAGATGATGACCCCGCCCAGCGCGCCATAGGTCCGGTCGAACGAGTCGAAGCGCGACAGGTAGAACCCGAACCCGCCCGACACGATCAGCCACACCATCGTGGCGAGCAGGCTGCCGGGCGTGATCCAGTGGAAGCCACCCTGCCGCGCGTTGGGCGCGGCCCAGTAGAGCAGGGCCAGCAGCAGGGCAAACACGATCACCAGCACCGGCCACTTGACGATGTCGATGAGCCGGACGCGCTCGGGGTCGATGCCGATGGCCCGCCCGATCAGCGCGGCCAGCCGCCCGGTGAACACGATCGCGAACGCCGACAGTGCGAGCACAAGTCCCGTCACGGCGGTGAGGAACAGCCGCACGGGAAGGGTCTTCCACAGGGGGCGCGCCTCCGGCACCTCATAGATGGCATTGGCCGCCCGCATGAATGCCCCGACATATCCGGTCGCGGACCAGAACGCGATGATCAGACCGATGATGGCGATGATGCCCGCCTCGCGCGGATTGTCCTGCAGGTCGGCGATCCCCTTGGCGAGGATCTGCTGGGTGGGCCCGAAGGTCATCGTCCCGATGCCCTCGACCACCGATCGCGTGGCCGGCTGGCGCAGCAGCCCCACGCCCGCGACGAGCACCAGCAGCCCGGGGAAGATGGCCAGCACGGCGTAGTAGGTCAGCGTCGCGGCCCGGTCGGTCAGGTCGTCGCCCAGCAGCTCATACAGTGTGCGCCCGAACGCGCGCAGCCGCTCTCGCCGGCTCAGCTCGGACGGCCGCGCGGGCCCCCGGGCCAGCAGCTTGAGCAGCCGCTCCCGGTGGGCTCGCCCGTCCTCGCCGTTTAGCGCCGCCATCGGCGTGGCCCGCCGCTGCGCACCGCCGCGGCGAATCCGCCCAGGTGCAGGGCGACGAACAGCAGGCCGGCCGTGGTGAGCGTGGCCGGCGTGATCACACTGCCGATGGTCTCGTTGATGAGCTGCAGTATAAGCGCGAGTCCGAAAAGGACGGCAGCGATCGTGGCAAACATGTGGTGCCAATACCCGCTCCCGGGCGTGGTTCAAACGCACGCCCTGCCCGCCGGCGCGCATCCCGACGTGCCCGGCAGGACGGACGATGTGTCCACTCTGGACGGTCAGGCCGACGCCGCCCGCCGCGATCGGCTGACCTCACGCGACCGAAGCGACAAAGCCGGCGCCGATTCAGCTCGGAGCGATGATCATCTCGCGCACGGCCTCGGCGAGCACCAGGCGCGCCTGGTCGGGCAGCGCGGCGTCGGTGACCAGCACATCCGCGTCGGACAGCGCCGCGATGGTCGATATCCCGAGCATGTCCCACTTGGAGTGATCGGCGAGCACGACCAGCCGCTCGGCCGCCGCCACGAGCGCCCGATCGGTCTCGGCCTCCATGAGATTGGGCGTGGTAAACCCGGCCCGCTCGCTCATGCCGTGTACCCCCAAGAAAAGCAAATCCAGATGGAACGAGCGGATCGCCGCCACCGCCACGGGCCCGACCAGAGCGTCAGATGGCGTGCGCATCCCGCCGGTCAGCACGACCGTCTGGTCCGGACGGCTCGAGCCGAAGAACACGTCGGCCACCGGCACCGAGTTGGTCACCACGGTCAGCTCGGGCACGGCCACCAGGCGCCGGGCGAGCTCGGCGGTGGTCGTGCCGGCCGACAGCGCCACGGCCATCCCCGGCCGCACGAGCTTGGCCGCGTGGGCCGCGATCGCCGCCTTTTCGGCTCTATTGCGCACCGACTTGGCCGCGAAGCCGGGCTCCTCGGTCGAACCGGGCCGGATCGCCGTCGCGCCGCCGTGCACCTTGTCCACGAGGCCCTGCTCGGCCAGCGCCTCGAGGTCGCGGCGGATCGTCATGTCGGACACGCCGAACTCGACGACCAGATCGCTGACGCGCACGCCGCCGTGCTGCCGGACCCGGTCGAGGATGGCGGCCTGCCGTTGCTGAGCTAACACGTGCCCCACGATAATGCCTACATCGACAGGGGCACCGGCATGCGCGAATTCGTCATCGATCTCGGGGATGACTGGACCGTGCCCCCGCCCGAGCCGCGCAAGCAGAGGAAGTCCGCGGCCGCGTTCCTGGCCGTGCTCATGCTCCCGTTGCTGGTGGCGGGCGCGCCCAAAGGTGTGCCCAACGTGACCGAGGTGACGCTGCTGAGCGTGCCCGACGACGGCGGCGAGCGGGCCATCCTCGACGGGCTCATCGTGGTGGCCACCAACTTCGGCAGGCTCAACGCGTTCGACTTGGACGGGCGGGCGCGCTGGCGGGCACGCCTCGACGCGGCCACCGACGTGCTCGCCATCCAGATGGTCGCGGGCCTGGTTTACGTCACGGCCGACACGATAGGGCGGGCGACGTTCGCGTTTGACCCCGAGACCGGGCGGCAGGTGTGGAGCGCGCCCGGGGAGCTGTCCGTTGTGGACGATGCCGCGATTTTGGTGCACCGGGCGCAGAGCGTCACCGTGTTCGACGCGGCGACGATGGCGCACCGGTGGTCGGCCGAAGCCGTTGCGGCGCAACCCCTCCCATCCGATCGGACGATCCTCTTGCTCGCCGCCGGGGGCGCGATCAGCGAGCGCGATCTGGCGACCGGTCGTCCCCTAAGAGAAGGCAGGATCAGGCCGCTCGACCGCCCGCGGCTGCGGATCAGTCGCGATCGGATAGTCGTCCGCGGCGCGCTGGAAAACCTGTGGCTCGACCGGGAGACGCTACGGCCCACGACACCGGCCGTGCACTGGAGCGAGTGGCGCGACTGCGGCGAGGTGATCTGCGGGCGCATCGACGACGGGCAGCGCACGCTCATCATCGACCCGGGCAGCGGCCGGGTGCTGCAATCCCTGCCCGAGGGCAACGCCGTCGCGGTCACGCCGGCCGGGCTTCTGGTCATGGCCGACGACGCGCAGGGTTCGGCGGCGGTGAAGACCATCGATCCGTTCAGCGGGCGCACGCGCATCCCACTGTCGGGGTGGTACACGGTGTCCGGCAACGCCCTGGGCAGCGTGCGGCCGCTGCTGGTGTGGCCGACGCACCGCATGTCCTATGTGGCGCGGTTACACGCCGACGGGCTGCTCATGCTCGCGAGCGTGCCGCACGAGCTGTCGGAGTGCCTGTTCGAGCGGCAGCTCCTGCTTTGTTCCACATCCCAGGGCAGGCTGGGGTTGTGGCGGGTACGTTCAGGAAATGGGGCATGATCATGCACATCCGGACGTTCCGCCCGCACCGCCACGGGTCCGCCGCATCATCGCCGCGATCCTGCTGCCCCTGGCCGCCGCGACGGTCATCGCCCTGATCGCCCTCTGGCCCGCGCCCTCTCAAAAGATCATTTCCGATGTGGGTACCTTCAGAGGCGTCGTCGAGTCGGCCACGCCCCCGTGCCCGGCCAGGACGGCACCCACCCCGGGCGGGCCGTGCGGCACCGCGACCGTGCGGATCGACGATCAGTTGGTCGACACCACCGTGCCGTCGGGCCCGACCGCGCCTTCGGTGAGCGCGGGCGACCGGGTCGTGGTCCGGGGCGGCGACGGGCAATACGCGATCGTCGACCACGACCGCCGCCGCGGGCTGATCGCGCTCGTCGCGCTGTTCGCCGCCGCGGTCATCGCGTTCGCCCGCTGGCGCGGCGTGACCAGCCTGATCGGCCTCGCGGTGACGTTCGGCGTGCTGCTGCTGTTTGTGCTGCCGGCCATCCAGCAGGGCACGTCCCCGCTGCCGGTCGCGATCGTCGGCGCGGCCACCATTATGTTTGCCGTCATCTATCTCACCCACGGGGTCAGCGTGAGCACCTCGATCGCCGTGCTCGGGACGCTGGCCTCGCTCGTGCTGACCGGCGTGCTCGGGCTGTTCGTCACCGACGCCCTGTACCTGACCGGATCGGGCACCGAGGAGGCGGCGATCCTGACCAACGTGCTGTCCGGAGTGGACCTGCGCGGGCTGCTGCTCGCCGGGATCATCATCGGCACGCTGGGCGTGCTCGACGACGTGACCATCACGCAGACCGCGATCGTCAACGAATTGGCCCTCGCCGACCGGACGATGCCGGGGCGCCGGCTCTACACGGCCGCGCAGCGCATCGGCCGGGCGCATGTGGCCTCGGTGGTCAACACCATCATCCTGGCCTACGCGGGCGCGTCGCTTCCGCTCATGCTCCTGCTGGTCGTGGGCGGCACGGGCGCGATGGACATCCTGACCACCCAGGCCATCTCCGCCGAGATCGTCCGCAGCGTCGTCGGCACGCTGGGCTTGATCGCGGCTGTGCCCATCACGACCGCACTCGCGGCGTGGATCGCGATGAAACGCCAGACTTAACCGTATCTTCCCTTTATCGTGCTGATATGGACCAACTCGACAGCGCACCTGATGCGGAAGACACGCGCTGGCCGGCCTTTGCCGGCATCATCACCACGCTGCTGGGCGTGTTCAACATCGTCGAGGGCCTGCTGACCATCTTCAACGACCGTTATGGCGGCCAATACGGCGGCTACTTCTTCTTCCTCAACCTGACCGGCTGGGGCGTGCTGCACCTGCTGCTGGGCCTGGTGCTGGTCGCGGTCGGCGTGACCCTGTTCGTGGGCTTCGAGTTCGAGCTGTCCGAGTGGGCCGGCCCGGTCGCGGTGGGCCTGGCCGGCGCGACCGCCATCTTCCAGATGATCTACGTGAACATGATCCCCACCTGGTCGTGGGTCAACGTCGCCTTCGCCGTCATCATCATCTATTCCCTCGTGATCAAGGGACAGGGCCGGGCCGCGCTCCTGCCGCCCGCGCCCGAGCCGGTCACGCCCGCCGAACCGGCCGCGCCCGAACCGGCCGCGGACGAGGAACACGGCCGCCCCTGACCCGCCCCTTCCGAGGTGCCGGGAAGCCCGGAGGCATCTTCACAGCGGCGTGGCGTCTCGGAGGTAGTCGCTCGACATTGCGTGCTCAACCGCCTGGTCGTGTGCGTCTGCCAGTGCCGCGCCAACTGCGGCAACGAACTCGTGCTCCGCCCGCATGAAACGGAGCACGTCGATGAAAAACTCGGCGACGTTGAAGTACTGCTCCTCGGTCACGCCAAGCTCGTGGTATGCGGCGGCGATGCTGTCGGCCACCACAACGCTCGCTCCATCGATCATCGGTTACCCACCCAACTTTGTTCCGCGCACTGCGGATCGTTCGCATGGAAACGCCGCCCCTGCCCTGACGCAGCTTGGCTGCTCGCCATTGAGGAACGGTTCTGCAGCCGTTGCCAGCGCGCAACTTGGTCCGATCTGCCTTCTTTGAAGACGTCGGCAAGTCCACTTACAACGCGACTCCGAACATCGATCACGGTTATGGACAATAGAAGGCCGCTTGACTCACACTCAAGAATGTTGCACAAGGTTGCAGATATCGATCACATTCCCTTGAGGGTGCAAGAAATGGCCGTTCGAAACTAAATATTTGATCAGGCGTATCTCGCAAGCATCGAAATTGATCTCTTGACATGTTGCTTCACCGATTCGACTATGGGTAGAAGCTAAGCAACATCTGGCAAGATTTCGCAGATAGGAGTGCGCCGTGAAGCTAAGGTTCCTCGGCAAGGAGTCCACCCCCACCAATTCGCCCACGCTTTACGTGACCAACAATGACTCATACGTCGTTCAAGGCTGGATCGTGACGGATCCAGCCATCCTGGCGACGCTCCATATCGATGACGACGAAACGGTTGTGGAGGTGCCCGCAAATCTGATGGGTTTCCTCGCCAACAACGGGCTACACGGCGAGGTCGACACCACTCAACCGCCGATAGTCCACGTCAAGGAAAACGGCAACTACATCGTTCAGGGCCCTCGCGTCCTGGACACCGAAGCGCTAGACCAGATGATGATTCCCGACCATGAGACCTGCATCGAGGTCGCGGCCACACGCATGCGGGCACTACTCACCGGAGCGTAGATCTTGGAGCCCATCACAGAGGAACAGCGGGATGCGTTCTTCACGAGCTACCGGCGCGAGGCCATCCACCTTGAAATGCGAGACATCTATGCAACCAACATCGAGGCTGACAGATTTAGCCGCTGGATGAAGGGCGAAACGCTGGACCCGCAGGAAGAGGCCAGGTGGTGGGCACCTTGGTTCAAGCTGATGGAGGCCAACCGCCTCGCTGGTAAGACCATGCGGCGGCTCCGCGTCGTGTCCGAACCCGTCACCGACTACATCCGCTTTGAATGGCTCGACACCGATCAACTAGTGAGGACCGGCGAGGAAGTCCGTTGGCTGCCAAGGCAAAGAGCCTCTCACCTTATCTTGCCGGTCAACGACTTCTGGTTGT
>JBIOYB010000103.1:0-8727 GCA_044869915.1 Allorhizocola sp.
GCCCGCACCATCCGCCCGCACCATCCGCCCGCACCATCCGCCCGCACCATCCGCCCGCATGGCGCTGGGCCTCCGCCGCCCGGGGCACTGCCCGAGCACGGGCGCTGTCGAGCTTGCCGACGCGGGACCAGCACTGCGATGGGGGCGCGCCTGGTGCGGGCGCTCGGTGCAGGCGCTCGGTGCGGGCGCGCGTGGAGCCCGCACGCCCGGATGCCGTGATAGGGGCGCTTCGGTGGGCGGCACTGCTGCCGGCGGAAGTCCGGCGCGGTGCGGGCTCACGGCGCGGGCGGGGGGTCGGGCACGGCTCGGGCTCGGGGTGCTGACTCGGGGTGCTGACTCGGGGTGCGGGCTCACGTGGGCGGGCTCACGTGGGCGGGCTCACGTGGGCGGAGGGTCGGGTGGAGTGCGGCAGGACTGGGCTGCGGTGAGAGAAGGCGCCTTGCAGGGGCGGAAGGGGCGGGTCGGCTGTGGACGGTCGGATGGCTGGGCGATGGATAGGCTGGAAGGATGGGCGGGATCTTGGTGGCGGGCACGACGTCGGATGCGGGCAAAAGTGTTGTCACCGCTGGGCTGTGCCGCTGGTTGTGGCGGCGCGGCGTGAAGGTGGCGCCGTTCAAGGCGCAGAACATGTCCAACAATTCGGCCGTGGTGGTCGATAAGCATGGGCGAGGTGGGGAAATCGGCAGGGCGCAGGCGCTTCAGGCGGTGGCGTCTGGATTGGAGCCTGAGGTGCGCTTCAATCCCGTACTGCTCAAACCAAGTAGCGACCATCGGAGCCAGGTGGTTCTGATGGGGCAGGCCGTGGACACGATCGATGCGAGCAACTTCCGGACGTTGAAGGGGCGGATGTCGGGTGCGGCATTTGCGGCGTTCGACGAGCTGCGGCGCGAATTTGACGTGGTCGTGTGCGAAGGCGCCGGCAGCCCGGCCGAGATTAACCTGCGCGAAAACGACTACGTAAACATGGGGCTGGCCCGACACGCAGGGCTGCCGGTCGTGGTCGTGGGCGACATCGACCGGGGCGGCGTGTTCGCTTCGCTTTTCGGGACGGTGGCGCTGCTCGATCGGGAGGATCAGGCGCTCATTTCGGGCTTTGTCATCAACAAGTTTCGGGGCAACCGGCAGTTGCTCCAGCCCGGTTTGGACACGTTGGAGGCGCTGACCGGGCGGCCGACGTTCGGTGTGTTGCCGTTCGACGTCGACCTGTGGCTCGATGCCGAAGACTCGGTCTCATATGGGCGCGTGCTCGGGCGGCCCGGCCCGCCGCGCGGGAGCGAATGGCTGCGCATCGCCGTGGTGCGGCTCCCGCACATCTCCAACGCGACGGACGCGGAGGCGATCGCGAGCGAGCCTGGCGTGGCCGTGCGCCTAACGGTCGAGCCCAGCGAGCTGGCCGAGGCCGACATGATCGTGATCCCGGGCACCAAGTCCACTGTGGACGACCTGGAGTGGTTGCGGCGCAACGGCTTGGCCGACGTCATTCTCGCGCACGCGGCCGCGGGCCGACCGCTGCTCGGGCTTTGCGGGGGCTTCCAGATGCTGGGCAGGCGCATCCACGACGAGGTCGAGAGCGCGCGCGGTGAGGTCGAGGCGTTGGGCCTATTGCCGGTGGAGATTGGATTCCAGCGCACGAAGACCCTGGCCCGCCCGGCCGGGCACGCGCTCGGTGCGCCGATTCAGGGATACGAGATCCATCACGGGCAGGTCGTGTGGCGCGACGGCGCACTGCCGGGCCTGATCACGCTGGCCGACGGTGCCGTGGAGGGCGCCGTGGCAGGGCACATCTTCGGCACGCACTGGCACGGCGCGTTTGAGTGCGACGAGTTTCGCCGCCGCTTCCTGACGCTGGTGGCCGGGATCGCGGGCCGGCGGGGGTTCGTGGTCGCGGGCCACACCGACTACGCCGGCCTGCGGACCGCCACCGTGGATCGGCTCGGCGACCTGGTGGAGGAACACCTTGATACCGAGGCGATTTGGCGGCTGATCGAGTCAGGGCCGACGCCTCGGCTGCCCGCGCTCGCGCCGGGAGCGGGGGTGTGATGAAGGCCAGGCGGGATGGGGCCGAAGCGGGGGTGTGATGAAAGCCAGGCGGGATGGGGCCGAAGCGGCTTGGGGCTGAAGCGGCTTGGGGCCGAAGCGGCTTGGGGCCGAAGCGGCTTGGGGCCGAAGAGCGGGATGGGATGGGGCGGCGAGCGGTGTCGCGGGCGCTGATGCGCCCGGGCGTCGCGGGGATAGGCACTGATGCGCCCCGGGCGCCGCGGGGGTAGACATGGTGCTCGTGGCGGCAAAGGTCGCGAGGCGAGGATGTGGTTGAGGACGGCGGCGAGCGCAGCGGGCGCCGTGGCAGGCGCGGCGAGGAGCAGGCCGGGTGAGGTGGGGATCAGGACTCGCGGATTGGAAACCAGGACAGGGTGGAGGCCAACGACACGCATCGCGGCCGCGTGATCCAGGGCCACGTGATCCGGGCCACGTGATCCGGGCGGCGTGATCCTGGGCGGCGTGATCCAGGGCGGCGTGATCCAGGGCCGCGTGGACTCGAGCCGATCGGGGCGGCGCGCGGACACAAGTGGCGCGAACCGAGTGGCGCGGATTGCGGTGGCGTGGATCGGGGCAGCGTGGGCACGGGCGGTGGATCTGAGTGGCGCGGATCGGGGCGGGTGCGAGGTGAATGGCGTGGGCGATGAGGGCGGTCATGTGGGCGGCGGATTGGAGTTGGTGGTGCGGGTCTTGGCTGGACGGCCTGCGCGGCTCGGGCGCACCAAACTGGTATTGATCGATGGGCCGAGCGGGGCGGGGAAGACGACGTTTGCGGATACGTTGGCGCCGGTTCTGGGTGCGGAAGTTGTGCACACCGACGACCTGCTCGATGGGTGGGGGGATCAGTTCACGTATTGGACGCGGCTCGAAAGCGAAGTTTTGCAACCGATTCGCAACGGAGGCTCCGCCCGGTACCAAAAATATGATTGGGAAAAAGAGAAATTCGCGGAATGGGCGATCGTGGAGCCAGCGGAAGTCCTTATCGTGGAAGGGGTTGGGGCGGCACGGGCGCGGGAGATGGCCAGTCTGACCGTTTTTGTCGATGCGCCGGAAGCTGTACGGCTCGCGAGATCGATGCAGCGCGATGGGGTGGCGATGCAGCCGCAGCTTGACGAGTGGCGGCGGCGTGAGGCGTTGCATTTCGCGGCAGACGGCACGGCGTGGCGCGCCGACGTGGTCATAGGATCGGAGCCATGACGACGACCCTCAGTGTTGATGAGTTGCGTGCCGCAGTCGCTCGTGAGCTGCCCGGCGTGCGGGCGGATTTGGAGGCCCTGGTCCGCATCCCCGGGATCGCCTTCGACGGGTTCGATTTTGCGCCGCTCGAGCGTTCGGCGGAGGCGGTGGCCGAGCTGTTGCGGCGCGAAGGGCTGCAGGTGCAGATCACCCGGATCGGCGACGGGCACCCCGCGGTGATCGGCCGCAAGCCGGCGCCCGAAGGAGCACCGACCGTGCTGCTGTACGCGCATCACGACGTGCAACCGACCGGCGACCTCCAACAGTGGGAGTCCGAGCCGTTCGAGCCAACCGAGCGCGGCGGCCGGCTCTACGGTCGCGGCGCGGCCGACGACAAGGCCGGCGTCATGGCGCACATCGCGGCGCTCAGGGTGTTCGGCGACCGCCTCCCGGTGGGCGTGGTGCTGTTCATCGAGGGCGAGGAGGAATTCGGGTCGGCGTCGCTGGAAGGGCTGCTGGTCAAGCATCGCGACGAGTTGGCCGCCGACGTGATCGTGATCGCCGACTCCGGCAACTGGGACATCGGGGTGCCCGCGCTGACCACCTCGCTGCGGGGGATCGTAAATTCGTTCTTCACGGTGGAGGTGCTCGAGTCGGCCGTCCACAGTGGAATGTACGGCGGCGCGGTGCCGGACGCGCTCATGGTGCTCAGCCGGGCCATCGCGACGCTGCACGACGACGAGGGCAACGTGACGATCGAGGGCCTGGTGAGCAGGCCGGCTTCGCCGCTTGACTACCCGGAGGACCGGTTCCGCGCGGAGGCCGGCATCTTGGACGAGGTGCAGCTCATCGGCGGCGGCCGGCTCGTCGACCGCATGTGGACCAAGCCCGCGGTGTCGATCCTGGCGATCGACGCACCGCGGACGGAGGGCGCGCCCAACGCCATCGTGCCCAAGGCGAAGGCCAAGCTGAGCATGCGGCTCGCGCCGGGCGACGATCCGAAGTCGGCATACGAGGCGCTGAAGGCGCACCTGCGCAAGCACGTGCCGTGGGGCGCGCGGATCAGCTTCGAGTTCGAGCACGACGGCAACCCGTGCGTGATCGACGCGACGGGCAAATACTTCGATGCGGCGCGGGCGGCGTTCAAGGAGGCGTGGGACGGCACGGACGTGGTCGAGATCGGCGTCGGTGGATCGATCCCGTTCATCGCCACGTTCCAGGACATGTTCCCGGAGGCGTCGATCCTGGTGACGGGCGTGGAGGATCCAAACGCCAAGGCGCACGGGCCCAACGAGAGCCTGCATCTGGGCGAGTTCGCGCGCGTGTGCCTCGCGGAGAGCCTGCTCCTGCGGAATGTGGCCCTGGCCGATTGACGGATCTGCGGACGCCGGGACGCGGAAAGCGGGACGGCCCGGCTGACGGATCCGCGGAAGGCGGGACCAGGAAGGCAGGAAGGCAGGACGGCCGGAAGGCGGATCCGCGGAAGGCGCGACGCGGGACGCGGGGTAGCGCCCGCGTCCCGTGAGACGTGCGGGGAGGCGTGCCGGTCTGACGGTGCCCAGATGGAGGGCACGCCTGGTTTAACCGTGTGACGCCTGCGAAGGCAGCCGGTCTGACTCAGGCGACGCCGGAGGAGCGGTGTGGTCCTGGTCGTCTGGCGAATCGGCGGGCGGCGGTGTGTCGTCCTCGCCTGAGAGCTGGCGCAATTCGCGGCGCGCCAACCAGTACAGGCCAAAGAAAGAACCGCCCGCGAAGATCCACCATTGGATCGCGTAGCCCAGGTTGAGCCAATCGTTCTCGCGCGACGACGGGATCGGCACCAGCTCGGTGTGCTCGTCGTCGGCGAGGACGTAGGTGGGCGCGACCCGATACGGCAGCTTGCTCGCGATCTCGCCGACACCGATGCGCCGCGCCTGCCACCGCCCGTCCAGCAGCTCGACCCGCGCACCGGACTCCGACGCCCGCACCCGCCCGGTCAACGTGACGACCCCGGCAGGAGCGGCGGGGACCGACGGCGTAACGGTCGGCCCGCTCGGATGCGGCGGCACCCACCCCCGATCCACGAGCACGGCCGACCCATCCTCAAGCACAAGCGGCGTAACGATTTCGAACCCGACCCGCCCCGCGACGGTCCGGTTGCGCACCAAAATCTCGAGGTTGCCGTCGTACTGCCCGGTCAGCGTGACCCGCGTCCACTCCTGCACCCCCGGGGCATAGGGCACCGGCTGCGAAGACTGGCTCGCGTCAATGCGTGCGTTGATGGCGCTTCGCATCTCGTATCGCCCCCACTGCCACCGCCCAAGCATGACCATGATCGCGGCAGCGATCACCGTGAGACAGAGCAGGCCAATCCAGCGGCGCGTGAGGAGCAAAGACACGAGACCCAGTCTACGAGTGTGACTTCTATCACGAAGACTTCCCCAAACGGACTTTCAGCCTCACGTCGCATTCACGGGGTAAGTTGAGCCGGTTGCCCCTCATATAAGGGAGAAGCATGTCCGGCTATGTGTCGGTGCGTCGGTTTCCGGCGCTGACCGTTCAGACGCCCCGGCTCGATGTCCGGCAGCACACCCCGGCAGACGCCGACCCGGTGGCCCAGATCTTCGCCGACAAGCAGACTCAGCGCTGGCTCCCGTTCCCGCAGGAGTTCGGGCAGATCCAGGGCAAGGCGTGGTGCACCGAGATGGCCACCGAGCGGCGCGACTCGGGCGACGGCGACCATTACGCCGTCGTGCGCCGCGAAGACGACCGGCTCGTGGGCTGCCTGTGGACGCGCCGCACCGATTGGAGCAGCCGGGTCACGGAGCTGTCCTACGCGGTCGCGGCCGACGCCCGCGGGTTCGGCGTCGCGCCCGAGGCGGTCGACGCGATCACGCTCGCGCTCGTGCTCGAGCACGGCTTCCAGCGCGTCGAGGTGCGGGTCGCGCCGGGCAACATCGCCTCCCGCCGCGTCACCGAGAAGGCCGGCTTCACCTATGAGGGGCTGCTGCGCAACGCGGGCACCGTGCACGGCGGCCGCGTCGATCTCGAGGTGTGGTCACTGGTAGCCGCCGACCTTCGCTAGGGCATGCGCGACGGCGGCGGCGGCGCGGGTTTGGTCACGGGCGCCTTGCCCACGATCTCCCCCTCCGGCGCGGTGAAGTTGGCGATCGGCCGGCCCTTCAGCGCGTCCCGCAGCGTGAGGCTCACGGCCTCGATCGGCTTCCAGGCGTTGCCCCCGCCCACCCCGTGGAATGGATTGTCCGGGTCGGCCATGAAGGCCGCGCCCGCGAGATCCGGCGTGAATCCGATGAACCAGGCCGCCCGGTTGTTGTCGGTGGTGCCGGTCTTCCCGGCCACCGGCCGCTTGACCATGCCATACACCTGCGGCGCCGTCGACCAACCGCCGCACCCGGCCGCCGCCGCGCCGTATCCGGTCACACAGCGCGCAGCGTCGGCCGCCGCCCGCGCCACATCCTCCGTGACCACCTGCGCGCATCGCGGCTCCGCCACCGGGGACCCCTGATAAGAAACGGGCGTACCGTCAACATCGATGATTTCCATTACCGGTAGCGCCTCGCAGTACTTCCCGTCCGCCGCAACGGTCGCGTAAGCGTTGGCCATCTCCAGCGGCGTCGTGTCGGCCACGCCGAGCGTGAAAGCGCCCCACCCCTTGGCCTTCTCCGGCGAAGCCTGAAGCTTGTCGATGTCTGTGCGCCAGCGCAGGCCCAGCTTCTCGGCCATCCGCACGGCCGCGTCCGCGCCGACCTTCTGCTCCAGCTGCACGAAATAGGTGTTCACGGACTTACCAAAACCCGACCACATCGCGTGGTTGCCGGTCATCGAGCCGCTCGCGTTGCTCGGGCACCACCGCCCGCCACAGCTTGCGGGCTCTCCCCACCCGGCGAAATACATCGACTTGAGCTGCCCCGGCGAATAGATCCACGTGTTCATCGGCATGCCCGCGTCCAGGGCTGCCAGCATGGTGAACAGCTTGAACGTCGAGCCCGCCTGGTAGCCGGCCATGTCACCGCCGCCCAGCAACGGGTTCACCGTGTTGGGGTAGTTGCCCGGCTCGTCCCGCCCGGCCGTGTGCCGGCCGTTGTCGCTCTTGTCCAGCGAGTAGACCCGGTTGACCGCCATCGCCTTGACCCGGCCCGTCCCGGGCTGCACGATGACCTGCCCCAGCGCATACGAGCTGCCGATCCGCTCACGCTTGGTCACATGGTCGAGCGCGATGCGCTGGACTTCAGGATCCAATGAGGTGATTATTCGGTACCCGCCACGGCGCAGCCGATCCAACCGCTCCGCCGGTCCCGCCCCAAACGCGGCCTGCTGCACCCACCAGCTCTTCAGGAAGTCGCAGAAGAATCCCCAATCGTTGACCTCGTCCCGAATGGACATGCAGTCGTTGGGCGGCTCGGTGACGGCCAGCGCGATCGGTTCGGCCTTCGTCGCCTCCGCGGCCTCGGGCGTGATGTAGTCGAGCGACTGCATCCGGTCGATCACATAGTTGCGCCGTTCCAGCGCGCCGGACGGGTCCAGGCCGGCCGGGTCATACGCCGATGGCGCCTTCACCAGTCCGGCCAGCAACGCCGATTCGGCGAGCGTCAGCTCCGACGGCAGTTTGGAGAAGAAGATGTGCGCGGCGGCGAAGACACCGTATGCGCGATGGCCGAAGTAGGCGACGTTCAAATAACGTTCGAGGATCTCGGTCTTGCTCAGTTGCTGTTCGACGAGCACGGCGAGCCGCATCTCGCGCACTTTGCGCCCGGTCGTCTGTTCGGTCGCGGCCAGCACCTCGCCTGGCGTGGCCGCGCCGTCGCGCAGTTTCATCCGTACGTACTGCATCGTCAGCGTGGACGCGCCCTGCGAGACCTTGCCCGCGGTCTGGTTGGCCACGAACGCCCGTGCGATGCCTTTCGCGTCCACGCCCCGATGGTCGTAGAAGCGGGCGTCCTCACTGGCCACGATCGCCTTCCGCATCACGTCGGCCACCTCGCCGATGGGCGTGTACTTCCGGTACTCGTCATAGAACATGACCATCGGCGTCTTGCCGTCCGCCGCATACGCATACGAGGTCTGGGCCGGTGGCTGGGTGTTGAGTTCGCTTGGCAGCGACTGGTACAGCTCCGAGCCCGCCTTGAGGCCGAGCCCGCCGATCGCGATGAGCGGATACGACACCAGCGCGGCCAGGAGCCCGGTGAGCAGGCCGATGCGAACGATGGGGCGGGCTTGCCCCTTGCTGGATAGGACGTCCCGGATTCGGCTGAGCAGCTTCACTCCACAAAGGTAGGACAAAAAGGTATATACCTTTTATACGACGCGCAGGCCGAGGCCCCATGTCAGGATCACGACTGCCACATGATGGAGTGTGCATGTGCTACCGAGTGAGCTACTGAGCGCCGCCGTCGGCCGCATCCCGGCCCCTGACGCCACCGCGATGTCCGAGGCGCGGCAGCGGCAGGCCCGGCTCACCAAGCCCGCTGGATCACTGGGCGAGCTGGAGGACCTGTCGGTCCGGCTCGCCGGGCT
>JBIOYB010000104.1:0-30224 GCA_044869915.1 Allorhizocola sp.
CAACGCGCCCTGCGGCGGATGCAACGCGAAGCCAACAGCCTGGGCCTGATGATCAGGTTTGACCCCATTCCACAACCTGCGTGACAAGGCCAAACCAGTTGGTGGTCAAGGCATTTTCGTGTCAGACATTCGACGATGCGTGCGCTCGTCCGGTTGGTCTCTCCCGCGTTAGTGGCGTCGGCGAGCAGCTTGAGAAATCGCGCCAGGGCTTGCTCCTGTGTCGCTTGGTCGGCTTGCCGCAGGGGTTCGTAGATTTCGCCGACCGCCACCCGTTCCCATGCGGAGGCATCGCTTGGCAGCAGGGGTGCGTGATGCTCGACGACGCTGAGCCCCGCGACCCGCAGCCCGGCGGCGGCCGCGATCCGGCCGATCCCATCCACATTGCTCAGTGCCGCGTGGGGGGCCGGCAGGTGGATCCCGGCCTCGGCCGTGGCCTGCCTGGCCAGGCGGGGAAAGGTCAGGCCACCCTCGGTGAACGCGCTGAAGATGATCCGCCCGTGCCGGGTGACCCGGCGCCATCCGGCCAGTGCCAGTGCGGGATCGGGGAAGTATGCCATCGCCGAGACGCACAGCGTCAGGTCGAATGCGTTGTCCCCGAACGGGAGCCGGTTGGCGTCGGCCTGCCTGAGGTCGGTGCGGGCCGCGAGCGGCTTGGTCGCGGCCCGGGCGAGCATGCCGGCGGAGATGTCCACGCCCGTGAAGGTGGCGGTGCTGCCGAGCGAGATCATGGCTTCGATGGCGAGGCCCGTGCCGGTGGCGACGTCGAGCACCCGGTCGGGTGGGTCTGCCATGGCGCGCCGCGCCACCTGCTCCGCGAGCCACCGGGGCACGGCGTTTTCATCGTAGGTCGCGGCTACGCGATCAAACCGGTCGGCCACCTCGTGCGTGCGGTCCATCGTCGTATTGTGTCGCGCGCCGCTTGCGCCGGCGCACCACTGTCCACAGCACGACCCCGGCGGCCACCACCAGCAACCCGATCGCGCCCGCGACCGGGACGATCCAGCCGGTCGTGCCGGAAGCCGCGTGCAGGGTAAAAGCCGGACCGTCCCCTGTCGGCGTCAACACCACGTCGTTGCCGTCGCCGCCGGTGTAACTGATCCGATAGCCCGCGCTCACCCGCGCCCCCTCGGGCAGGTCGGCGAACGTGCCCGAAACCGGACCCGCACCGCCGTTGTCGATGAGCCTGAACTCGCCCGGTGTGCCCGTCGTCGCCGGGTCCAGCTCCAGCCGGCCCGCCAGCCTCACCGTGCCACCGGCCTTGATCGAAGCGCCCGGCACGACCGCGAGGCTCGCCCCCGCCGACTGCGCGTAATCGCCCACTTGCGCCGACGAAGCCAGGCGCAACTGTCCGGCTTGGACGGTGAGGGTGTCGCCGACCGCCTGGTCCTGCCCGGTCAGCGCGAGTGTGCCCGGCCCGGCCTTCGTGACGCCCGCCCCGGTGACGTTGCCGGCGAACGCTCCACTCTCGACAGTCAGAGGCGCGTTGCCCGCGGCCACCGTGGTCGCGGCCATACCGTGCAGTTGCCGCAGCGTCCGATCCGTCGCGCGCGAAAGGTCCAGCGTCGTGCCCGCCGCCGTCAGGTCGACGCGGCCGCTGCTCGACAGCGATCCGGACGTGACCGCGATCGTGCCCGCCGAGATGGTAGTCGCGCCGGTGTAAGTGGTCTCCCCGGTCAGCGTGACCGTCGCCGGTCCGGCCTGGGTCAGGCCGCCCGGGCCGCTGACGTGCGACAGCGAGATGGCCGTCGAGGCGTTCTGGACGATCAGCGTGCCCTCGACCAGGATCGCGCGCCGAGCCGTGCCCACGAGCAGGCTGCCGTCCTCGCCGGCCTTGCCCGTGCCGAGCCGCAGCGTCGCGCCTGCCCCGATCGTCGTGCTGCCATCGTAGTTTTGCGGCGCGGCGAACGTGACCGCGTTGCCCGGCGTCGGTGCGATGACGATGTCTCCGGCGCCGGGAGCGGCGAGCGTATCGTGATATCGCCCACCGGAAATGGGCGCGAAGAGGGTCACCGGCCCGTTGTAGTTGAACGTCAACCGCCCGCGCACGTCGCGATGCGTGTGCAGGTTGATGTAGACCGTGTCCTTGTTGCCGGGCAAGAAGAACCGGCTGTGTGTGCCGTCGCCCCATTGCACATTGGAGCCCTCGATGTTGATGCCGCGCTTATTATTCTTATGCGGGGCGAGGTTGAAGTTCAGTGCCGGGTTGCTCAGCGACGGATCGGAGTCGGCGCCAGCGTCGGCCCAGCTGTAAACGCCGGTCATCACGGCCAACGCGCGCTTGGACAGCGGGAAGTTGAAGTTGATGTCGTTGCCGTATTCGCGCGAGTAGAAGTCCTGCCCCAGCACCAACCGTTGGCCGCTTGGCACGCCGACGATGGCCGAGCCCTGGTTGACAAACTTCTTCACGCCGGTCAGCGACAACAGCGAATAGGGCGACCCCAGATCCACGCCGGTGCCGTTGTAGATCACGCCGGTGAACGGTTGCGACCCCGAGAGGTGGATGCCGCCCCAGGTGAATCGGCGTTGAAGGATGAATCCGGAGCCGCTGATGGTACCCAAATTAATCTTGCGAGTGACCGCCACATCGAGCGTGCCGTCGACCCTAATATTGTCGGCATTAAGCTGAAATCCCGGTGTTTGATACTGGTAGTGCCCGACAACGCCGGTCGCCGACTTGCCGTCGCCATACTGCAGCGTGGCGCCGCGGTTGACGATGACAGCCGGCGGATCGGGGTTACTGACCGTCGTGACCGAGTAGCTGTCCCCGCTGCTGCCCGTGGTCACCTGCTGGCGCCGCAGGGCGGCGGGCAACCGGAAGTCGCTGTCCTTCACCAGGATCAGCCGGCCCGTGCCGGCCACCGTCAGCGTGCCCTCGCCCGAGATGACGCCGCCGTAGGTCAACGTCTCGGTGCCGGACAGGTTCACGACGGAATCGCCCGCGAGCACAACGTTTTGGTTCGCTCGGATGGCGCCCGTGAGGTCGGTGGCCGCAACCGCGGGCGCGCCCGGAAGGACCGCGACCGACAAGAAGCCCGCGGCCAGCGCCAAACCCGCCCGTACCGCTCGGTGTCGCACAGGTCTCCCACTCATGAGCAACTTTCCATGATCATACATGCTCATGATCTCCGCGGAACCGCTCAAACGAGCTTGCCCAGTTTGGCCCGCACGGTAGGCTTGACGAACGTTATTCGGAGCGTATCCGCGATGGGATCGCCTCGATCGTCACGCGTCTTCCGCGGCGGCGATCGCGGCCGCCTCGGCGCTGGTGACGACCGGCACGACGGCAAACTCGACCAGATCGGTCCAGCGTGCGATCCAGGCCATCAGCAAGGCCAGGTCATCGCACTCCATCAGCTGGAAGCAGCGGCCGAAGTTGGCCTCCACCCAACTGTCCATATAGCGCAGACCCTCGGGCATCATGCGCCCACGCTCACGGGCGCGCTCATAGACGGCGCGCGCGTTCCCGTCGCGGAACGTCTCCACAACCATGAAAAGCATGTGCTCAGTAAAGACGTTTAGCGGGGTGCAACCAACTGGGTCCGCCAAACGCCCTTAGAGTTTGTGACGGTGACCTTGCCGCCCGATGTGGCCGACGATGTGGCGTTCCGCGCGCTTTACGCGGCGCATTTCACCGGGCTGGTCCACCTGGCCTACATCACGACCGGGGGCCTGGCCGCGGCCGAGGACCTCGTGCAGGACGTGTTCGTGGAGCTTTATCGCCGGCGAGCGACCATAGCCGACCCGGTGCGGTGGTTGCGTCGCGCGACCGTGAACCGGTGCACGTCGTGGGTCAGGCGGCGCGGCGGGTGCTCGAGCGGCGGCACGCGCATACGCAGGTTTCGGCTTCCGTTGACGCGAGTGCGTCGCTGAGCCCGGACGCGGTGGCGGTGCGGCGGGCGTTGGCCACGCTGCGGCCCCGGCATCGGGCCGCCGTGTTCCTGCGGTTCTACCTGGACCTGTCGGAGCAGGAGATCGCCGAGGTGCTGACGCGATGCTCCTGAGCACCGGCGACGTGGACGGCACCACGTCCAACCTCATTGTCGAACTGAACCTCACCGACCGCACCCACCGCACCGTCAGCCGCTTCGACGTCGCCTCCCGCGACGACCTGGCCGTCGGTGACGTCCAGCTGGCCGCGGCCCTGCTGGCGTCGGCCACCGTCCGCCCCGACAGCCCCGCCGATCGCGGCATGTGGCCCAAGTGGGCCATCATCACCACGATCGCCTGCCTCACCCCCCTCGCCCTAGCCGTCACCTACCTCACCCTCCGCCGCCGGCACCGCCGGGTCGCCTGACCGAACACCGGTCTGAGTGGACTCGGGCTTAGATCCGATCCGCGGCGATCAACAGGTAGTGCAGGCTGCCCTCGCGAAAGGCGGTCAGGAACGCCTCCTCGATGCCCGTGGCGACGGACGACCTCGCGCGCAGCTCCCAATAGGGGATGGTCTGCGCCGTCAGGTCGACGACGTTGATCGGCACGAGGTTGTTGGCGGTCAACGCCTTGAAGTATTCGCTGCGCGGGTGGATGTTGCACGTGTAGTGCTCGTCCATCCGGCTCACCGCTTTGGACCGGCCACCGGTCACGTCGTTGTAGCAACCGGTGACGCACACGTAGCGCCCGCCGAACCCCAGCAGCCGCGCGAATTCGCGATACAGCTCGAAAAGGTCGACATACATGGTGGTCTCGTTGGTCCAGATGCCGCGCAGCGACCCGGTCTCCAGCCCGGTGTCGAGCATGTTGCGGAAGTGAAACCGCACCCGATCGGCCACCTTCCGCTGCGCGGCCTGAACGTTGGCGAACCCGGCCTGATACTCGGAGATGGTCACGCCGTCGACCCGGCAGCCGAAACGCCGGCTGGCCATGAAGCTCGTGCCGCCGCGCCCCGATCCGGCGTCCAGCAGGCGATCGCCCTTTTCGACGGCGCCCAGATAGTCCAGCAGCACATCGGCCTGGGCCGTCTCGAGCCGGTGCAGCTCCGCGATGACGCGGGCGTCGCGCGTGTCCTCGGGGCCTTCGAGCACCGAGGGATCGTATTCGCCCAGCCCGTAGTGGTGATGGTAGAGGCCGTCGACCTCGCCGAGCCGCAGGTTGACCGGGGCACGCTCGCGATCCCAATACGCGGCAACGGATTTCTGATAGTCGGTGCGCAGCACGGTGTCGGGCAGGGGCATAGCGGATCTCCTTCGCTATCGAAGTGGTCGAAGTTGTCGAACTAGCGGGTGGGTTCGCGGTAGCGGTCGGTGGTCCGGTGCCATTCACGGCTGCCGCCGAGCCAGGCCCACACGCCCGCGAGAAACCGGCGCATGGCCGGTGTGGCCAGGACACTCACGGCGGCGGCCTCGGCCTCGAACCGGTGCACGAGCCCGTCGTGTATTTCGGTGGCCCGCCTGACCCCCTCCTCCGGCGTGCACTTCTCCTCGATCGCGATCAGCGTGGGCAGGTTGAAGTCCACACTGGACGATCGTCGCTCCTTGGCCATCGAGTACAGGTCGTTGACGATCACGCTGGCGAGCGCGGCGAACCCGATCGCGCGGCGCGTGCGCGGCTCGGCGTATTCGGTGGACGTGAGCGCGTAGCCGCCCACCACGTCGATGAGCGCCATGCACGGCAGGAAGTTGTTCTGCGTGCGGTTGACCAGATATTCCCACACGTGCGGGGTCTGGCCGGTCGCTCGCCATGACGCCTCCTGGCAGTAGCCCACCCACAGGTTGGCCAGCTCGTGGCGCAGCCGGGCCAGCTGGCTCCAGGTGGCGTAGCGGGCGACGTGCTCGAGGCTCGTGCGCAGGGCGACCAGGACCGGGTCGGCGCGCGCGGCCTGATCCAGTTGGGCCGCATAGGGATCGGGCAGGGGTGCCGGATCGACCACGGCGTTGGCGATGGCCAGGCGCGAGCCGAGCAGCTCCAGTACGGCGCCCGCGTCCTCGTCGTCGCAGTAGTGGTCGTCCGTCGCCCACTCGGCCACGGCGCACTTGCCCGCCGCGGTCAGCCGGTCGGGGTCGTCGGAGTCCGGATGGGTGAGCATCATGAGCCGCCCGAAGTTGGCTCCGCGCAAGCGCTCGAGCCGCCCGGAGTAGATGCCCACCCGTTGCGCCCAGGCGATCAGGCGGCCGTTGACCTCCTCGCCCAGCGCGGGATCGTCGCGCACCGCCGGCGGGCAGTAAAGCTCCGGCTCGGTCGTGGTCCGTTGCACCGCAAGCCTGGACGCCGACGTGCCCAGGCCGGTGGGACCGGGCAGCAGGGTGGTGGTCATGTGTTCAGTTATATCCGATTTATCCGTGTTTAGAATTAGCCCGAACCGGTGACGCCCGCTATCCGGCGGCCGCCATCGCGGCCTTCATCTGGCCGATCCACTCGTTGGCGGCCTGGGCCGGCGTGAGCTGTCCAAAGAGGACCTGACTGTCGATCTTCAGCGTGATCGTGTTTTGCTGCGACGAGTTGGCGGGCGGCGGCGGGGCCGACGGGCTGTTGATTTTCGCGATGAGGTCGACGAACGCCGCCGACTCCTGATCGGCCGGCTGGAGCCGCGGCTGGATGGCCGAGCGGACCTGCGGGCTCATCGGCAGCCCGCGATCGGTGAGGATCAGGTTGCCCGCCTCGGCCGAGTTGACCAGGAAGTCGACGAACAGCGCGGCCTGCCGTGGATACTTCGACTTCGAGTAGATCGCGTAATACTGCGACGGCAGCAGCGTCATGCCGGGCCGCGCATATTGGGTCTCGCCGGGGATCCGCATCAGCAACAGGTCCTTGCCGCAGGCCTTCTCGTATGCGCCGAGCTGGTTCGTGTACGCGAAAGTCATGCCGCTCTTGCCCTGTCCCATAAGGGTTTGCTCGGGGCCGGCATTGATGATTTCCTGCGTCTTCGAGGCGGGTGGGATGCCGCCGCCGCCGAGCAGTCGCTTTTGGACTGTCCACATCGCCTCGAGCGTCGCGGCGGTGACGGTGAGGTTGCCCGCCTCGTCGTAGAGGGGCGTGCCGCGTTGCGCCGCATAGGCTCCGATGAGGTCGTGCACCCGTTCCTCGGCGCCGTAGGTGCCCGCGGGCGAGCCCTTGGTGATCCGGTTGGCGATGTCCACATACTCCTCCCACGTCCACTTGCCGTCGTCGGGCAGCGCGACACCGGCCGCCTGAAACACGGCGGGGTTGGCGATCACGGCGATCGCGTTGGCCCCGGTCGGCACGCCGTAGAGCCTGCCCTGATAGGTGGACGCGGTGAGCACCGACCTCGGGAACACGCCGGACTTGAGCTCGTCGGTCACGCCGCCCAGGTCCAGCAGCGCGCCGCGGGACGCGTAGGCCAGCGGATAGGCGCCGCCGAGCGTCATCACGTCGGGCGCGTCGCCCGCGGCCGTGGCGGTGGCGAGCCGGGTGAAGTAGTTGGCGAAGTCGCTGGGCTGGCCCTCGACCGTGATGAACGGGTACTTCGCCTGGAAGGCCTCGATCACCTTCTGGGTGGTCTCCGCCCGGGCCTGGTTGCCCCACCAGCTGAACGTCAGTTTCACCGGCGCCGTGCTCATCGGCTCCGGCGTGGAGGCGTCGGTGCCGCCGGTGCATGCGGCGGCGATCAGGCCAACGGCGACAAGCAACATGAAGCGTTTCATGGCGATGCCCTTTTCTTTCCTGTGGTCAAGGGACGCTGTGAGAAATCGCTTTCACGCAGGTTAAAGGCTTATTTGACCCCTGTCAATGCCTGTCATTTATCGATGTGAGTGGACTGCGCCCACCCGGTCGAGTCGCGCAACTGCAGTCGCGGCTGGAAGACGAGGTCGTGCGAGGGTGCCTCGCCCTTGATGAGCTCGAGCAAGCGTTTCCACGCCTCGGCGCCGAGCGGCCCATACGGCACCGACGCCGTGGTCAGGTGCGGCGTGACGTAGCGGACCAGTGGGATGTCGTCGAATCCGGCCACCGACACGTCGCCCGGCACGGCCGCGCCCAGCTCCTGCAGCCCGCAGATCAGGCCGACCGCGACCAGATCGTTGTAGGCCAGCGCGGCCGTGGCCCCGCTGTCGCGCACGGCCCGTGCCTGCGCGTGGCCGTCCGCCGAGGACGAGCCCGCGGCGAGGCGATCGATGCGCACGTCGCCGAACCGGTCCGCGAACGACCGCAGGCCCTCGCGCCGGGAGGCGTTGGTGGCGCTCGAGTTTGGACCCTCGAGGTGGGCGAAGTGGCGGTGGCCCTGCCGGTAGAGGTGCTCGGCCAGGTGCCGGATGCCAGTGCCGTAGTCGACCGACAGCGAGGGCGCGTCAAACAGCGGGCTGCTGCGGTTGATGAGCAGCACCGGTTGCAGGGCCGGCAGGAGGGCCGCGAGGCGTGCGTCGGTCATGAGCGGCGCGCACAGCACGAGGCCGTCGCACGAGCGGCGGATCCCGGTCGCGAGGAGCGCCTCCTCCTCGGGAACCTCGGTGGAGTCGGCGACCAGCACGCGGTAGCCGTGCGGCGCGGCCGCCTTGCTCAGCCCGCCCAGCATGGCCTGGAACGTGGGGTTGGCCAGATCGGGGACGACGAAGGCGATCGTGCGGGTCTCGCCCAGCACGAGGCTGCGGGCCAGCGGGCTCGGCGCGTAGTTGAGCTCGGCGGCCACCCGGCGCACGCGATCGGCCACGCTCGGGTCGCCCACGAACCGGCCGTTCATCACGCGCGAGACCGTCGCGGGCGACACGTTGGCGGAGCGCGCGACCTCGGCGATGGTCGACCCTCGCGGCTTGCCACTCTTCATCGACGTTCTCCACTGATTGACCGGCCATGCCGGCGTGCGTAACATCATCTCCGAGAAATCGCTTTCCCGCCATCGGCAAGGAGGCGATTCATGTGTGCGGTCCGAGGCGTCAAGAAGTCGGAGTGGGGCGCATATCTGTTCCTGCTCCCGTGGCTGGTCGGCATCCTCGGCATCACGATCATCCCGATGGTCGCGTCGCTGGTCCTGTCGTTCACCAACTACAACCTGCTGCAGCCACCGCAGTTCGTCGGGTGGACAAACTACGAACGGCTGTGGGACGACCCGAACTGGGTCGACTCGGTGTGGGTCACCGTCAGATACGTGGTCTTCTCGGTGCCGCTGCAACTGGGCGCCGCGCTGGGCCTGGCCCTGCTGCTCGATCGCGGGCTGCGCGGGCTGGCCTTCTACCGGTCGGTGCTCTACCTGCCGTCGCTGCTCGGCGCGTCGGTGGCGATCGCGATCCTGTGGCGCCAGGTCTTCGGCTCCGACGGTCTGGTCAACGCGTTCCTGGGCCTGTTCGGGACCGAGGGCCGGGGCTGGGTGTCCTCACCGGACACCGCACTGTGGACGATCATCCTGCTGCACGTGTGGACGTTCGGCTCGCCTATGATCATCTTCCTGGCCGGGCTGCGGCAGATCCCCCGCATGTACTACGAGGCGGCCGAGGTCGACGGCGCGGGGTGGTGGCGGCGATTGTGCTCGATCACGCTGCCCATGCTGAGCCCGATCATCTTCTTCAACCTGGTGCTGCAGGTGATCGGCGCGTTCCAGTCGTTCACGCAGGCCTTCGTGGTCTCGGGCGGCAACGGCGGCCCGGCCAACTCGACCCTGTTCTACTCGCTTTACCTCTACAAGCAGGGCTTCGAAAACTTCCGGATGGGCTACGCCTCGGCGATGGCATGGGTGCTGCTGGCGGCGATCGCCGTCGTGACGGCCCTGTTCTTCGCGACGTCCCGGCTGTGGGTGTTTTATGAGGACTAGACCGATGCTCAAGCACGCGTTGCTGGTCGCGATCGCGGTGACAATGGTCTATCCGCTGATCTGGCTCGTGGTCAGTTCGTTCAAGCCGTCCGACACCATCTTCCGCCAAATTGGACTGTGGCCCCGGGAGGTCACGTTCGAAAACTATTCCGGCGGCTGGCACGCGCTGGGGCAGTCGTTCGACCGGTTCCTGCTCAACTCGCTGATCATCTGTGTGGGCGCCATCATCGGCAACCTGCTGTCGTGCTCACTCGCGGCGTATGCCTTCGCGCGCATGCGCTTCCGGGGGCGCGGGGTCCTGTTCGCGCTCATGCTGCTGACCCTGATGCTGCCGCTGCAGGTGACGATCGTCCCGCAATACGTGGTGTTCAACCAGCTCCAGTGGATCAACACGTTCCTGCCGATGATCGTGCCCAAGCTGCTGGCCACGGACGCGTTCTTCGTGTTCCTCATGGTGCAGTTCATCCGCGGGCTGCCGCGCGAGCTCGACGAGGCGGCGCGCATCGACGGCGCCGGGCACGTGCGCACCTACTGGCAGATCATCCTGCCGCTCATGATGCCCGCCCTGGCCACGACCGCGATCTTCACGTTCATCTGGACGTGGAACGACTTCTTCACGCAACTGCTCTATCTCACGCGGCCGAGCAACTACACGGCGCCGGTCGCGCTCAACACCTTCCTCGATGCGCAGGGCTCCTCGGACTATGGCGGCATGTTTGCCATGTCGGTCGTGTCGCTGGCCCCACTGTTCGTCGTTTTCCTTGTCGGACAACGGTTCCTCGTGCGAGGGATCGCCACCACCGGGATAAGATAACCATGCTGCCTTGGATTCGCGTCGACGGCCAAAGGCTCGCCGACGAAAGCGGAAACACCGTCCTCCTGACCGGCTTCGGCCTGGGTGGGTGGATGAACTTGGAGAATTTCATCATGGGGTACCCGGGAAGCGAGCAGGAAATCCGAAGACTCATGCGCGAGGCGATGGGCGACGAGGCCTACCGTGCGTTCTTCGACGAGTTCCTGGACGGGTTCTTCGGCGACGCCGACGCCGCCCTGCTCGCGTCGCTGGGCCTCAACTCGGTGCGTCTCGCGGTGAACCACCGGCATCTCGAGGACGACTCGGGGTTCGCCCGGCTGGACCGGGTCATCACGATCCTCGCCCGGCACGGACTGCACTCCATCATCGACCTGCACGCGTTGCCGGGCGGGCAAAACGAGCACTGGCACAGCGACAACCCCACGCACGTGGCGCAGTTCTGGGCGCATCGGCCACTGCAGGATCGGGTCGTGCACCTGTGGGAGGCGCTGGCTGATCGCTACAAAGACCGGCCCGAGGTCGCGGGCTATAATCCGATCAACGAGCCTTCCGACCGGACCGGCAAAGTGGTCCTGAATTTCTATCAAAGGCTGGAGCGGGCGATCCGGGCCGTCGACCCGAGGCACGTGCTTTTCTTGGATGGCAACAAATATTCGAGCGATTTCTCGCCCTTGCGCGCGTGGACCGAGCTTCCGGAAAACGTGGTCTTCACGGCGCACGACTACGCGCTACCCGGCATCGCCGGTGACGCGCGCGGATATCCGGGCATGGTGCGCGGCGAGCATTTCGACCGTGCGACGATCGAGCAGACCTTCCTGCGCCGCACCGAGTTCATGCGGGAGACCGGCACTCCTATCTGGATCGGCGAATTCGGGCCCGTCTATCCGGCCGAAGATGAATGGCGCTATCGGCTGCTGCGCGACCAGCTGGAGATCTATCGGGAGCACGGGGCGAGCTGGTCGCTGTGGACGTACAAGGACATCGGGCTGCAGGGGCTGGCGTTTGCCCGGCCCGAAAGCCCCTATCTGGCGCACATCCGGCCGGTGCTGGAGACCAAGGCGCGGCTGGGCGTGGACTCGTGGGCGGGGCGCGACGCGGGCGTGTGCGAGGTGCTCGACCCGATCGAGGCGCTGTTTGACAGGGAGTTCCCGGAATACGATCCGTGGCCATGGGGCCGGCGGCAGCACATCGCGTTGCTGGTGCGGCACATCCTGCTGGCGGAGCCGTTGGCGGAGCGCTACGCGTCGTTGTTCCGTGGCATGACGCCCGAGCGGGCACGGGAGTTGGCGGCTTCGTTCCGGCTCGAAAACTGCGCGGTGCGCACCAACCTCGGTTCACTGCTGGCTTGTCTGTGAACGGGATCCGGATGTCCGCGACCGGTGGGCGGCTCGAGGAGGTGTGGCACCGGGCGGTGCGGGAGCTGCGGGAGTGCTGCGCCACGGGCGTGCTTCAGGAGGGGGACGCCTATCGCGGCGCGTGGCTCGAGAGCACCGGCACGATCGGCGCGGAGGTGCTGAGCCGCTTCCTGGCGGCGGTGGCGAGGGATACGTTCCTGCTGTTCGCCTCGCATGCGCGCGACGACGGGCTGCTGCCCTACAAGGTGACCGGCGAAGGGCCGGCATATCGGCAGATCCAGATGGTCACCCCGCTGGCGCGAAGCGTGTGGCACCATTACGAGTCCACTCAGGACAGACCGTTTCTGCGGACGATGTATCGTGCGATGGCACGCAACGACGTGTGGCTGGCACGCAATCGCGACACCCGCTCGACCGGATGCGTGGAAGCCTTCTGCGCCTTCGACACCGGGCACGACCTGTCGCCGCGCTTCTGGCATGTGCCCGACACGACGCCCGGCGGCGACCCGGCCCGCTACGCGCCCGACTCGCCGATCCTGCCGTTCCTCGCGCCCGACCTGACGGCCAACGTGGCGTGCCAGCGGCGCTATCTGGCCCGGATCGCCGCCGAGCTGGGCGAGGATCCGGCGCCGTGGGAGTGGCTGGCGGACAACAGCTTGTCTGCTCTGTTCGCCCACTGTTACGACGATGCGGACGGCATGTTCTACGACCGTGACGCCAACGGCGGTCTTGTGCGAGTACCGTCCGATGTGCTGCTTCGGGTGCTCGCGTGCGAGGTGGGCGACGGCTCGTTTTTCGCTACGGCGCTGCGGCGGCACCTGCTCAACACCCGAAAATTCTTTGCGCGGTACCCGTTCACGTCGCTCGCGCTCGATGACCCGCGCTTCGACCGCGACTACACGCGCAACTCGTGGGGTGGACCGTCCAATTTCCTCAGTCTGCTCCGCGCGCCGCACGCCTTCGAGCGGCACGGCCGGTTCGTCGAGCTGAGCTGGGCGATGGCGGCCGTGCTCGAGGCGGTGTGCCGGATGGACCGGTTCCCGCAGACGTTCGATCCGTGGACGGGCGCGCCGGGCTTCACGCGGCGGTACTCGCCGGCGATCCTGTGGACCATCGACGCGGTGGAGCGGCTCTCGGGCATCCTGCCCAGGCCCGATGGGGAGCTGTGGTTCACCGGCCTGACCCCGGTCGCGGACGCGGTCAGCTACGCGCGCCGCGTCGATGGGGTCGAGTATGGGTTCGCGGTCGAGACCGGCGGGGCGGTGGTGTATCGCGATGGGCGTTCGCACGCCCGGTTTCCGCGCGGCTGGCGCCTGGTGACCGATCGGCGTGGTGTGCCGCGAGCCGTCATCGGCATGTCGGCGCGGGCGATCGGCGGGACACTCGTCGTCGATGGCGTGCCCGTCGTCGATCTGGTCGTGGCCGGTAACGTTCGCGTCGAGCTCGACGGCCGGGCCAATGTCCTGCGCCGCAACGAGATCGGCGTCATCTACCCGATGTCATAGGTTGGCGGCGCTCGAGGAGATCCATCCCTGCGCCAAGCGCGACCGTCCCGGGCGCGTCGAAGGTGGCCGTGCCGCTGGCGAGCCGCACCTCGGAGTAGAGGAGCGTGACCCGGATCTGGCAGCGGCCGCTGTGCAGCGTGACCAACCGGCCGCCGCGCACGGTGACCAGCAGCCCTTCGATGTCGACGGCCACCTCGACGGTCAGCTCCACGGTCGCGGCCTTGACGCCGTTGACGATGAGCTCGACCTGCGGATGATAGCTCGACTCGATCCGGTGCGTCGCCAGCGCGACGACCTCGGCCGCGCCCGGATCGCCGGAGGTGGCTTTGGCCGCGGCGAGAAGGTCGGAGTGGGCGCGCCAGCCGGCGAGCAACGCCTCACTCACGTCGACGTCGAGCAGGCCGGCCAGTGCCGCGGCCAACTCGCGCTCGACCACCGGGCGCATCCCGACGCGGACCTTGGACAGGATCTCGCTCAGTGCGGGCGACCCACCGTTGGGCACGGCGTCCCTCGGGTCCGCGTCAAACAGGACCCCACGGATCGTCAGCGACCCGCTCTCGCTCCCGCCCCATCGCCGGCTGTCAAACTTTTCCGCCATCATCGCGCCACGTCCTCTCGGAGGGTATGGGTGCCAGGATCGGCATGGGCCGTCCAGCGCACCGACATGCCGGGGAGGCTGCCGGTGATCGTGACGGCGACGGCGCCCGCCACCGCCAGGGACGCCTCCGCCCACGTGAGCCTTCGCCGTAGGGACGTCCTGCGCAGGACCAGGCCGACGGCGGCTAGGACCACGGCCAGGCTGATGCCGAGGCCCGCGAAGGGAAAGGAGGCCGGACGCATGGGCTCGCCGGGAAGGCCCACTGCCACCGGCGCCGGGGTGGAGCGTGTCGGCGATGCCGGTGCCGCCAAGGAGGCGGTGGGCGGGGTCTGCTCCGCCGGGCTCTGCGGGCGTGGGCGCGACGAGACACGGCTCGGGCCCGCCGAAGCGGCGGCGAGTGCTGTCGGGCAACCGGCGGGTGGAGCGTGCACGTGGGTCGCCAGCGGCGGATCATCGATCGTGACAACGTCACCGGGCGCGGCCGTGACCGTCCACTCGTGCATGTCGCCGTCCACGGTGTCCTCCAGGGCCGGCCGGCTGTTGCGGTACACAATCATCAGGCCTTTGATCTGCACTGCGATGAAGACGACCTTGACGTTGTCGCACCCCGGCAGGAAGTAGGCCGTGGGGCTTTTGGGCCACGGGACCCCGCACTCGGGCCCACGCGAGAGCGAATCCACTTCGGAGTCGGTGCCGCCGGGGTTGCGCATCGAGAGCCGGACCGTGGACCCTGCCGTGCCGAGGGTGGTGACCGTGGCTTTGCCGACGGGGACAGGGATCGGGGCGTGATGGAGCGCCGGGGCATCGAGCAACACGTCCGCCGGTGCGCTGCCCCTGTTGTCCATGACGACGGTGAAATAGAGGCCGCAATCGTCCACGAAGGACAGCGAGACATCCGGCTCCTCGCATCCGGCCGGGGTGGCGTGGACGTGCTCGAGCGACTCGGTGGCGCCGCCGTTGACCAGCCAGGCAAAGCGCAGCAGGTCACCTTTGGCGGCGACCTCATGCAGCGTCGCCGAGCGGCCTGCGCCGACAAACCCGTTGGGCGAGAGGAGAAGCGGCTTGCCGTTGCGCGAGACTTGGATGTGTGCGGCGATGGCCTTGTCGGCGTTGGTGAAGTCGGCCCGGACAAACCCGCAGACGTCGGAAGGCTTGGCGGTCACCATGCCGGGTTCGGGATCGGGCTCGGCCCGCGCGGGCGCCGGCACGGCCACCACTATTGCCGCGACCACGGCCACAACTACTTTCAAGGCGTGCGCGATGCCGTCCATACGCCCGAAGCTATGGGCGCGAAGTCGTTGGTCACAAGGTGAATCGGGAGCTCACGAACGATCGGCAGCCGAATGAACGGCATCGGGTGCAACGTGAGTACTTTCGGAAGCGGCCGGTTGTGCGATCAGTCGGCGACGATAGCCGCATTGTCCAATATAGGCAGTTTGGGCGGGTGGAACGGGACGCGTATCCGTGCTGATGAGACAACCCGGCCGGAGAACGTTGACGGTCGATTTGTAGGCCGCGAAAATTTTTGCCGCTCGGTACGTAGGGGGAGAGCTGGAGCGGGGGAGCGTCATGAACATTGTGACCACTGATTATGAGCGATCGTTGCTGGAGTTGATGGCCACCGGGCACACCGACTCCGCCATCGCCAGGCGGCTCAACATCGGCAAGCGCACGCTGGAGCGGCAGCTCGCCGGGCTGATGGCCCGGGTCGGCGCGCCGAGCAGGCTCGCGCTCGGCGCGATCGCGGCGCAGCGCCGCTGGATCGACATCGATAACCTGTTGCGCCGCTGTTCACCGTCCAATCAGGACGGTGCAGTGCCCGAATGAAAGTTGGCGACTATCCGCCAACTTTCTTTCTTCTCTGCGCCCCTTGAAGTGTCTTACGTTTTGGCCGATCGGCATCTTTTGGCAAATCCTTGGAGGACCCGCAATGTCGCCGCATCGTTGGCTGTCCACAATCGCACTCGCCGCCATGTTAGGCGCCGGGGTGCCGCTTCTCGGTCCGACGGCGGCTAGCGCGGGGCCGGAGCCGGCCTGCGCGAGCGAGGCCGCCGACCTGTTGGCCGCGGCCGCGCTGGCGCGCCGCTGCTCGTCACGGGTCGAGGTGCTCGCCCGGCGTACCGAAAGAAATCAAGAGTTTGTCAAACCTGATGGCACGACGGTCGTGGAGATGGCCGCCCAGCCGCAACGGGCCCGCAAACGCGACGGCACATGGTCGGCGCTCGACGCCACGCTGGAGGCCAACGCGGACGGGACGCTGTCGCCGGTCGCGGCGACGGTGCCGCTGACCCTCTCCGGCGGCGGGAAGGGCCCGCTGGTGAGCGGGCGCGGGTTCGGCATCTCCTGGCCGGGCACGCTGCCCCGGCCAAGCGTGAGCGGCGCTGTGGCGACCTACCCCGAGGTGCTGCCCGGGGTCGACCTCGTACTGACCGCGCTGCCCACCGGCTTCTCCGAGGTGCTGGTGGTCAAGAATGCCGCCGCCGCGAAGAATCCGGCCCTGCGCAGCGTGCGCTTCGGCACCACCGGCGTGCGCTGGGAGCAGGAGCCGGGCGGCGGACTGCGCGCGGTCGATGCCGCGGGGACAACGATATTGGCCGCGCCGGCGCCGTTGGCCTGGGACTCCTCCACACAGCTTCCCCGGGGGACGCGCCGCGAGCGCAGCACGCTGACGCGGCCCGGGCAGGCCGCGCTGACGGCGCCGATCGGGGTGTCGGTCGCCGACGGGAGCCTGACCCTGGCACCGCCACCGTCGCTTTTGGACGATCCGGCGGCCGAGTTTCCGTTGTACATCGACCCCACGCTGACCCTGACCGCCTGGACGATGATCAACCGGTTTAATCCGGGCCAGTCCTACTGGAGCTACGACCGGACCGACTGCACCGGAAGTTATCCCGCGGGGACCAACTGCGCCAAGGTCGGAGGCGCCCCGGGCTTCAACGACGTCTATCGGTCGCTGTTCCAGTTCGACACCGCACCATTGAACGGCAAGCAGGTCCTGCCCGGCACGGTGTTCGCCATCGACCTGCTGCACTCGGCCAGCTGCGGGACCGCCAACTGGACAGCGCTATGGCGGATCAACGCACAGCTCAACGCCGGGACCAACTGGACCAACAACCAGCCCACCTGGATGCACGAGGTGGCGTCGCATCAGAGCGAGTCGTGCCAGTCCCAGCGCAAATACAGCGAATTCGCGAGCCCGACCCTGCACTGGGAGATGGAGCACCTCGCCAACACCGGCGGGGCGTGGGCGACGTACGGTCTGGTTGCCGCCGAAGAGAACACCGACGACGACTGGAAGAAATACGACGCGCTCACGGCCAGGCTGATCGTGAACCTCAACACCCGGCCCGCCACGCCCGACGTCCTGACCGTTGACGGCAAGCCGTGCGGCACCGGCGTCAACCGTCCCGCCGTCCCCACGTTCACGCCGACGTTGCGCGCGCACGCGGCCGACGGCGACGGCGACACCATGCAGCTGCACTTCGCCTACGCCCGGTGGAAGTACCGGGACGTCCCGCTGCGGGGCGACTTCAACGCCGATGGCAAGGACGATCTGACCTACTGGCGCCCCACGGACGGCACGTGGAACATCTTCCACACCGGTGGGTCGCAGGCACCCGTGCGGCAGTGGGGCACCGACGGGGACGTCCCCCTGACCGGTGACTTCAACGGCGACGGCAAGGCCGACGCGGTGGTGTGGCGCCCGTCCGATGCCGGTTGGAACGTCTCCTACACCGGCGGATCGTCCATTCTGTTGCGGTCGTGGGGAAACAACGGGGACGTGCCCCTGGCCGGCGATTTCAACGGCGACAACAAGGACGACACCGTCATCTGGCGTCCCTCCGAGGGCAAGTGGTACGTCTGGCTCACCGACGGCTCCGCGCTGCCCGAGTTCCAATGGGGCCAGCCGGGCGACGTGCCGCTGACTGGCGACTTCAACGGCGACAACAAGGATGACGCGATCATCTGGCGGCCGGGGACCGGCGAATGGTGGGTCGCGCACACCGACGGCGGGAAGGCCCTCGTGAAGACCCACGGCGCCATGGGAGATGTGCCGCTGGTTGGCGACTTCGGCGGAGACAACAGGGAAGACATCGCTTACTACCGTCCGTCCAATCACACCTTCCGGGTCGTCATCACCGGCAGCAGCACGGTGGACAGCCCGCGGGTCAACAGCGGTGACGTCCCACTGGCGGGCGACTACGACGGCGACGGCAAGACCGACATGATGAGCTGGCGGGGCGACTCCGGCACCTGGCGGGTGGCCTATGCGGCAAGCGGCGTTGCCGACGCGACGCTGAAGACGGGCTGGGGCGGCGGCACCGCGGCGTCCTTTGTGGACATCGGCGGGGGCATGCAGGACATGATCCCGAACAACACCTTCGGCCAGATCACGACGATGCCGCTGGCCGACGGCGGGGTCTACACGTTCCGCGCGCAGTCCAACGACGCGCCGAGCCGCCAAGGGGTCTACGGCATGCACGGCGTCTCGCCGGTGACTCACGTGCCGGGCAACTGCGAATTCGTCGTCGACGTCACCAAGCCCGATGTGCCGGCGGTCACCTCGTCAGCCTACCCGCCGGGCAACACCAGCGGCGGCATCGGCATCGCCGGGCAGTTCACGTTCGCCAGCTCGCCCGACGTCGTGATGTATCGGTGGGGCTTCAACGGCGCGACCACCGCGGTCACCGGCGCCAACCCGACCGTCAACTGGACACCCCAATCCGGCGGCGCCAAATCCCTTACGGTGACGGCGATCGACCGGGCCGGCAACGAGTCCACCCGGATCTATCAGTTCACCGTGGTCGCGCCCGCGCCCGCGCTCGCCCGCTGGAACATGGCCGACGCGGCCGGTTCGGCGACGCTGCGCGACAACACCGACCAGGGCCGCAATGCCGACCTGCACGGCGGCACACTCGGCGCGGCCGGGCGGATCCACACCATCGCGGGCGACATCCCGCACACGACGCTCACTCTCGACGGGACGGACGATTACGCCGACATCAACGATCTGATGAGCACCGCGGGCAACTTCACCGTCGGCGGATGGGTGCGGCTCGGCCAGAAGGGCGCCGATCGCGTCATCGCGATGCAGCGCGGCACCAATAGATCCGCGTTCGAGCTGCGCTTCGACAGCGCGACCGATCGATGGGTGTTCGAGACCACCAGCAACGATACGACGGGCGCAACGGTCAAGACGGCGAAGTCGGTGAGCGTGCCGCAGCTGAACGTGTGGACCTATGTCGCCGGCTCCTACGACGCGGCAGGCGACACCATGCGGATCTATGTGGACGGCCGCGAGGAGGGCAGCATCGGCAGCGCGGTCACGTGGGACACGACCACAAAGCTGCTGATCGGCGGCGGAACCGCGGGCAAGTGGTTCGCGGGCTCGCTCGCCGAGGTGGAGGTCTGGAACAGGCCCATCCTCGCCGAGGAAGCCGCACAGATCGCCGACCCCCGCCGCCTGGGCACGGGCCTGGTCGGCATGTGGAACCTGGAATGCTGCCCCGACCCCAACACCGACGTGTCGGGCCTGTTCCACGACCTGAACTACCACAACATCCCCAACGTCAGCGACGTCATCCTCAACGACGCCGGGCACGGCGGCGGGCAGGGGTTGCGGCTCAACGGCGTCAACCAGCACATGGCGACCGCGTCGCCGGTCCTGCACACCAACCAGTCGTTCACGGTGGAGGCATGGGTCAAGCTGGCGGCCGCCAACGGCGTCAGGCAGGCCGCGGTCAGCCAGGACGGCACTAACACGGCGGCGTTCATGCTCGGCTACAGCGGCCCCGGCAACAAGTGGGTCTTCGCCTTGGCCGGCGCGGACAGCGCCACAGCGCCGGGTGTCGTGGACGCACTGTCCGATCAGGAGGCCGTGCCGGGGCAGTGGGTCCATCTCGTGGGCGCCTATGACGCCAACGCCAAGCGCTCCCGCCTCTATGTCGACGGGGTGGCGCAATCGGCCAACCCGGCGGTGACGGCGATCGACGGTGGCGGTGTCTTCGCCCTGGGTCGCCAAAGATTTGGCGGTACGGCGCTGAGCCACCCGTTCAAGGGAGACATCGACCAGGTGCGTGCCTACATCGGGGTGCTCGCCGACGCGAAGGGCCCCAACCTCGCGCGGTGCATGGCTGTGACGGCATCGTCGAGCGCATCGGAGATCTGGGGCTGGAAGCTTTCCGCGGTCAACGATGGCGTGCGCGGCCCGCTGGGCTGGAGCTCCAACCCGCAGGACACCGCGCACACCGAAACGGTGGAGTTCACGTTCCCGCACCAGTCGTTCAACCGGGTGGACCTGTATCCGCGCACGGACACCAACAACGTGGGGGTCGGCTTCCCGGCCAACTTCACCGTCGACATATGGAACGGCAGCGCGTGGAGCACGGTCGTCAGCAAGGTCAACCAGCCGACGCCCACGGACGGCTTGGTGCGAAGCTTCACCTTCCCGATCACGGGCGGCAGCAAGCTGCGTATTGTGGGCACTTCGCTGACCCTCATGCAGTTCGCCGAGGTGGAGCTGTACGCACCGGTCACTCCACTCGCGACAGAGATGGCGGGGGCCAACCTGGCCTCGTGCGGCCCGGCCGCGGTCTCGTCCTACACGCAGGAGTGGGGCTGGTCTCCCGCGAACGTCAACGACGGTGTGCGTGGGCCCTTGGGCTACACCTCGTACTCCCAGACCGAAGTCGACCACAACGAGTGGGTGGAGTTCAGCTTCGCGCGGCAGGAAATCAACCGCGTGGTCCTCTTCCCGCGCACCGATGCCGGCCACATCGGCGAGAACTTCCCGGCCAACTTCTTCATCGAGGCCTGGGACGGCTACGGCTGGTTCGCCGTCGTGAGCCGCACCGGCTACCCACGGCCGGCCAGTGGCGCCGGCGAGGTGTTCGTCTTTGACCCGCGCATGGCTTCCAAGGTCCGGGTCATGGGCACGTCCCTGAGATTGATGCAGTTCGGCGAGGTCGAGATCTACCGCACCGGAGGTGCTTCATGAGTCCACGTAGAAGCGTGGTCGTGGCTGGCATTGTGGCGCTGCTGGCGACATTCGCCCACGCGTTACCGGCCACCGCGGCGCCCTACAAGCCACCGAAGCCGCAGGAGGAGCCGAAGGTTTTCGGCCAGACGGTGAGGCCGGAGCAGATCGGCCAGGAGAGCACCGGCCGGCCGTTCCAGGCGGCCGATCCGGTGTGGCCAATGAAGTCCACTGTGGACGTTGCCCTGCGGATGGCGCGTGAGCGCAAGCAGAGCGGCGGCTCGGACCTGGCGGTGGCCGCGGCTGGGCTGCCGGTGACGGTGGAGTCGACCGCGCTGGCGCGGGCACGGGTGCACGCGTTCGGCCGGGAGGAGGCCAAGGCGGCCGGGGTCGACGGCGTGCTGCTGCGCGTGAGCCGCGCAGACGACATCGCCGCCGCCGGTCCGGTCCAGGTCTCCGTGGGCTATGCCGGATTCCGGCACGCCTACGGCGGCGACTGGTCCAGCCGCCTGCGCCTGATCCAGCTGCCCGAGTGCGCTCTGACCACACCGGCGGCGCCCGCCTGTCAGGGCACGCCGCTGGCCTCCGTCAACGACGCGCGCAACGCGACCGTGAGCGCGACGGTCGGCGTGACCGGGGCGTCCACCGTGGCGAGCCCGGCGCACGGCCCGACGGCGGGGGACGAGCCGGTCCTCAACCGCACCGAGGGCGGCACGCTGCTCGCGCTGGCCGCCGCGCCCGCGGGCTCGACCGGTGACTACAAGGCCACCTCGCTGTCGCCCTCGGCGACGTGGAACGCGGGCGGCAACACCGGCGACTTCTCGTGGTCCTACGAACTGCGCATGCCGCCGGCGGTGGGCGGGCCGGCGCCGTCGGTCTCGCTGGGCTATTCGTCGTCCAGTGTGGACGGACGGATGGCTTCGGCCAACAACCAGCCGTCGTGGATCGGTGAGGGCTTCGACTGGCAGCCCGGCTATGTGGAGCGCAAGTACAACTCCTGCGCTGACGACATGGGCTCGGGCGCCAACAACACGGTCAAGACCGGGGACCAGTGCTGGGACACTGACAACGCCACCATCTCATTTTCCGGGCACGCCGGCGAGCTGATCAAGGGGGCCGGCGACCGCTGGCACCTGCGCGCCGACGACGGCACCAAGGTGGAGCACAAGACCGGAGGCCCCGACACGGGCGGGCCCAACCCCGACAACGACGGCGAGTGGTGGGTGGCCACGACGACGGACGGCACGCAGTACTGGTTCGGTGGGCGGGCCGGGTCCAACGCCACCTTGGTGAGCACGGTTTACGGCAACCATGTCGGCGAGCCGTGCCGCCAGGCGACCTTCGCCGCGTCCTTCTGCAACCAGGCCTACCGCTGGCAGCTCGACCACGTCGTGGACGTGCACGGCAACACCATGTCGTTCACCTACGCCAAGGAGACCAACAAATACGGGCGTAACAACAAGCCCGAGGACGACACCGTCTACGACCGGGATGGCTACCTTTCGAAGATCGAGTATGGGACGCGCACCGGCTCGACCGGCAACGCGCCCATGCAGGTGTTGTTCACCGTCGCCGACCGCTGCTTGAGCGCGTGCACCGACCCCAAGAACTGGCCCGACGTCCCGCTGGACCAGGAGTGCACGGCCGCCACCTGTGGCGTGACGCAGACCTCGCCGTCGTTCTGGACCAAGAAGCGCCTGACCGGGGTCAAGACGCAGGTGTGGGGCGGCTCGGCCTATCGCGACGTGGAGGAGTGGGGGCTCGTCCACTCGTTCCCCGACCCGACCGACAGCATCACGCCGGCGCTGTGGCTGGACAGGATCACGCACGTCGGCTCGCCGGACGGCGATGTGGGCCCGCGCACCACGATCCCCGACGTCACCTTCACTCACCAGTATCTGCCCAACCGGGTGGACACGGCGGGCGACCAGTATCCGGCGATGAACCGCTTCCGGATCAAGACGATCACCTCCGAGGCGGGCGGCAAGACCGACATCACCTACTCCGCCAAGGACTGCGTCCCGGGGTCGCGCATGCCCAACAAGGATGCGCTGCAGGACAACACCCTCAGGTGCTATCCGGTCAAGTGGACACCACCGGGCGTCACCGACCCGATAAACGACTACTTCCACAAGTATCTCGTCACAGACGTGGTGGAGGCGGACATCTTCGGGTCTTCCTCCCGTGCTCTCACGCACTACGACTACGTCGGCGACCCGGCGTGGCACTACACCGACGAAGACGGGATGACCAAGAAGGACTTCAAGACCTGGTCCGTCTGGCGCGGCTACAGCGCGGTGCGCACCGTCAAAGGCGACGGCACCGACGGGGCGCAGCAGGTCGAGGAGCGGCGCTACTTCCGCGGCATGCACGGCGACAAGCTGCCGTCCGGCACGCGCCCGGTGTCCCTGCCGGCCATCCCGATCGGCAACATCCCCGCCATCAATGACGAAGACGCCTACGCCGGGCAGGTACGCGAAACCGTCACCTACAACGGTCTGGTCAACGGGCAGCCCGGCCCGGAGCTGTCGGCCAACGTGGTCGAGCCCTGGCAATCCGCCCCGATCGCGACCCGCACGCTCGACGGCACCACCGTGCACGCGCGCTTCGTCAACACCGAATACACGCACGAACGGACATCGCTCGACAAGGGCCGTCCACATCAGACAACCAAAACGAAAACGACGTTCGACGCCTACGGCATGGCGATCAGGAACGAGGAACTGGGCGAGCCGGCCGCGGGCGACGAGAAGTGCACGCTGACCGACTACGTGCGCAACACCGCAGTTTGGATCATGGACACGCCGGCGCAGGTGAGGGTGTTTGCCGTCGACTGCGCCAGGGCGCTCGCCGGCGGGCTGACCGACGCCGACGTCATCAGCGACACCAAGACCTCGTACGACCAGAACGGATGGACGGTGGGCGACAACGTCACCGTTCCCAGCCGCGGCCTGGACAGCAAGACCGAGACGCTGAAGGCCTATAACTCCGGATCGCCGACGTATGAGATCTCCAGCCGCGCGACGTACGACAGCCACGGCCGGGTCGTCGAATCGTGGGACGTGCGGGGCGCCAAGACCACCACGGCATTCACCCCGGCGATCGGCGGACCGGTCACCCAGACGGCGGAAACCAACCATCTCAATTGGACACCGAAGCTGACCGAGGTGGAGCCCGCGTTCGGTGTGCCTCGTTGGACATCGGATGTCAACGGGCGCAGGGTGGAGTTTGCCTACGACGGTCTCGGTCGCCTCACCCAGGTGTGGCTGCCCAACCGGGCAGGCACCGCAGCGCCGAGCATCGTCTACGAGTACCTGATCCGCAACAACGCCCCAACGGTCGTCACCACGAAGCGGATCAACGCGGCGGGCACCTACATGGTCAGCTACAAGTTGCACGACAGCCTGCTGCGGCTGCGCCAGACCCAGGAGCCCGACGAGAGCGGGGCCGGGGCGGCCGTCATCACCGACACCTTCTACGACAGCGCCGGGCGCACGTTCAAGACGCACGACGAATACGTGTCGTACAACTCCTCCGGCCAGCCGGTGGCGCCGAGCATCGACATCTTCCAGCCGACGGGCACCATCCCGGCCATCAAGGTGGTCCAGTTCGACGGAGCCGGGCGCGAGACCGCGGTCATCCACAAGATCGACGCCCCGCCGGCGAGCCCCGGCGGCGCGGAGAAGTGGCGCACCACCACGGCCTACGGCGGCGACCGCACCGACATCACGCCGCCGACCGGTGGCACGGCCACGTCGACGATCGTCAACGCCGACGACAAGACGGTGGAGCGGCGGGACTACCGCGCCGGGGTCGCGCCCGGAAACGACTCGGGCTTCGAAAAGACGATGTTCGAGTACAACCGCAAAGACGAGATGGTGAAGATCACCGACGCGGCGAGCAATGTGTGGGAGTACAAGTACGACCTGCAGGGCCGGCAGATCGAGGCCATCGACCCGGACAAGGGCACGACGCTGACGAAGTTCAACGACTTCGGCGACATCGAGGCCACCCGGGATGGCAACGGCAACTGGATCTCGTACCGCTACGACACTATCGGCCGCAAGGTGTCCTCACACAACGGGCCGGACACCACCACGGGCACGAAGCGCGTCGAATGGGTTTACGACACGCTGTCCAACGGCACCAATGTCTACGGCGAAGTGGTCAAGACGATCCGGTACGACGCGAGCGGCCAATACATCAAGGAACACACCGGCTACACGCTCGACTACCACCCGACCGGCACCAAGTACACCATCGCCGATCCCGACCTGCGCGGGACGGACGGCACGTACACCTACACCTACACGTACAACCCGGACGGCTCGTCGGCGACGACACGCCTGCCAGGCCTGGGCGACCTGCCCTTGGAGCAACTTACCCACGGCTACAACGCGTTGGGCAAGCTCACCACGCTGAGCACGAGCCTGGGCGCGACCACCTATGTGGCGAACCTGACGGACGGCACGCCCGGCACGCAATACACCGCGTTCGGCGAAGTGTCGGCCATGCACCTGCGCAACAACAACGGCCCGATGGTCGACGTCACCAACACCTACGAGACCGACACCCGGCGGATCAAGCAGATCTGGACCAGCCGGCAGAACGCGCCGACAGACGTGATGGACCAGCGGTTCGAGTACGACCCGTCCGGCAACGTGACCAAGATCTCGGATCTGGTGTCCGGCGACCACCAGTGCTTCCGCACGGATCACCTGCGCCAGCTCAAGGAGGCGTGGACACCGTCCAATGGCGACTGTGGGCCCGATCCCACGTCGGGCGCGCTCGGCGGGCCGTCGAAGTATTGGCACAGCTTCAGTTACGACGGGGTGGGCAACCGCACCGAACTGGTCGAGCACGACACGGCCACGGGAAATAAGAAGACCACCTATACCGTACCGGGCGGCAAGCACCGGCTGACCGGGACCACGGTCCAGGACAGCACGGGCACCAAGACCGCCATCTACCGGTATGACAACGCCGGCAACATGATCGAGCGCCCGGCGCCCGGTGGCGGGCAGCAGATCATGACATGGGACGCCGAAGGGGAAATCGCGACCAGCGTGGACTCCACCGGTACCACGTCATATATCTACGACGGGGACGGCAACCGCCTCATCCGCAAGGACCCCACGGGCAAGACGCTCTATCTGCCTGGCCAGGAGCTGCGTTTCACCACGGCAGGCAGCACGCTGAGGTGCACCCGTTATTACAGCCACGGCGACGACATCGTCGCCATGCGCACCGCCGCGGACGGCGTGGTCTGGCTGGTGGGAGACCACCACAACACCGCGCAGGTGTCCGTCAAGGCGGTCGGGCAGGACACGTCGATCCGCCGCGAGACGCCGTTCGGCACACTGCGGCAGACCACGGGCACCTGGCCGTCCGCAATGGACAAGGGCTTCGTCGGCGGCACCAACGACAACACGGGCCTGACCCACCTCGGCGCCCGCCAGTATGACCCGCTCATCGGCAGGTTCATCTCGGTCGATCCGGTGATGGACGTCAAGGATCCGCAGCAGATGAACGGGTATAACTACGCCAACAACTCCCCGGTGACGGCGAGCGACCCGGATGGCATGTGGCCCAAGTGGCTGGACAAGGCCGTCAACAAGGTCACCAGCGTGGTCAAGAAGGTGGCCAAGACGGTGGTCAAGGCCGCCAAGTCGGTCGGCAAGTTCGTCCACGACAAGGCGGGCACCATCTCGACCGTGCTCGGCGTCGCGGCCATAGCCTGCTCGATCATCCCGCCACTGCAGGCGATCGCGCCCGTCCTCGGGGCCGCGTCCACGGCCGTCGGTGCGATCGAAACCTACAAGAGTTGCAAGGGTGGCAAGGGCGGCGACTGCGCCATGGGCATCCTCGACATGGTGCCGGGCGGCCGGGCCGTCGGTGCGGCCGCGCGCGGTGCCAAACACGCCAAGGAGGCCGTCGAGGCCGCCAAGGGTGCGGGCAAGCGCGCCGACACCCCGAGCACGTCGCCGACCAAGAAGGGGTGCCACAGCTTCGCGCCTAGCACGCCCGTCCTGATGGCCGACGGCAGCCAGAAGGCCGTCGGTGAGGTCAAGGTCGGTGACAAGGTCGTGGCCACCGACCCCGAGGCCGCCCGCACCGAGGCGCGCGAGGTCACGGTGGTGCACCGCAACCTCGACCGCGATCTGACCAAACTGACCGTCGTGGCCGACCCCGACCCGACCGTGGCCGGCGATGAAACCAGGCAGACGCTGGAAACCACTGCCAATCACCCGTTCTGGGACGCCACCGCGAAGGCGTGGGTCGAGGCCGCGCACCTGCGGCCGGGTCACCGCCTGCACGGGATCGATGACGGCGCTGTCGTCACGGTCGAGGCGGTCGTCAACAGCACCGGTGCTCAGTGGATGAGCGACCTGACCGTGGACGACATTCACACCTACTATGTTGTCCCCGGTCACACTCCCGTCCTCGTACACAACTGCAATTCAGGTGACGCGAAAAAGGGAGATGCGTGTACCTGCACACCTGGCACGGAGTTTGTCAGGCGGGGGACCGGTTGGGAGAGCACGGGCCGCTTGAAGAGCCAATCGGAGGCGGCCGAGCGAGCAGGTTTCGGGCATGGCGTCTCGGTGACGACCCGTGCCGCCAACGCGCGGCTCTCGTCAAATCCACTCGATGCGGTGGCAGCCACAAAGGCACGAATAAAGGAGGCAGGATTTGGTCTCTTTTTCACACCGACCAAACGAGATTCGAATCACCACACGCTTGTGTTCCCCAGGCCGGTAGACTCGCGCTGGTCCGGGATCTTCAACCGACTGTTCGGACGACGTAGACGATGACAATGGACGCTGCCTCTGCGCTGCTGCAAGCGGCGGGAGCAGGTCGGCTAGGCCTCCGGTCCATCGTGCTGCTTGATTGGCACGATGGACCCTTGGAGGGGGTCGCGGAGCTTGCCGACCCGGTCTCGTTTTGGTATTTTCGCGTGCTCGGCGAGCGACCAAACAGGGACGATCTGGATGAGCGGATCTATCTGCTCGCACAGGTTTCCAAGCAAGCGATCGAGCGGATCAGAATTGCCGCTGGGCCGATTGACGAAAAGCCGTTGGTCTGGCCGTTCAGCGAGAGATCAAATTTCGTGGAGATTCAGGCGGCTGTGGATGACGCCATCGCATCTGCCAGTCCCCCGGCGCTTCTCATCCAGTCGACGAGGTTCCGTGAAGTCGAAGGGATCTGGCGCTTCACCGGGGGAGCCCTCCTCGCGCAGCCCAGCCACGACCCGCGGTGATCGCGCGGTCGATCGTTTCGGCTGACCCACCTATCAGCAGGTGGGTCAGCCTAGTTCCAGGCTTGTGATGCCATACAGGCCGGCCGTGTCGATCGACGGCGCGACACCCGTGTACATCCGCGCGGTCTCGAATTCGATGGTGAAGCCGAGCAGCTCGACGAGGCGGATGGCGGCAGGGTTGGTTTCGGGGACGTCGATGATCACGGGTGCGGTGGCCGACTCGCCGAGGCTGCCGAGCAGTGCGGCGGCCACGTCAGGCGATTGCGCGTAGAGCGGCCCGATGCGGAAACCGTTGCGGCTGGGGCGGATCACGCCCAGCCCGGCGATCTGGCCCTGTCGGGTTGCGGCAAGTGCCGTGTGGCCGGGCAGGGCGAGCCAGCAGGCGAGGAAGGCATCGCGTGCGGCGGGGAAAAATCGGCGATCGTAAGTCGCGATGGTGTCGAACGGAAGCGCGCGGGCGTCCACGATTTCGACTCCGGACAGTGGCGTGGCCTGTGCCGGCGTCCCCGAATAGCGAATGTTGTTCCACGCCTGCTTGAAGCCAGAAACGCGATAGTTGTCCTGCTGCGCCACCACGCCGTCGAGCCCGACGTTGCGCCCGGCCATGCGCCGCATCCCGGCCTGCCAGGTGGCCAGCCCGAGTCCTTTGCCGCGGAACGGCTCACGTGCGATGTAGAAACCCAGGAAGCCGAAGTCGGCTCCGTAGCGCACCACCGAGATGCAGGTGGCCGGCTCGCCGTCGACGCGTCCGATCAGGAAGCCGTGCGGGTCGGCGGCGGCAAACGCGAGTCTGTCACTGTTTCCCGGGTTCCAGCCCTCGTCTGCGGCCCACTCGCCCATCATGCGCACGTCGTCGGCGCTCGCTACAGAAATCTCCATTAAAGACACATACCACATTCACACAGAATGTGATCACTTGACTGCGGTGTGTATGGCATTTAGCGTGATGCATGACATCGAACTCTGCTTCCTCGCCTCTCGCAAGGCGATCACTTTTATTGGGGACGCTCGGCGTCGCCGCGACCGCGGTAGTCCCCCTCGAGGCACATGCCGCGCCGCCGCAGCCACCGCGGCTGCTGGGAGAGCCTCCGATCCCGCGCGCACTGCGCTCCCGGCAGGCGCTGCCGGCCGGCCGCGCCGCACCGCAGTCGGCCCTGCCCATCACCCAGCACGGCACCACCTTCAACCTCGCCCAGGTCGTGCGGTGGCTCGACAGCGAGCGCTTCGCCGTCGGCCGCTGGGACGGCACGATGAGCATCTTCTCGTTCGAGACCGCGCCCTTCGTCGGCCCGCTCGTGACCAAGGCGGTCAACACGCCCTCGTCGCAGGGCGTCCAGATGATTACCCGGCTCCCGGCCGGATGCCTGGCCACCTCCAACGACTCCGGCTCGATCCTGCTGTGGGCCACCGGCACGGGCGAGTGGAGCGATCTGAAGCTGAAATCGGTGGTCTCCTATGATATCGGTCTCGGCACGGCCACCAGCGGCTCGTGGTTTGACACCGGGCCCGTCTCCACACTGGTCGTCGGGCATGACACCGGTTTCATCTCGCTCTGGTCGTTTCATCCCCAACGACGCAGGCTCACTCTCTTGCGGACGGTGGATCTGCGCAATCCCGATCCGGTCAACCCGTTCGGCTCGCACGTGATGTATGGCATGTGCCCGCTGGTGGCTTCGGGCGCCAACGCCACGGTCGTATGCGGCTCCGACGACGGCTTCGTCTCGCTCGTGCGCGTCCCGTCCGGCGCGGTGCTGTCGCAGACCGTGTTCAATCCGGCGGCGCAGCGGGGCATCAACAGCGTGTCGGCGCGAGGAAACCGGCTTCTGGTGGCCAACTGCTCGGTCGGGGCGGATGACGACAACCTGTGGTACTTCTCCATCGACCCGTCGACGTGGGCCCTGACCCTGCTCGACAGCATGAACCTCATCATCGATCCGCTGGAAGTCCAGTCGTTCAACTTCGACACCAAGTGGGCCGAATACTCCGGCGGGCCTTGCTGGTTTGCCGGGACCGAGGAGGGC
>JBIOYB010000105.1:0-32109 GCA_044869915.1 Allorhizocola sp.
CCCCCCCGGCGCTATTCGAAAGCCGAATCACTGGCCGTAAAGGTCAGCTCTTCGGGATCTCCTGGGCCGGAGCCCACGCGTTGCCCTTGGCCTCGAACGCCCACACCACGACCTGCGTCGGGTCAAGCTCGCCGTTTGCTTCCCACTTGTACGTGACACCGGAGGCGGCGCCCGTCTTGTTGTAGGTGCTCAGCCAGGCAAGCAGGTCGGTGCGGGTGACCTTGCCGGCCTTGATGCCCTCGAGGAAGATGTTGGCCAGATCGTAGGCCACGTCGGCATACACACCCGGGTCCGCGTTGTACTTCTTCTTGAAGTCCTGCACGAACGTGCCCTTGGCCGCGGTCGCCGGGGCGCACGGGCAGGTCGCGATGGTGCCCTCGGAGTCCTTACCGGCCACCGACAGGAAGTTGGCGTCGTTGATGCCGTCGCCGCCGATGAACTTGCCGGTCCAGCCCTGCGCACGCAGCTGCTTGAGGAACGGCGCGGCCTCGGCCGTGTAGCCGCCGTAGAACAGCGCGGTCGCGCCGGCGCCCTTGACCTTGGTCACGGTCGGGCCGAACTCGGTCTGCTTCTCGGTCACCTTGTCGGAGCCGACGATCGCCGTGCCAAGGATCTTCTTGGCCTCGTCGGCCAGGCCGGCGCCGTAGGCGGACTGGTCGTCGACGACGTAAACCTTATCGGCCTTCAGCACGTTCTTGATGTACCGCGCGGCGGCCGGGCCCTGTGCGAGGTCGTTGCCGACACCGCGGTGGAAGATCGTCCAGCCCTTGGTGCTCAGGCTCGGCCGGGTCGCCGACGGCGTGATCGCCGGAAGCTTCTGCTGCTCGAAGATCGGGTTCGCCACCTCGGACTCACCGGAGAACGCCGGGCCGACCATCGCCACGACCTTGGCGTCGCTCACCGCGTTTTGCGCCAGACCGGGGGCCTTGTCGGCCGAGCCCTGCGAGTCGTACTCCGCCAGGCTGATCGTGCAGCTCGCGTTCTTGTCGTTGTACTGCGCGAGGGCAAGCTCGGCGCCCTGCTTGATCGGCGTCACCAGACCGGCGTTGTCGCCCGTCAGCGCACCGAAGAATCCAATCTTCAGGCCGCAAGCCGCACCATTGGTCGCTCCGGTGCCGCCGTCGTCCTTCTTACATGCCGCTGCGCCGGCGGTGACGAGCGCGAAAAGTGCCACGCCACCGATCACGCGTGTAATTCGCTGCCTCAAGGCTAGAACCCTCCTCCATCCACGGTCCGGCCATCACGTGCCGGTATGGCAATGCGTGTGCACCAGAACCTGACCGGTCATTAGTCGGTCTGGCCGGGGACGTTATCCCACGATGCAGTCCGGTGGTAAGACCTTCGCGGGCGGGTTGACCTAAACGTTACGTAACCTACACGCACCGCTCCCGTCACTCTCCGTTATCGGCTCGCACCGTATCGACAGAATCTATCATGATGATGTGGCGTGTCTTACATGTGCGAGCTGGTGAGACGCCTGATCGGCCCTCAAATGCGGTGCTTAAGTTGACCCGTTATGCCCCGATTTCTGTGGTCCAGGCCCGGCCGGACACCCCATCATCGACCAGCAGGACGACCCGCCCACCCGACACCGCGGCAGCCGCGTAACGATCGCCTATCGCGGACATCACACCGGCCGGCCCGTTAACCCGCCGCCACTTCGCCAGGTCCGACGAAATCCAAACTTCATATTCGGTACCGGTGGAGACGACCGAGATCCGGCCGAAGGACACCGCAGCGGCGACACCCGTCTGCGCACGCTGCCCAAACGAGCCGATGATCGTGGCGGAACCGCCCTCGATCCGCCACACCGCGAAGGCCCCGCCCTTGAGACCGAGCCCATATATAACGCCACCGTCGCCGGCCAGCAGCCGCTGCACCTCCTCGTGCTCGTCGGTGGCAGGCGGGGCAAGGCGCGACCACGACACCCCGTCGGGCGACGTCCACAGCAGCGGGTCGCCATAGACGCCCTTGCGCACCCCGCCGCAGATCAGCCAGCCAGCCGAGGTCGCGAGCGCGTCGAGCGCCCACGTGTCGCCGCGATCGTCGCTGCGCAGCTCGGGCACGCCCTCGCGGAGCGTGAAGGCCTTCGCGTCGGGCGAGGTCCACACGGCCGCCCCGGTCGTCCGGCTCCCCGCGATCATCCAGCCGCGCGGGCCACCCGCCATCCGGGCGGCACGGACCATGGTGTTGCCGCCGAACAGCTCGAAGTAGGCCTCCACTTCGGACAGAGAGCCGTCGTCCAGCTGGTACCAAGTGGAAATCCTCGGATTACCATGCGCCCCACCGGACTTGCCGCCGATCGTGACCAATTTGGAGTCGTGGCAGGCCGCCGCGTAAAGCACGCTGCGCTCGCCGTAGTACGACTTCGGCGCGAGCCTGACGGAGGTCCACGAAGTGGCGTTGGTCGATGTCCACACGGCCGGTCGCGTCCCGCCCGCGGCATCGGCGACTCCGCCCACCACCCACCAGGTGCCGCCGCACGCCACGGCCTCGCGCGGAAGCAGGCGCGCCACCTCACCGGGCGGATTGGGCAGGCTGACCGGGCTCCACACCAGGTCGGGCGGGGCCGCGGCCTCACAGGCCGCAGCAAGGAGCAGGACGCACACGACTACCGCACGGGTGATGCGCATGCGGCAGATCTTACGAAGCTTCGGCCTGTTGCGCTTCCTCAATGATTCGCTCGGCCACCTCGCGCATGGTCATGCGGTGATCCATCGCGGTGCGCTGGATCCACTTGAACGACTGCGGCTCCGTCATGCCATATTGCGTCATCAACGCGCCCTTGGCCCGCTCCACCGCCTTGCGCGTCTCCAAACGATCGGTCAGCCCGGCCACCTCGGCCTCCAGCGCCGCCACCTCGGCAAAACGCGACATCGCGATCTCGATCGCCGGCACCAGATCACTCTGCTGAAACGGCTTGACCAGATAGGCCATCGCACCCGCGGCACGCGCCCGCTCGACCAGATCCCGCTGGCTGAACGCGGTCAAAATGATCACCGGTGCGATCTTCGCACCCGCGATCTTCTCGGCCGCCGCCAATCCGTCCATAATCGGCATCTTGATGTCGAGGATGCACAGATCCGGACGCAGGTCCTCGGCCAGACGCACGGCCGTCTCGCCGTCGCCCGCCTCCCCCACCACGTCGTAGCCCTCCTCGGCGAGCATCTCCGCAAGGTCTAGCCGGATCAGCGCCTCATCCTCGGCGATCAGCACGCGCTTGCGTGCCGCACCAGCCTGCCCCTCGGTCGTCACCCGAACCACTCCTACAACACCGAATGCCGTTTCCTACCCATGAGCGTAGTCGGGTACAGTATCCGAAGCTTCAGGGGTTGGCGCAAAACCTAATCCATGGGCTGACCTGCCGGGATGGTGTAATGGCAGCCACGATGCACTCAAACTGCATTGCTCGAAAGGGCGTGCGGGTTCGACTCCCGCTCCCGGCACCCTGCTCGCCGGCCTTCGGTCGGCTTCGCTAAGTCTCGATGTTTGCCCCGGGGCCGAACCCCGGGAACCCCACGGAAAACCCACGAGCGCACCCGCCGTTCGAAACGCTACGGCCGAGCCCCGGGAACCCCACGGAAACCCACGGGCGCACCCGCCGCGACTCCATCTCGGTCGCCAAGCGCGAAGCGGCCGCCATCATGGATACCTATGTGGGGCCGAAGTACTGACAGATAGTGTCAGGGGCATGCGCGCGTCCCGGCTTCTGAGCATCCTGCTGCTCCTGCAGACCCGCGGCCGCATGACCGCGCAGCAGCTCGCCGACGAGCTCGAGGTCTCGGTCCGCACGATCTACCGCGATGTGGAGTCGCTGCACACCGCCGGTGTCCCGCTCTACGGCGACGCCGGCTGGTCGGGCGGCTACCAGCTGCTCGACGGCTACCGCACCCAGCTCACCGGCCTGACGACCGACGAGGCGGAGTCGCTGTTTCTGGCCGGCCTGCCCGGCCCGGCCGCCGAGCTGGGCCTGGGCGCCGTGGTGACCGCCGCGCAGCTCAAGCTCATGGCCGCCCTGCCCGCCGAGCTGCGTGACCGCGCCGGGCGCATCCGTGAGCGTTTCCATCTCGACGTCCCGGGCTGGTATCGCCAGCCAGACGACGTCCCGCATCTGCTCGCCGTGGCCGACGCCGTCTGGGGCCAGCACCGCGTCCGGGTCCGCTATCGGCGTTGGGAGGCGCCGCGCGAGGTGGTGCGCACGCTGGAGCCGCTTGGTCTGGTCCTCAAAGGAGCCCGCTGGTATCTGGTGTCAGGCCCAAATCCCCGCACCTACCGCGTCTCCGAGATCCTGGAGCTGCATCCGCTCGACGAACAGTTCGAACGCCCGCCCGATTTTCAGCTCACCGACTACTGGCAGTCCTATCTGGACGAATTCGAGTCGCGCCGCCTGCGCGGTTTCGCCACGGTCCGCCTTTCCCGACGCGGCCTGGAACGCCTGCACGACCTGTTCGGCCGCGCCGTGGCGGAGCACGCCAAAGCAAACGCGTCCGAAGTGGACGATCGCGGCCACCAGGAGCAATGGGTCACCACCACGATCCCCATCGAGGAGATCGGCCACGCCCACGGTGACCTTCTCCGCCTGGGCGCCGACGTGATCGTCGAGGAGCCGGCCGAGCTGCGCAAGCTGATCCGCGAGACGGTGGAGACGCTATACGAGAGCTACGGGCAGCTCGCCTGAGACGACGTGCGCGATCGTCACCTCGGACAGGATGCGCCGCTCCGCGTCCTCCAGCGCCGCCCACACCTTGGCCAGCGCGCCGCCGCCCGACGAGGCCCGTGAAGATGCCCGTGGCGACCCGAGCGGCCCGTCGATCACCTCGATGATCTCCAGCAGCGAGATCTGGTCAACGGGCTTGGCCAGCCAGTATCCGCCCTCCGGCCCGCGCTGCGCGTAGACCACGCCGCCCCTGCGCAGTTGCAGCAGGATGCTCTCGCAGAACTTGGGCGGGATCTCCTGCGCTCGCGCGATCCTGTCGGCGGTGACGGGCGCCGGCCCGCCTTCCGCTAGCTCGAGGACGGCTCTGAGGGCATAATCCACCCGGGCGGAAAGACGCATACGATCAGCTTAAGCGAGACACCTTCGCAGCAACTCGGGGTCTATGTTGCCGCCCGAGATCACCGCCACGGTCTTGCCGCCCGGCAGCCATCCACGCCTGTACAAATACGCCGCCGTGGTCAGCGCTCCCGACGGTTCGGCGACCGTGCCAAACCTGGCCAGCTCCCCCACCGCCCGCAGGATCTCGTCCTCCGAAACCGTGACGATGTCGTCGACATATTGCCGCAGGTGCGCGAATGTCAGCAGCGACAGGCCGGTCCGCACACCGTCGGCCACGGTCCGATACGTCAGGTCGGTCCCCCAGGTCGTCAGCCGGTCGCGCTGCAGGCTCTCCTGCGCGTCCGCGGCCAATTCGGGCTCGACGCCGATCACTTTCACCTGTGGCCGCAGCGACTTGACCGCCGTCGCCACTCCGGAGATGAGCCCGCCTCCTCCGATCGGCACGAGCACGGCTTCGACATCGGCCAGCTCGTCGAGGATTTCGAGCCCGATCGTGCCCTGCCCCGCGATCACGTGCCGGTTGTCGAACGGCGGGATGAGCGTGGCCCCCGTTTTGGCCGCACGCCGTTCGGCCGCCGCGAGCCGCTGATCCGGTGTCACCGTGACGATTTCGGCGCCGTGCGAGCGGATCGCCTCGACCTTCACCGCGGGCGCCACGTCGGGCACGATCACCGTGCACGGCACGCCGACCGCCTTGGCCGCGTATGCCAGCGCCGCACCGTGATTGCCCGACGAGTGGGTGACGACCGCCTCCGGCTTGAGCTCGGCGATCGCGTTGGTCGCGCCGCGTACTTTGAAAGACCCGGTCGGCTGCTGGCACTCCGGCTTCAGCCATAGATCGTCTTTAAAACCTAAAAGCTTTGTTTTTGGTACGCGTAAAGCCGCCGCCCTGATTTCGTCGAGCTTCACCAGGTCCATGCCGCTAGCCTCCCACGCGGCGCAAGAGTCCCTCTTGGACGGCGGTCGCGATGTGCCGACCGTCTCGGGTGAACATCTTCCCGGTGGCAAGGCCGCGCCCGCCGCCCGCCGATGGGCTCCAGCAGTCGTAAAGGAACCACTCGTCGGCGCGGAACGGCCGGTGGAACCACAGGGCGTGATCCAGCGACGCGCCGATCACCCCGCCCGGCCCCCACACCTCACCGTGCACGGACAGCACGGAGTCGAGCAGGGTCATGTCGGACGCATAGGTGAGCATGCACGCGTGCAGCAGCGGGTCGTCGGGCAGCTTGCCGTCCATGCGCATCCACACCCGGTTGTGCGGGTCGGCCCGCCGGTCGCCGGGGCGCAGCCATCCGGGCTCGCCCAGGTATCGCACGTCGAACGGGCGCGGCATCGCCTTCCAGATCCCGATCCGCTCCGGATAGTGCGAGATCAGTTCGTCGAGCGTCGGCGTCTCCTCCGGCCCCGGCAGGTCGGCCGGTGGCGGATCGTGATGGTCGAGCCCCTTCTCCTGCACGTGAAACGAAGCAGACATGAAGAAGATGGGCTTGTCCTCCTGCAGCGCCACCGACCGGCGCACCGAAAACGACCGCCCGTCGCGGATCCGCTCCACGCGATAGTCGATGGGCTCCGCCGGGTCGCCCGGCCGCACGAAATATCCGTGCAGTGAATGCACGAGCCGTTTCGGATCCATCGTCCGCCCCGCAGCCACCAGCGCCTGGGCCGCGACCTGCCCGCCGTAGACCCGGATCGGCCCGACCAACGGGTTTTGGCCGCGGAAGTGAAGCTCCTCCACCTGCGCCAGGTCGAGCAGTGTCACCAGCGCGTCGACCGACGCCTGCCCGGAGATGGCTTCCTCGCCGTCTCCGGTCCTGAAACCCGGCGCTCTGACCATTAGGGCGCCGCCAGCGATCCCAGTTGGTGCACGCGCAGCGTGTTGGTGGAGCCGGGGGTGCCGGGCGGGCTGCCCGCGACGACCACGACGTAGTCGCCGACCGAGGCCCGGCCCATGCCCAGCAGCATCTCGTCGACCTGGCGGAACATGTCGTCGGTGTGGTGCACGAACGGCATCAGGAAGGTTTCCACGCCCCACGACAGCGCGAGCTGGTCGCGGGCCTCACGCAGCGGGGTGAACGCCAGCAGCGGCAGCTCGCAGTGCAGCCGGGACAGCCGGCGCACGGTGTCACCGCTCACCGTGAACGCGACCAGCGCCTTGGCCCCCACGGCCCGGGCGATCTGCGAGGCCGCCACGGTCAGCGCCCCGCCCCTGGTCCTCGGGTCGTGCTGCAGCCGCGGCACGCCCACATGCCCGGCCTCCGTCGTCGTCACGATTTTGGCCATCGTGGCGACCGTCAGCACCGGATATTTACCCACGCTTGTCTCGCCGGACAGCATCACCGCATCCGCGCCGTCCAGCACGGCATTGGCGACATCGCTCGCCTCCGCCCGGGTCGGGCGGGAGTTTTCGATCATCGAGTCGAGCATCTGGGTGGCCACGATGACCGGCTTGGCGAACTCGCGGCCCAGCTGCACCGCGCGCTTCTGCACCAGCGGCACCTGGTCCAGCGGCAGCTCGACGCCCAGGTCGCCTCGCGCCACCATCAGCCCGTCGAACGCGTCGACGATCGCCTCCAGGTTGGTCACCGCCTCCGGCTTCTCGATCTTGGCGATCACCGGGCGGATGATGTTTTCCTCCTGCATGATCGCGTGCACGAGTTTGATGTCGTCGGGCGAGCGCACGAACGACAGCGCCACCAAGTCCACGCCCAGCCGCAGGGCGAAGCGCAGATCCTCCGCGTCCTTGTCGGACATCGCCGGAACGCTGATGGCCACATTGGGCAGGGAGACGCCCTTGTTGTTGGAGACCGGCCCACCCTCGATCACCAGGCACCGGATGTCGGGCCCGGTGACGTTGACGACCTCGACGGCCACCTTGCCGTCGTCGATCAGCAGCCGGTCGCCGGCCTTTACCTCGTCGGGAAGCTTCTTGTAGGTGCAGGAGACCCTGTCGGCGGTGCCCAGAATGTCGTCGCTCGTGATGACCACGCTGTCACCGGTGCGCCATTCGTGCGGTCCGTCGGCAAACTTGCCGAGCCGGATCTTTGGGCCCTGCAGATCGGCCAGGGTCGCCACGGCCTTGTTGGCCGCGGCCGCCGCTTCACGCACGCGCCGATACGCGACCTCGTGGTCGGCGTGCGAGCCGTGGCTGAAGTTCATGCGGGCTACGTCCATGCCTGCCTCGATCAAGCCCCGGACGCGCTCCGGCGACCAGGTTGCGGGGCCCAGCGTGCAGACGATTTTTGCTCGGCGTGTCACGCTCCGCAATGCTAGTCGCAGCTGTGATCCAAGCCGCAAGAGGGCTGCTGGAGTTCCCTTTCCTGCCATCCGCGGTTCACCGGAATGGCACGATCTTCGGGCTATCCGGCCGATCGGCGTTGCCCGCCCATAGATGGTGGCAGACATGACGCACAGTGGACGGCACGTGACAAACCAGTGGCGCTACCGACGGGAGGCGGTCAATGGTCGAGCCCGACGACGGACACCGTGATTTCGGCCGGTTGCTTCGAGCCGATCGCGAGGCGGCCGGCGCGGTCCTGCTCAGCCGGGAGGCCGGCGGGTCCCGGCTGGTCGTGGACGACGAGCGACTGGACCACCTTGCCCTGTTCCGCCGCCAGATCGGCCGATCCGCGCGCGAGGATGCTCCTACGAAACCAACCGCTCGTAGCTGTCCGCCAAACGATACGACCGGCCCTTGCGCGACGCGTCGTGCACGGCGAGAAAACCCACTTCCGTCCACTGCCGGCACAGCGCCGAGACGGTACGTGGGCTCAGCCCAAGATGAGCGGCGATCTCGGCGGCGTTGACGACTCCGCGCCCGCGAAACAGCTCGAGCAGTCGTCGCTGTCGCGGATCGAGGTTTCGCAGGGTGGGCGACGCATCCTGGCCACCGCGATCGACCGCCCTCGCGGCCTGCGCGCGCACCGCGCGCACTGCCGCCGCCATGCTCGAGCAGAAGTAGCTCACGAATCCCGTGATGTCGGCTTCGGCTCGGCCCAGGTAGTAGTTATGCGACGGTCCGACGGTGAGCGCGGCGTAGTAGCCGCCGAGATCCCGCGCGTAATGCTCTTCGAGGGAGTAGATGCCCTTCAACGCATATCCGGTCCTATGCAAGATGAGCGTGGTAAGCAACCGGGCCGTCCGGCCGTTACCGTCGTAGTAAGGGTGGATCGTGGCGTATTGGTAGTGTGCAGCCGCCGCGACGATGGGGGCTGGAAGCTCATTCCGATCGATCTGAGCGTTGATCCACTCGAAGAGCTCCCCCATGAGGCCAGGCACATCGACGGCCTCCGGCGGCATATAGACGATCCCACCTGAGACGGCATCACGGATGACGTTCTGGCCATCCCGATACGGCGATGTCGCGGGCCTGCCCTTGAGAACCAGGCCATGAACCCTGCGCAACTCATTCTCGCCGATCCTGCCGTCCTTGGCGGCCAGGCTTTCGACTCTTTCCAGCGCCTTGTAGTAGTTGCGGACCTCGGCCTCATCGCGCTCACGCCCGGGGAAGTGCGCACCGGCCAAAGCCTCGATCACCTGCGCCTGCGTCAGCCGGTTGCCCTCGATCTGGGTCGAGTAATGGGTAGCCACAAGCCTGGCCGTGTTGCGCAGGCTCACGAGCACCCCGACGTCGATAGGGAGCTCGAGCACGACCTGACGATCCGCCTCGATGCTCATGAGGGCCTTGGTGATGGCGGGTGTGATGGCGAAACGTGGCTCGAACACCCGCCCGACGCTACTGTCTACGCTGATAAATGTCGAATAAATGTCGAATAAAACGTCGTTAAACCGCTGCGGCCAGGGGGCGGGAAGCGGGTGTGACGGGGGCCGGGAGGGAGCCGGCGCCACCGAGGTAGGCGTGGATCGCGGAGGCCGCGGCGCGGCCCTCGGCGATCGCCCAGACGATCAGCGACGCGCCGCGGTGGGCGTCGCCGGCCACGAAGACGCCGGGCGTCGAGGTCTGCCAATCCGGTCCGCACGGGATGGTGCCGCGCTGGGTGAGCGGCACGAGCGGGTCGGTGCCGGCGAAGCCGATGGCCAGCAGCACCAGGTCGGCCGGGATCACCCGCTCGGTGCCGGGGACCGTTGTGGCGACACGATTTTGGACCGTGACCTCGGCCAGCCGTATGCCCGTGACCCGCGAGCCGTCCCCCATGAACTCCTGCACGGCGACGGCGAAGACGCGGTCGCCGCCTTCCTCATGCGCCGGGTAGTTGCGCACGATCCACGGCCAGGTGGGCCACGGGTCGCGGCCGTCGTCGCGGGTGGTGGGCGGCAGCGGATACCGGTCGAGCTGGGTGACCGACGCGGCGCCCTGGCGGTGTGCCACGCCCAAACAGTCGGCGGCGGTGTCGCCCCCGCCGATGATGATGACGTGCTTGCCGGTGGCCGTGATCTCGGGCGTCTCGCCGAACGCGACGAACCGGTTGGCCTGCGTGAGGTGGTCCATCGCCAGGTGTACCCCGTCGAGCCCACGCCCGGGGGTGTCGACGTCGCGCCCGATCAGCGCGCCCGTCGCGAGCAGCACCGCGTCGTGCGACAGCTGGTCCAGCGAGGTGACGTTGACGCCCGTGCGAAACTCGACGCCCTCGGCCTCGAGCTGGGCGAGCCGCCGGTCGATGTGGTGCTTTTCGAGTTTGAAGTCGGGGATGCCGTAGCGGAGCAGGCCGCCGATGCGGTCGTCGCGCTCGTAGACGGTCACCGCATGCCCGGCCCGTGCCAGTTGCTGGGCTGCCGCGAGCCCGGCCGGGCCGGACCCGACGATGCCGACCGAGCGCCCCGACGAGAACCCGGCGGGTTGCGGCTCGAACGTCGCCCGGTCCGCGATGGACACCTCGACCTGTTTGATGGCCACCGGCTGGGTCTGCCCGATGCCGAGCACGCACGCGGCCTCGCACGGCGCCGGGCACAGCCGCCCGGTGAACTCCGGGAAGTTGTTGGTGGCGTGCAACGACTCCAGCGCGAAATCCCAGTTTCCGGTGCGTACCAGGTCATTCCAGTCGGGGATGCGGTTGCCCAGCGGGCACCCGTCGTGGCAGAACGGGATGCCGCAGTCCATGCACCGCGACGCCTGCTCCACCACCAGCTCCGCCGGCGCGGGCGGATAGACCTCGTCCCAGTCCATGATGCGCACCGGCACGGGCCGCCGCGCGGGCAGCCGCCGGTCGAAGCGCAGGAATCCGTTGGGGTCAGGCACGGGCCACCTCCATGACCGCGGCGTCTATGTCCCGGCCTTCGGAGGAGGCCAGGCGCATCGCCTCGAGCACACGCTGGTAATCACGTGGCACCACGACGGTGAAGCGCGACGTATCCCAATCCGACAGCAGCGATTCGGCCAGGGCCGAGTCGGTCTCCTTGTAGTGCTGCTCGATCAGCGAGCGCAGCAGCGAGTCATCGCCCACCGGGCGCAGGTCGACCAGCTCCCGGTTGACCAGCATGGGGTCCAGATCCAGCAGGTATGCCGTCCCGCCCGACATGCCGGCCGCGAAGTTGCGCCCGACCGGGCCGAGCACCACCACCGTCCCACCGGTCATGTATTCGCATCCGTGGTCGCCCACGCCCTCGACGACCGCGACCGCGCCGGAGTTGCGCACGGCGAACCGCTGCCCGACCCGCCCGCGCAGGAACAGCGAGCCGGCCGTCGCTCCATACAGGACGGTGTTGCCCGCGATGATGTGGTCTTCGGCGGCGAACGGGCTTTCCTCGAACGGCCGCACGATCAGGCGCCCGCCGGACAGCCCTTTGCCCACGTAGTCGTTGGCGTCGCCGAACAACCGCAGCGTGATCCCTTGCGGCACAAAGGCTCCGAACGACTGCCCGGCCGTGCCGTGCAGGGTCACCTCGACGGTCCCGTCCGGCAGCGAGCCGAACTTCCTTGCCAGCTCTCCACCCAGCATCGCGCCGACGCTGCGGTGCACGTTGCGCACGTCAAACGATGCGCGCACCCGCTCACCGCTCAGCAACGGGAGCAGCCGCTGGTCGAACGCCTCGTCGAGCCGGTGGTCCTGGTCGCGCTGCTTGCTGCGCGGCCCGTCCACCGTCGCCAGGACGGCCGACAGGTCGAGCCCGTGCGCCTTCCAATGGTCGGTGGCGGGCGCGAACTCCAACAGGTCCGCGCGCCCGACCGCCTCGTCGATGCTGCGCAACCCAAGCGCGGCAAGCTGCTGGCGCACCTGCTCGGCGAGGAACAGGAAGAAGTTCTCGACAAATTCCGGTTTTCCTGTGTACCGCTCGCGCAGCACCGGGTTTTGCGTGGCGATGCCGACGGGGCACGTGTCGAGGTGACAGACCCGCATCATCACGCAGCCGGCCACGATCAGCGGGGCGGTGGCGAACCCGAACTCCTCGGCGCCCAGCAGCGCGGCGACGATGACGTCGCGGCCGGTCTTGAGCTGCCCGTCCACCTGGACGGTCACTCGATCGCGCAACCCGTTGAGCGCCAACGTCTGCTGCGTCTCGGCCAGGCCGAGCTCCCAGGGCGTGCCCGCGTGCTTCAGCGAATTCAGTGGGCTGGCACCCGTCCCGCCATCATGCCCTGAAATCAAAATCACATCGGCCTTGAGCTTGGCGACTCCGGCGGCCACGGTGCCGACGCCGACCTCGCTCACGAGTTTGACGTGCACGCGCGCCGACGGGTTGACCGACTTGAGGTCGTAGACCAGCTGCGCCAGATCCTCGATCGAGTAGATGTCGTGGTGCGGCGGCGGCGAGATGAGCCCGACGCCCGGCGTGGCGTGGCGGGTCTTGGCGATCCACGGCCACACCTTGTTGCCGGGCAGCTGGCCGCCCTCGCCGGGCTTGGCGCCCTGCGCCATCTTGATCTGGATGTCGTCGGCGTGCACGAGATATTCGGTCGTGACCCCGAACCGTCCACTCGCGACCTGCTTGACCGCGCTGCGCCGCAACGGATCCCGCAGGCGGTCGGGGTCTTCGCCGCCCTCGCCCGTGTTGGACTTGCCGCCCAACCGGTTCATGGCTATGGCGAGCGTCTCGTGGGCCTCGGCCGAGATCGAGCCATACGACATCGCACCCGTCGCGAACCGCTTCACGATCTCGCTCGCGGGCTCGACCTCGTCGAGCGGGATCGGTTGCGCCGTCTTGACTTTGAGCATGCCGCGCAGCGAGCCGGCGCGCTCGGCCAGCTCGTCCACCTTGCGCGTGTACTCGGAAAAGACCTCGAACTGCTTGCTGCGCGTGGCGTGCTGCAGCAGGAAAACGGTCTCCGGGTTGAACAGATGGATCTCGCCCTCGCGCCGCCACTGCCACTCGCCGCCGACCTCGAGCCGGCGATGCGTCTGCTCCGCCGGATTCAACGGATAAGCCACGGCGTGCCGGGCGGCGATCTCCGCGTGGATCTCCTCCAGCCCGATGCCCTCGATTTTCGATGGCGTACCGGTGAAGTAGCGCTCGACGAGCTTGGACGTCAGCCCGACGGCCTCGAAAACCTGTGCGCCGCAATAGGAAGACACGGTCGAGATGCCCATCTTGGACATCACCTTCTGCATGCCCTTGCCCAGCGCCTTGACGACGTTGCGGACCGCCTTCTCCGGTGCGATCCCTACGAGCGCACCGGTCGAGATCAGGTCCTCCACGCTCTCAAACGCCAGATAGGGGTTGACCGCCGCCGCGCCATAGCCGATGAGCACGGCGGCGTGGTGCACTTCACGACAGTCACCAGACTCCACGATCAGCGCGACCTGGGTGCGGGTCTGCTCGCGCACCAGGTGCTGGTGCACGGCCGCGGTCAGCAGCAGCGACGGGATCGGCGCCAGATCGGCCGTGCTGTCCCGGTCGGACAGCACGAGGATGCGCACCCCGTCGTCGATCGCCTCCGACACGTGCCGGCAGATCTCGACGATCCGGTTTCTGAGGCCCTTGCCGCCCTCACGGATCTTGTAGAGCCCGGACACGCGCACGGCATTGAAGCCCGGCATGTCCCCGTCCTCGTTGATGGACAGGATCTTGGCGAGCTCGTCGTTGTCGATGACCGGATACGGCAGCACGATCTGGCGGCATGAGGCCGGACCCACGTCGAGCAGGTTGCCCTCCGGCCCGATGGTCGACGCCAGGCTGGTCACCATCTCCTCGCGGATCGCGTCCAGCGGCGGGTTGGTCACCTGCGCGAAAATCTGGTGGAAGTAGTCGTAGAGCAGCCGCGGCCGGGTCGACAGCGGCGAGATCGGGGTGTCGGTGCCCATGGAGCCCAACGGTTCCGCTCCCGCGCGCGCCATCGGGGCCAGCATGAGCTTGAGCTCTTCCTCGGTGTAGCCGAAGGTCTGCTGCCGGCGCTGCACCGAGTCGTGCGTGTAGACGATGTGCTCCCGCTCGGGCAGGCCCTCCAGGTGCATCAGCCCGCCGTGCAGCCACTCCTCGTAGGGCCGCGCCTGGGCCAGCTCCCGCTTGATCTCGTCGTCCTCGATGACCCGCTTCGCGGCCGTGTCGACCAGGAACATCTTGCCCGGCTCGAGCCGGCCCTTGGCCACGACCGTCGCCGGGTCGAGGTCGAGCATGCCCGCCTCGGAGCCCAGGATCACCAGGCCGTCACTGGTGCGCCACCATCGGCCGGGGCGCAACCCGTTGCGGTCCAGCACCGCGCCCACGACCGTGCCGTCGGTGAACGAGATGCTCGCCGGCCCGTCCCACGGCTCCATCAGGCTGGAGTGGAACTGGTAGAACGCCCGCTTGGCCGAGTCCATCATCGGGTCGTTTTCCCACGCTTCGGGAATCATCATCAGCAGCGCGTGCGGCAGGCTGCGCCCGCCCAGGTGCAGCAGCTCGAGTACCTCGTCGAAGTTGGCCGAGTCGGACCCGCCCGGTGTGCACACCGGGAACAGCCGCTTGAGCGACCCCGGGAACAGCGGGCTGTCCAGCAGCGCCTCACGGGCGCGCATCCAGTTGACGTTGCCGCGCACCGTGTTGATCTCGCCGTTGTGGGCGATGAAGCGATAGGGGTGCGCCAGCGGCCAGCTCGGGAAGGTGTTGGTGGAGAAGCGCGAATGCACCAGCGCGATGGCGGAGGTGACGCGCTCGTCGGACAGATCCGGGAAAAACGTGGTCAGCTGGTCGGGCGTGAGCATGCCCTTGTAGACGATCGTGCGCCCGGACAGCGACGGGAAATAGGCGTCCACACCGCGCTCGCGCGTCTCCCGCTCGGCCTGCTTGCGCACGCAGTAGGCGACCCGCTCAAGCTCCAGCCCCGACAACGGGGTGAAGTCGTCGAGCCGGTGCGCGCTCATGAACACCTGGCGGATGCGCGGCCGGGCCTCGTCTGCGGTCGCGCCCAACCCTTCGGGCCGCACCGGAACGTCCCGCCATCCGAGAATCTCGGCGCCCTCGACAAGCGCGTATTTCTCCAGCACCGTAGTCGCGCGGGCCTCGTCGGAGCCGTTGGGCGGCAGGAACACCAGCCCGGTCACGTAATGCTCGGGCAGCGCGAAATCGACCACGGCGCGGTAGAACGCGTCGGGGATCTGGAGCAGGATGCCCGCGCCGTCGCCGGTGTTTGCCTGGGCCCCTCGTGCCCCGCGATGGTCGAGCCGGCACAGTGCGGCCAGACCCTTTTGCACGACATCATGGCTCCGCGTGCCCGCGATGTCGGCTACAAAAGCGACGCCGCAGGAGTCATGCTCGTATGCCGGGTCGTAAAGAGAGTGCACCGGGCCTCCTCGCGTCGTCTCACGGGGAAAACGGGACGACGTCGGCCCAAGGGTGGATTGAGTCTACGTTAAGAACGCCTCACTAACGCTAGATACGAGTAGATCACACGACCCACATAGTGAGACATTGGGGAAGATTTAGGGCCGTGCACGGGCGTCGTTGACCGCACGACGGCAGCCAACGACGCTATCTCGCCTACCCAGGGAAACCCGGTGAATCCGGCCAGTTCTGTGACACTCGTCTCGCCTATCCAGGCGGTTTCGAGTCGCCACGCGTCCACGGCTTGAGCGCGATCGCCGTCGCCTCGCGCAGCCTGTCCCGCACCAGCTCCTGATCGCCGGCCTCGGTGGAATCCTTGTCCAGCAATGCCTGCACCGCACCCGTGACCGCGCCCACAAACGCGCCCACAAGCGCGCCGGCCGTGACCGCGTCGAGCTCGCCGGGGAACGCCTCCACAAGATGGCGGGCGATCTCGCGCTGGGCGTCGAGCTGGATCTGCAGCCCGCGCCCGCGCACCGCCGGCACCGTCTGGATCAGCCGCATGCGCAGCACCGCGACCCGGCTCACCATCTCGTCGCTGTCGTCGCCGACGTTGCGCAGCGCGCGCAGCAACACCTCGGCCGGGCCCTCGCCGGGCCCACGGGACGCGATCGCGTCCACGGCCGCCTGGATGCGCACGTCGCTCTCCGGGTACAGCAGCTCCTCCTTGGTCGCGAAGTAGCTGAAGAAGGTGCGCGTGCCGATCTCAGCCGCGGCGGCGATGTCGGCCACGGTCGTCTGGTCGTAGCCCCGGCTCTCGAACAGCTCCGTGGCCGCGTCGACGATCGCCTGCCGCGTGCGCTCCCGCTTCCGCTCCCGCAATGACATGCGATCACTTTACTGCACTCTGCGCCAATCTGCACTCATTGCAATTCTGCATTAAGTGCAGCTATGGTGTGCATATGCGAACTGTGCTGATCTCAGGAGCGGGCATCGCGGGACCGACCCTCGCCTACTGGCTCGCCCAAAACCGCTTCCACGTCACCGTCGTCGAGCGCTCCCAGGGCCTGCGGTCCAGCGGCAGCCCGGTCGACGTGCGCGGGCACGCCGTCGAGGTGACCGGACGGATGGGCGTCACGGCACGCCTGCGCGAGGCCCGCACGCGCGTGGCCAGCCTGGTCTTTCTCAACGCTGCCGGGCGCGCCACCGGACGGATACCGATCCAGACCCGGGCGGGCGACATCGAGCTGCCGCGCGGCGACCTGGCGTCGATCCTCTACGAGGCGGCGCGCGACCGGGCCGAGTTCCTGTTCGACGAGTCCATCACCGGGCTGGCACAGGACGGGTCGGGTGTGGACGTGACCCTTGACCGCGGTGGCGAGCGCCGGTTTGACCTCGTGATCGGCGCGGACGGGCTGCACTCGGCGGTGCGCCGGCTGGCGTTCGGGCCGGAGTCCGATTTCGCCCGGCACATCGGGGTTTACGTGGGCGGGATGCCGCTGGACGGCGAGACCGGCGGGACCGACGCGGTGATGTACAACACGCCCGGCCGGGCCGCCGGCATCCATCCGTCGCGCGAAAAGGCGTTGGCGTACTTCATGTTCCGGGCCCCGGCCGTGCCCGGGTTCGACTACCGTGACACCGCGCAGCACAAGCGGATGCTCACCGGCGCGTTCGCGGGCGTCGGCTGGCGGGTGCCCGAGCTGCTTGAGCGGGTGCGCGCCTCCGACGACCTGTATTTCGACTCGGTCAGCCGGGTGCGCCTGCCACACTGGTCGCGCGGCCGCGTCGCCCTGCTCGGCGACGCCGCCTCGTGCGTTTCGCTGTTCGGCGACGGCTCGAGCATGGCCATCAAGGGCGCCGACACCCTGGCCACGGCGCTGGCGTCCGCTCCGGATGATCACGAGACGGCGTTCGCCCGCTACGAACAGGCACACCGCAGGCTCGTGGCCCCGCGCCAGCGCGGCGTCGTCCCGGCCTCCCACCTGCTGATCCCGTCGACCCGGCTGGGCATCGCCACCCGCAACCTCGCCACCCGCCTCGCCCCGCTCCTCGGCGCACCACGCCGGAACTAAGTCTACTGAGCATAAGACCTGGCATCATTTATGCTATTGAAGCTATCCTCGCTCCATGAGCAGAACCACTGTCGATCTCGATGATGAGCTCCTGACGGCCGCGGCTCGGGAGCTCGGGACCAGTTCCAAAGTAGACACGATCAACCGCGCTCTGGCCTTCGTCGCCTCACGGCGCAAGCGTGTCGAGGCCTTCGACAACCCTCTGATGTGGGGCACCCCTGATCTGGCAGATCCCCAGCTGCGAGCCGAGGCCCGTAGGTGATTCCGGCCGGCCTCTATCTGGCCGACACGAGCGCGACGGCCCGCACGGGCCACACCGCTGTCCGCGCTGAGTTGGTCAGGCTCGGGCGGCTCGGTCTGTTGGCCACCTGTCTGACCGTGGATTTGGAGGTGCTCTACTCATCGACGAGCCCAAAGGACTATGCGACAACCGCCGCGCTCCGGACACAAAACCTTGTCGATCTCCCTCCGGTCCCATCCGTGTCCACGCGGGCCAGAGCTGTCCAGGCGATGCTCGCGAAGCGAAGTCAGCATCGTGCGGCGGGTGTCGTCGACCTGATCACTGCGGCGATCGCCGAGCACTACGGCGCGATCGTCCTGCACTACGACCGCGACTTCGACCACATCGCGGCCGTGACGGGCCAGCAGACGCAATGGGTGGTCCCGGCAGGGACGGCGGACTAGGCGGGCGGGGTCCAGTCGGCCGCGGCGGCGGTGGACTTTTCGAGCACACGCGGCGCGAGCGAGCGCACGGCCCGTTCGCGGGTGCGGGTGAAGAAGGCGCCCTTGGGCGGGGCGAAGATGGCCCCGACGCGCTGCGTCTGGCGCGCCACGTTGGCGATGCGGGTCCCGCGCTGCGCCGAATAGGTGTTCATCGCGGACTCGAGCGACGCGCCCCCGGTGCCGACGAGGTGGCGCAGGACGGCCGCGTCCTCCAGCGCCAGGCCCGCGCCCTGGGTGAGGTGATGCGGCATGGCATGGGCCGCGTCGCCCAGCAGCACGAACCCGCCGAGCCCGCACGTGAACGCCAGATCGTTGGGGATGGGCCGCAACTGCCGCCCGTCCTGCTGGTAAAGGTCGTCGGGCTCGGTGGCGGCCAGCAGGTCGCCGATCGGCGCGTGCCACCCGGCGAACCATCGGCGCAGCAGGGTCAGCTGGGTGGCGGGCGGCTCGGGCCGGGCGGCCCCGGCGACCGAGGCGGTCCAGTAGATGCCGCCGCGCGACGAGCCGCCGGCGCTGCCCCGCTGCCCCAGCGACACGGCCTGAAACCGGTATCCGCCGCCGATCGTGTGCTCGCCGCCGAGCGCGGACGCGGGCAGCTGCGGCGCCCTATACCACGGGATCACCGCCCGCCAGGCCGCGTAGCCCGAGCTCACGGCCATCGATCGGGGCGCCAGGCGGGAGCGGACCACGCTCTCGGGACCGTCGGCGGCCACGATCAGCTCTGCGTCCCACTCGTTTTTGCCATCGCCCACGTGCGGGCGCTCGCCCTGTCGCAAGTGGACGGTCCGGACCGTGATGCCGGTGCGGATGTCGATGCGGTCGCTCAGCCCCGCGATCAGCGCGTCGTGCAGGTCTTCGGCGTGCGTGACGACCGGCAGCGTCGTCGTTGGCGCGGCCGAGGAACCGGGCTGCGCCAGCCACTGCCCGTCCGGCCGGCGGACCCCGCCGGCTGGGACGGGCGTGCCGATGGCGTCGAGCCCGGCGCCGAGGCCCAGCGAGCGGAGGGCCGCGACGGCGTTGGGCCACAGGAACAGCGCGGCGCGGCCGGGCCGTAGCCGGTCGGCCTGCTCGAGCAGGGTCACCCGCCAGCCGGCGCGCGCCAGCGCACCGGCAACCGCGAGACCGCCGATGCCGGCGCCGACCACTACCGCGCTATACATCCGTTTTCGCTTTGTCTTCCTTCTCGGCCTGCTCGGCGTGCGCGTCGGACTGCTGTGGGGGATCCGCATCGGGATCGTCGGACGGGGACTGCTGCGGCGGGTCGGCCTCGGCGGAGAGGTCGGCGCTGTCGCCGGCCTCCTTCGACGCCAGGTATTCCTCCTCGGTCACGGAGCGGAAACCCTTGCCGTCGGCCGCGGGAAGCAGGAACTCCTGCGGCCCGCGCACGCGCACGAAGTAGGCCAGCGCGCCCAGGAAGACGATGATGGAGGTCCAGACGTTGAGCCGCAGCCCGCCGATGATCTCGGCCTCGTCGGTGCGCATCATCTCGATCCAGACCCGCCCGGCCGTGTATGCCATGACATAGAGGGCGAACGCGCGTCCCTTGCCGAACTTGTATTTGCGGTCGAGCCAGAAGACCAGCCCGGCCACGCCCAGGTTCCAGATGAGCTCGTAGAGGAACGTCGGGTGGTACAGACCCTCCTTCAGCAGGGGCTGGCCGTCGGGCCCGAGGATGGCGGTGCCGACCGGTGTGCCCTCCTGCCCGGTGGACATCTGGTGCACCTGCAGGCCCCACGGCACGGTGGTCTGCCCGCCGTAGAGCTCGTTGTTGAACCAGTTGCCCAGCCGCCCGACCGCCTGAGCGAGCGGCAGCCCGACCGCGATGCAGTCGGCCACGAAGGAAAAGCTCATGCCCAGTTGGCGGCACGCGATCCAGGCCCCGAGCGCGCCCCCGGCCACGCCGCCCCAGATGCCGAGGCCGCCCTCCCAGATTTTGATCGCGGCCACGAACCCGTCCATGCCGTGCCCGAAGTAGTTGTCCGGCGAGCTCAGCACGTGATAGATCCGGGCGCCGACGATGCCGAACGGCACGGCCCACATGGCGATGTCGAGCACTGCCCAGGGCGGCGCGCCGCGGCTGCGCATGCGACGGTCGGTGACAACGCAGGCGACCACGATGCCGGCGATGATGCACAGCGCGTAGGCCCGCAGCGGGATGGTGACGAACCCGAGGTTGAGATGCCAGACGGCGGTCGACGGGCTCGGAATGCTCGCGAGTATCACGGGTGCGAACACTACCGGCCATACCCCTTCAGGAACAGATCGCCGTACCCATCACCGAGGTTGAATCTGATACTGGTGAGCGCGACCTTCAAATCCGTGTCGGGATCACCCACGCTCAGTGACCCCAGGTCCAGGTAGCCGGCCACCTCACCATCGACAATCATCACATTGGGCATCGAGTAATCTCCGTGGCAGACCACCACACCATCCCCCGACGAGGACCAAAACGGGCACTCGTCCGGTGCCACAGTCTCGTGAAAGCGCCGCAGGCCCCGACCCAGCGCGAGCACGAGCTGGGAAGGGTCACCGCCCACCCGCGTGGCATCCACGCCCGGCAATGCGCCGGTCATCAGCCAGTCCACGTCGCCGTCGCTGCCGTACTCGATGAGCGACGGCACAGGGTAGTGATCGGCGGCCCAGCGCAGCCGGTTGGCCTCGTCGGGGATGCCCGACCCCACCGGGTGCACCTTCACGAAGCGCGTCTGATCGCCCCGGGTGAGCCGATAGGTGGGCAGCCCGGGCTCCCAGTGGTAGGCCAGCGCCCACTGCCAGTCCTCGAAGCGCTCGGAAAGGTCACGCGGGATCACTGACTCAGGGTTTCATCCGGGATTCCTCTGATGCAATTGGGTTGCCCGAGCCGCGAGTATTCACGGGTGCGCAAGCTGCTCGTGTGGTTCCACGTCGTGACGTCGATCGGCTGGATGATCCTCGCCCTGTGCCTGGCCACACTGATCATGTGGGGGCTGTCCACCGGCGACAGGTCGGCCTTCGCCATGGCGCACGTGCTCGACGTGCGGCTGTTGCAGTCGCTCGGCACGTCCGGCGCGTTCAGCGGGTTCATGCTCGCCGCGCTGACCCCGTGGGGCTACTTCCGCTACTGGTGGGTGCTGCTCAAGGTGATCATCACGATCAGCCAGCTCTACATGGGCGCGTTCCTGCTCGGCGTGCACCTTGACCGGGGCGACCCGGGCTACGGCCTGGTGTTCGCCTCGCTGCTGATGGTCTCGGCGCTGGGGTTCCAGGCGTGGGTGTCGTTGGCCAAGCCGTGGAGGCTCACGCCGTGGGCGTCGCGCAAGAAGATCCAGCAGGCGCCGGCCTGGAAGTTCGTGGCGGCCATCGCCGTCCCGGTGCTCGACTTCGTGCTGTGGCGGGCACCGCTGCTGAGCCTGCTGGTCGTGCTGGTCTACCCGTTCTGGCGGCGCAGGGAGTTGCGCTCGTCCCAGATCGCGTAGCCCACCTGCGCCGCCACGATCAGCACCAGCAGCCAGGCCAGCGCGGGCGGCAGGAGCCTGTGGCCGAAGAAGCCGAGCAGCAGCGGCAGCACGACGGCGATCAGGGTCAGCACGGCCAGCCGGTGCAGCGGGTGCCGCATGAACAGGCCGCCGGCGACCACCGCCGCGAAATACACGGCCAGCCCGCCGCACAGCAGCCAGCGGATGCCGTCCGCAGCGGGATCGTGCGCGTGCGCGGTGAGCGCACCCAGCCCGGCCGCCGTGATTATCGCCACGACCACCAGGTCGAAGAACAGCTCCAGCCAGCTGGCGTGCCGCGACTCTGTCACCTATGCAGGCCCGAGACCAGCTGGGTGGTCAGGTCGCGCACGCCCTGCGCGCCGCCCTCGCCGAGCGCGGTCACCAGTGCGCTGCCCACGATGACACCGTCCGCATAGGACGCGACCTCGGCCACCTGCGCCGCGTTGCGCACGCCGAGCCCGACTCCCACCGGCAGCGTGCCCGCGACCGCCTTGACCCGGGCGACGAGCGCCGGCGCGGCCTTGCTGGTCTCGTCGCGCGCGCCGGTCACGCCCATCACCGCGGTCGCGTAGATGAAGCCGCGGCACCGCTGGACGGTCATGGCGATCCGCTCGTCCGTGGACGACGGCGACACCAGGAACACCCGGTCGAGCTTGTGCTCGTCGGAGGCGGCCAGCCACTCGTCGGCCTCGTCGGGGATCAGGTCGGGCGTGATCAGGCCCGCGCCGCCGGCGGCCGCCAGGTCTCGGGCGAACGCGTTGACGCCGTAGCGCTCCACCGGATTCCAGTACGTCATGATGACCACGGGCACGCCCATGCCCGACACCGCCTCGACCGTGGCGAGCACATCACGCGTGCGCACCCCGCCGGCGAGCGCCTTTTCTGTGGCGCGCTGGATGACCGGGCCGTCCATCACCGGATCCGAGTAGGGCAGGCCCACCTCGACCGCGTCCACCCCGGCCTCGATCATCGCCTTGATGGCCTCGATGCCTTGCGGCACATCGGGAAACCCGGCCGGCAGGTAGCCCACGAGAGCCGGTCGCTTGAACAGTGGGGTCATGACTGGAGTCCAAAATAGTCGATCGCTGTGTGCATGTCCTTGTCGCCGCGCCCGCTCAGGCACACCACGATCACCGGCTCGCGGCCCAGCTCCTCGCGCAGCCGCGGGATCACGCGCAGCGTGCCGGCCAGCGCGTGCGCGCTCTCGATCGCCGGGATGATCCCCTCGGTCTTGCACAGCAGCAGGAACGCGTCCATCGCCTCCCGGTCGTCGACCGGCTCGTAGGTGGCGCGACCGATGTCGTGCAGGTATGCGTGCTGCGGCCCGACCGCCGGATAGTCCAGGCCGGCCGAAATGGAGTGCGACTCGACCGTCTGGCCGTCCTCGTCCTGCAGCAGATAGGTGCGCGCCCCGTGCAGGACGCCCAGGCTGCCCGCGGTGATGCTCGCCGCCGTGCGCCCGGTGGACACGCCCTCGCCGCCGGCCTCGAACCCGAAGATGCGCACCGTCTCGTCGCCGATGAACGCCTGGAACATGCCGATCGCGTTGGACCCGCCGCCCACGGCCGCGGTCACCGCGTCGGGCAGGGCGCCGAGCTGCTCCAGGCACTGCGCCCGGGCCTCGTCACCGATGCCGCGCACGAAATCGCGCACCAGCACCGGGAACGGGTGCGGTCCGGCCGCCGTGCCCAGCAGGTAGTGCGTGCCATCCACATTGGTCACCCAGTCGCGCAGCGCCTCATTGATCGCGTCTTTGAGCGTCTGCGAACCGGTGTCGACCGGCACCACGGTCGAGCCGAGCATCTGCATCCGCGCCACGTTGAGCGACTGCCGCTTGACGTCGACCGCGCCCATGTAGACCACGCACTCGAGATCCAGATAGGCGGCCGCGGTCGCGGCCGCCACGCCGTGCTGGCCCGCGCCCGTCTCCGCGATCACCCGCGGCTTGCCCATGCGCTTGGTCAGCAGCGCCTGCCCGAGCACGTTGCGGATCTTGTGCGCGCCCGTGTGGTTGAGATCCTCGCGCTTGAGCAGGACGCGCGCGCCGACCCGCTCCGAAAGCCGTGTCGCCTCAAAGAGCAATGAGGGTGTACCGGCGTATTCGCGCAACATCCGGCCGAATTCAGCGGTGAACTCGGGATCGGCCATGGCCTTGCGGTGGTGCGCGTCGAGTTCTTCCAGCGCCGCGATCAGCGCCTCCGGAACAAACCGCCCGCCAAAGGGCCCGAAGTGACCTGTCGAATCCGGCTGCATGGTCCTAGCCTCCTAACGCGCGGGTCTCGGGGTGGCTGGGTGATTGCCCGCGTTGACGAGCTCGGCGACCGCGTCGCGCGGGCTCTTCTGGGTCACCAGCCCTTCGCCAACGAGCACGGCATCGGCGCCGGCCGAGGCGTAGCGGATCAGGTCGTGCGGCCCGCGCACACCCGACTCCGCGATTTTGATCACATGGTTGGGCAGGCCGGGCGCGATGCGCTCGAACGCCGAGCGATCCACCTCGAGCGTGCGCAGATCGCGCGCGTTGACCCCGATGACCCGCGCGCCCGCCTCCAGGGCACGGTCGGCTTCCTCTTCGGTGTGCACCTCGACCAGCGCCGTCATCCCCAGCGATTCGATGCGGTCGAGCAGCCCGCTGAGCACCTTCTGCTCCAGCGCCGCGACAATCAGCAGCACCAGGTCGGCGCCCCAGGCGCGTGCCTCGTGCACCTGATATGCCGACACGATGAAGTCCTTGCGCAGCACCGGGACGTCGATGCGCGCGCGGACGGCGGCCAGGTCGTCCAGCGAACCGCCGAACCATCGCCCCTCGGTGAGCACGCTGACGCAGCGGGCTCCCCCGGCCGCGTACTCGCTTGCCAGCTCGGCCGGGTCGGGTATCTCCGCGAGCTGGCCCTTGGACGGCGATGCCCGCTTGACCTCCGCGATCACGCCGACTCCGGGCTGGCGCAGCACCGCGTAGGCGTCGCGCGGTGCGGCCGCGACCGCCGCCAGCTTCTTGATTTCCTCAAGGGGCACCAGCCGCTGACGCGCCTCCACGTCCTCACGAACGCCCGCGATGATCTCGTCAAGCACGTTGCTGCCGGTGCTCTCGTCTCCGGGTGCCATGGGCCGACTCTAGGCAGTCCATGGTTGCGCAAGGTTTCCGGGGTATGGCGTGCCTCACCTGGTGGCCTGGTGCATAATGCGCCCTCTCCCACCTGCCCCTCTCCCACCTGCCCTTTTCCCGTGGCGGGCGATTCCTCGAAAGCCCGGGGAGCGCGCGGCTGCGGAAAATATGCTTTTTCTGGGTACGCAGGACGCGAACCTGGGCTGGAAGGAGAAGGGCATGGCCACCGGGAGTTCGGCCAGGGCTCGCGTTTTGGGGACGCTTGTGGTGCTCGCCGGCGTGATCCTCATCATCGCGGGTGTCGTCACATGGCTCGCCGTCCGTTCGCAGTTGGCGGCCGAAAACATCACGGTGTCGTCCGACGCCGCCATGTTCGCCGGGCAGAAGGTCGAGGGCCCGTTCACCGCATACGTCGAGGCCAACACGATCGAGAAGCACGCCCTGGAGTCGACCGGCGGCAAGACCTACTCCGAGCTCGGCCGGGACGATCCGGCGCGGCAGACGGCCATGACCGCGTCGTTCCTGCGCGCGTCGCTCTACACGTCGGTGGTGGCGTTTGGCGTGGCGGCGATGGCCATGGGCCTGGGTGTCATCTTCATCCTCGTCGGATGGGGGCTCCGGTCGCTGGCCCGCGCCCCATGACTCTATACACATAATTGTCTGTATATGTAGCGTTAGCGGCCGCCGAGCCAGCGGGACAGCCGTTCGCCCTGCTCGATGCGCACAGCGAACGGGTCGGCGGCCAGCCGCCGGGCCATGCGGGTGAACGGCAGGTCCTCGCCGGCGCCGACGAGCAGCAGGTTGCCGTGCCGCCGCCCGCGCAGCACGCCCGCGTCGGCCACGACCGCGACCTGGGCGAACACCTCGCACAGCAGGGCGGCCTGCCCGCGCGCGAACTCCATCGGCGGCGTGTCCATGATGTTGGCCACGTACAGGCCGCCGGGCCGCAGGGCCCGATCCGCGGAGCGCATGAAGTCCAATGTGGACACGTGCTTCGGGATCACCGCGCCCTGGAAGATATCCGACACCACCACGTCCTGCGAACCCTCGGGCGTGGCCGCCAGCTCGTCGGCCGCGTCGCCCACGACGGTCTCGATGAGCTCATCCCCGTCCAGCGGAAGATACTCCAGCACCAGCGACAGCAGTTGCGCGTCCAGCTCGACGACCCGATGCAGGCTGCCCGGCCGCAGCAGCGCCATGCACCTCGGCAACGTCATCGCGCCGGCCCCGAGGTGCAGCATCTCCAACGGTTCGTGCGGCATAAGCGAATCCACGATGTCGGCCATCCGCCGCACGTAGTCGAACGCGATCAGCTGCGGGTCGCCCAGATCCACATGCGACTGCGCGACCCCGTTGATGAGCAGCGTCCACGCGCCCTCTACATCGGGGTCCGGGTATAGCTCCGCCACGCCCGTCTGGATCTCGGCCCGGATCCTCACGGACGACTCGTCAATGCGCTCTCCGATCACGCCTAGGGGGTGGCGGTGGGGTCTTCGCCGCGGTCCAGTGCGGCCCACAGGTCGTTGTTTTCCGCTTTGACGGGACGCTCGTAGCGTGGCCCCATCACCGGCCAGCCGGGACTGGCGACGACCGCGATGGACCCGCCGATGACGACCAGCGTCCCGCCCAGGATGGACGTGACGGTGCCGGAGAGCGTGAGGCCGAAGCCCGCCAGCACGATCGTGATCGACACCACCCGCCGGAACACGACACCGCGCCCGGCGATGAGCGCACCGGCGCCCGCGAGCACCACCAGGCTGGCCGCCCGGGTGGTGCCACGCAGGTCGCCGGCCGGGCTGAACCAGATCGCGCCCGCCCCCAGGACGCACAGGGCCAACGCGATGATCCGGGAGCGGCTCTCGAGACTTCTCACGATGCCAAGGTAAACCCTAGACACCCTCGGCTACCGGGTTTTGCTGCCACTGGGCCACCGCATTCATGACCCGCTGCACCAGGGTCAGGCCGCCGTCGCCGCCGAAGGACAGGATCGACTCCGGGTGGAACTGCACCGCCCACACCGGAAGCTCGCGATGCTCGATCGCCATGACCACGCCGCCGTCGGTGGTCGCGGTGACCCGCAGCACCTCGGGCACCTCGGTCTCCACCGCGTGCAGCGAGTGATAGCGCCCGACCGTGAGCTCGTCGGTCTCGACCGGGAACAGGGTGCCCTTGTGCGTGGTGATGTGCGACGGCTTGCCGTGCCTCGGCTCGGCCAGCTGGTGCAGCTTGCCGCCCGCGTGCTCCACGATGCCTTGCAGCCCAAGGCAAACGCCAAACACCGGCAGCCCCAGCCCGTAGAGCCGGTCGAGCAGGCCCGACATGCCGAAGTGCTGCGGGTTGCTCGGCCCCGGCGAGAGCACGACCAGATCGGGCGCGAAGTCGTCGAGCACGTGGTCCCGGAAACCCCAGCGGACCGTGGTCACCTCGGCGCCCGCCTGCCGGAAATAGTCGGCGAGGTTGAGCGTGAACGAGTCCTCATGGTCGACCACGAGCACCTTGGGCACGTGGCCGGACATGACCATGTGCTCATGCGCCTCATCGTCGGCCGAGTCGGGGTTGAGCGCGCGCAGCAGTGCCGACGCCTTCAGCTCGGTTTCGGCCTCCTCCAGCTCGGGCACCGAGTCGTAGAGCAGCGTCGCGCCCGCCCGCACAAGCGCCACCTGGTCGCGGATCTGCGCGGTGCGCAGGGTCAGGCCGGTGTTGATATTGCCGTTGACGTTGAGCACGCCCACGGCACCGCCATACCACCCCCGCGGCGCCTCCTCGTGGTCCTCGATGAACTGGGTGGCCCACTTCTTCGGCGCGCCCGTGATCGTGACCGCCCACATGTGGGTCAGGAACGCGTCGAGCGCGTCGCGGTCCTCGCGCAGGATGCCCTCCACGTGGTCCACGGTGTGGATGAGCCGGCTGTACATCTCGATCTGCCGCCGCCCGATGACCCGCACCGACCCGGGCACGCACACCCGCGCCTTGTCGTTGCGGTCGACGTCGGTGCACATGGTCAGCTCGGCCTCGTCCTTGGCGGAGTTGAGCAGCGCGCGGATCTGCTCGGCGTCGCCGATGGCGTCCAGGCCGCGCGGCAGCGTGCCGGAGATCGGGCAGGTCTCGACCCTGCGCCCGTCCACCCGCACGAACATCTCCGGCGACGCGCCCACCAGCTGGTCCTCGCCGAGGTTGAGGTAGAACCCGTAGGGAGCCGGGTTTTGGTGGCGCAGCCGGTTGAAGAACTCGCTGTTGACCGCCGACCGGGCGTAGAACGGCTGGCCCGGGACCACCTCGTAGAGGTCGCCGCGGGCGAAGTATTCCTTGGCCTTGTGCACTATCTCGGCATAGGCGCCCGACGGCATCCGCTCGGGCAGCGGCGCCGGCTCCGTCTTGGGGGCATTAACCGGTTGCCGTGCAAGGCCTTCGGTCGACTTGCCGTCCGCTTCGAATTCATATGAGTACCACGTCGAGGTGTGCTTCTGCTGGTCGATGACGAGCAGCCGGTCGGGCAGATGCAGCACGATGTCGCGCTGGTTGGCCGGCCGCTCGAGGCGCAGGTCGATCGGCTCGAACTGGAACAGCATGTCGTAGCCGAACGCCCCATAGAGCCCCAGGTGCGGCTCGGCCGGTGCGTGCAGCAGGCGCAGCAGGCTGCGGATCGCGGTGAACGCCGACGGGCGCCTGCTGCGGTCCTCCTCGAACACGGGCTCCGCGCTATGCGGTACCAAACAAACAATGGTTTTGCCGGACAGCTCCACCCGCAGCCCGTCGGCCTTCAGATGTGCCGCGATGGCGGGCAGCAACACCTCACCGCGCGGACCCGGCGCCGAAATCGTCAGCGTCAGCCCCCGGGCCTCGAGCACGAGGATCGGCGACGCGTAGCCGATGTCCCATCGGGAGTAGCGGCCCGGATATTCGTAACCCGACGTCAGGACGGCGCCGACCTGCTCGTCGAGGTCACGGATCAGTGCGTCCAGGTCGCCCGCCTCGGCGGGCGTCTCGGATCGATTGATCCGGATGCCTTGCTGCTCCATGGGATTGTCCTTCGGATAATGGAAAGCTAGGGCTCACATCCTAGTTGGCAATTCGTTGTGGAAGCACGTCCGCGCGCCGGTATGGCAGGCCGGGCCGACCTGGTCGACGCTGACCAGAAGCGCGTCGCCGTCGCAGTCGAGCGCGACCGACTTCACGTGCTGATGATGCCCGCTGGTCTCCCCCTTGATCCAGATCTCCCGCCGGCTGCGCGACCAGTAGGTCGCCCGCCCGGTGGTGAGCGTCAGGTGCAGCGCCTCGTCGTTCATCCACGCGAGCATCAGCACTTCACCGGTGTCGTATTGGCGCACGACGGCCGCGACCAGACCGTCGGCGTCGCGCTTCAAACGTCCCGAAATCTCCGGATCAAGTAACACGACCCCGATTCTTACCCATAGAGTCGCCGATTTGTGGCTTCCGGGAGTGGATCGTTGGCGGTACCGTGACGGTCGTCACGCCCCAGGCGCACTTGAGTGCACGTTTCCATCCACCCCTTTCCGCGGAGAGCTGAGGGAGCCATGACACATCCGCACTTCGTACCGCCCAACTCCGTCCCACCGCCGCCGGGCACGCCCGCGTTCGTGACGCCGCCCAACGTGGCACCCGTCGTGCCCTCGCCTTCCCCCTCTCCCGAAAGTGTCCTGCTGGAACCGACGAGCGAGATGCCGGTCCTCGGCCGGTCCAATGTGGAGGCCGAGCCCGACGCGCCCACCGACGCCACCGACCCGGTGGTCGCGGAGCTCGCCGAGGCGGCCGAGGAGGTCGCCGAGGCCCGGGCCGAAATCGAGGAGGCGCAGGCTCACCTGGAGGAGGCGCAGTCCGACCTCGCCGAGGCGGGAGAGGCCATCGAGGATTCCGCGTCACTCGACGACGCGCTGCCGGAGGAGGAGCCCACGGCAGAACCGGTCACCGAACCCATCTATGAGCCCGCCTATGAGACCGAGGAGGCCGGGGAGCCCGAGGCTGCCTGGCCCGGGCCGACCACGGTCGACACCTCCACGGACGAGACGGCCGACGAGATCGTCGACGAGATCGTGGCCGAGGAAGAGGCCGCGGAAGCCGTGGAAGCCGTGGAAGAGGCCGCCGAGGAAGAGGAATACGCCGACGAGGAGGACGAGGACCTCTACGAGGAGCAGTATTCCGAGGATGAGCCCGAGGTCGTCGCGCTTCGCCCCGGCGACCTCGAAGAGACCACGATTGCCATCTGGGACCCAGAGGTGGCCGAACGCTACCGCGAGGCCTGGCGCGACATCCAGGCCCACTTCGTCGACGAGCCCGAGGCCGCCCTCGGCGAGGCGCAGGACCTCGTCGCCGAGGCCGTGCAGGCGCTGGCCGACGCCCTGCTGGCCGAGCAGGTCTCGCTCGACCCGCACGAGGAGGACGAGACCCCCGACACCGAGGCCATGCGCGTGGCCATGCGCGGCTACCGCGACTTCCTCGATCGTGTTCTGGCTCTGTGATTCAGCAGCGAATGGCCTCGGACGCCTTCCCCACGGACCTTGCACCGTGGGAGAAGGGGCGGCGGTGAGCGCAAAGCTCCGGTTCGCCGCGCGGCCGAGGCCATTCGCGCAAGGCACTCGTTGATCGACTTTGGGGCAGACGCTAGCGGCCCAGCACCGTGCCGCCGTTGACTCCTATGATCTGACCGGTCACGAATCCGCTGCCGGGGCCGACGAGCCAGCGCACGGCCTCCCAGATGTCTTGGGGCGCCCCGGCTCGGCCCACGAGCGTCGCGTCGACCCGGGCCTGGTGGCCCTCCGGCGTCATGCGCCCGTCGAAGAACTCCGTGTCGGCGATGTATCCCGGCGCGATCACGTTGGCCGTGACGCCGTCGCGTCCAAGTTGGACGGCCAGATCCATCACCCAGCCGTGCAGCGCGGCCTTTGCCGCCGAATATGGCCCGCCACCGCCCCGCTGCGCGGCGATCGAGCTGAACAGCAGCACCCGCCCGCCGGGCCGTTTCACCTGTGGCAGAAGGGCCTCGGTCAGCAGCACCGCGGTCAGCACGTTGGCGTCGAGGTTGGCCCGCCATTGCGCCGCAACGGATCCCAGGTCGTCGCCGTCGCGCCCGATGAAGGCGCCCGCGTTGTTGACGAGCACGTCGATGTCGCGCCCGGCGAGGGTCTCGCGCACCCGCTCTGCGTCGCCCGGCTCGCGCAGGTCCGCCACGATCGCCCGCGCGCCCTTGATCTCCTCCAGCGGGCCGGGCCGGCGCCCGATCACGGCCACCTCGAACCCGTCGTCGATCAGCCCGCGCGCGATGGCCGCGCCGATCCCCGTCCCGCCGCCGCTCACCACAGCCAGTTTCGTCACGGGCCCACCCTAGCCCGGCCGCTTGCCCAAAACTTGAAATTCAACTAGCGTTGAATTCATGGCGGAAACAGCTATCAAGGTCAGCGGCCTTGTCGTGAAACGGGGACACCGGCGGGTGCTGCACGACTTCACGTGCGAGGTCACCGCGGGCAGCGTCACCGGCCTGCTCGGCCCGTCCGGCAGCGGCAAGACCACGCTCATGCGCGCGATCGTCGGCGTGCAGATCGTCGAGTCGGGCGAGGTGCTTGTGCTCGGCAAACCCGCCGGGCACAAGGAGTTGCGCAACCAGATCGGCTATCTGACACAGGCCCCGAGCATCTACGCCGACCTGACCGTCCGGGAAAACGCCCGCTACTTCGCGGCGCTCTACGGGCTCGGCGCCAAGGCGGCCGACGCGGCGGTCCGCGACGTGGGGCTGGCCGACGCGGCGGGCCAGCTCGTCGCCGACCTTTCGGGCGGCCAGCGCAGCCGGGCCTCGCTGGCCTGCGCCATCGTGAGCCAGCCGAAGGTGCTCGTGCTCGACGAGCCGACCGTGGGCCAGGATCCGGTGCTGCGCGACGAGTTGTGGCGGCGGTTCCGCGACTTCGCCAACCAGGGCACGACCATCCTGGTGTCCAGCCACGTGATGGACGAGGCCAACCGGTGCGACCGGCTCCTGCTGATCCGCGAGGGCCGGCTGATCGCCGACGGCACGCCCGCCGCGGTCAAGGCCGA
>JBIOYB010000106.1:0-10477 GCA_044869915.1 Allorhizocola sp.
TCAGGCCCCTGTCCGCCCATCCCAGAGGAACCCAAAAGCGATGGCCATCAACGGAAGTGCCTCGATGAGCGTCATGCCGAGAAAAAGCGTCGTCCGGTTGGCGCCGGCCGACTCCGGCTGCCGCGCCGACGCCTGAAGGTATTGGCCGAACATGTAACCGATGCCCGCGCCCGCACCCACCACGGCGAGCCCGAAACCAATGATCGCAACACTTCCGACTAACACTACGCCTCCTATGTGGATAGTTGAACAGGCACTCGTTTGCGCGCGGCCGCAACGAAATCGCTTGGCTCATCTGCGAAGAGCCGAACCTCTGAGGCTCGTCTCCCACGGTACTCGATGGGCCGCCTCAGTACGACACCAATATTGGTCTGGCTGGACATCGAGACGTGCAACACGCCGCCGGTGACCGGCCGGCGCGCGATCCACCGGAACAGGCTGCGCCACAGCCGATATTCGAACAGCACGGCCCTGCGTATCAGTGCCCACATCTCAGCCCGCCTCCTTCAGCTCCGCCAACTCGCGGTGGACGCGCTGGAGCACCTCGCCCAGCACGTCCACAAACCCGTCCAGCTGCCGCCCGGGGATGCCCGTGAACAGCGGCTCGGCGAGCTCGGTCTTGCCCGTGTCCATCCCCCGCGCCGTCTTCGTGCCCCATGCGGTGAGCGAGACGAGCGTGGCCCGGCGGTCGGTCGGATGTGGCCCACGGGTCACGAACCCGGTGGCCTCCAACGCGTCCACGGGACCGGTGACGTTGCGCGCGCTCACCCATCGCCTCGGCGAGCTCCCGCTGGGTCATCGGGCCGTGCTGCCGAGGTGCCAGACCACCGGCGCGCGCGAGTTGGTCAACCCGTCGCGCTCCAGGCTCTGGGTCATGTCCTCGTTGAGCACGATGACCAGCTCGAGGATCATGTCGAGCGCCGGCCCACGCTTCTCCGTCTCACTCATTGTTACATGCCTTCACAATGTACTGACTTCAACACTCTGGCATTTGCTACCCTGACGCACGGGAGTCATGGGCATGGCACGCATCACACCCGAGCTGGCCGCTGCCGCTTGTCGACCTTTCGGTCGACTTCGCCAGTGGCCGCGACAATGCCCCGGGGCCGAGCCCCGGGAACCCCCACGCATTGGAGTTAGTGTCATGCGCACCAAACTCACCGCCTCGTTCGCGGCGGCCGCGGCACTGCTCGCCGCGGCGATAGTGTTCCTCTCCCCCGCCAGCCCAGTGAGCGCCGGGACCGGAGTCGGCTACCTGCACACCGACGGCCGGCTGATCAAGGACGCGAACAACCAGACCATCCGCATCACCGGCATCAACTGGTTCGGGATGGAGACCGACAACAAGACCTTCCACGGGCTGTGGGCCAACGCCCCCGCCACGTGGCGCGGACAGATCGACCGGATGGCCGCGCTCGGATTCAACACCATCCGCGTGCCCTACTCAGGCGACGCGCTGCGGGCAGACGCCCGCGCCACGAGCATCAACGACTTCACCAACCCGGATCTGATCGGGCTGCACCCCCTCGAGATCCTCGATCGAATCATCAATTATGCCGGGACCAAGGGGATGCGCATCATTCTCGACCGCCACCGGCCGACCTCCGCCGGGCAGACCGCGTTGTGGTACACGCCAACGGTTTCCGAGGCCAGCATCATCGCCGACTGGCGCACGCTGGCCCAGCGCTACGCCGGCAACACGACCGTCATCGGCGCCGACCTGTTCAACGAGCCACACTCCGAGGGAGTCGACCCCAACGGCACCGGCGCGTGCTGGGGCTGCGGCGTCCAGACCCGCGACTGGCGCCTGGCCGCCGAGCGGATCGGCAACGCCATCCTCCAGGTACAGCCCAACTGGCTCATCTTCGTGGAGGGCGTGAGCTGCCTGTCCGGCGGCAACGCCAACGAGTGGGACAACATCCCCGACCCGTGGCAAAACTGCGACTGGTGGGGCGGCAACCTGTCACAGGCGATCGCTCAGCCCGTGCGCCTGAGCGTGGCCAACCGGCTCGTGTATGCCCCGCACGACTACGGCATCTCGGTCTACGACCGGCAACCTTGGTTCCGCGAAGCCAACTTCCCCAACAACCTGCCCGGCGTGTGGGACATGTTCTGGGGCAACATCAACAAGCAGAACGTCGCGCCCATCATGCTCGGCGAGTTCGGCAGCACCCTGGCCAACCCGCTCGACGTGCAATGGCTGACAACCCTCATGTCGTACCTGACGGCCAACGGAATGTCGTTCACGTACTGGTCGTGGAACCCCAACTCGGGCGACACGGGCGGGATCGCGCTCGACGACTGGTACTCGGTCAACCAGCAGAAGATGAACATCCTGACGCCGCACCTCAACCCGCCCAACAGCAACAACCCCAGCCCGTCGGTGTCGGTCACGAGGTCGGTCACGCCCTCGCCGTCGATCTCGCCGTCGCCCTCGCCCTCGCCCAACCCGAACCCGGGCGCCTGCACGGCGGTGTACACCATAAACAACCAGTGGCCGGGCGGCTTCGGCGTGACAGTGCGCGTGACCAACAACGGCACCGCCCCGACCACCAACGGCTGGCGCGTCGGCTGGACCTACACGGCCGGGCAGACGATCACCAACCTGTGGGAGGGCAGCTTCACCCAACCCCCCGGTAGCGGCCAGGTGACCGTGAGCCCGGCGGCACACAACCGGGTGATAGCGGCCGGCCAGTCGGCCTCGTTCGGCTTCAACGGCAGCTGGTCGGGCTCCAACCCGATCCCGGCACCCATCACTTGCACGGTCCTGTAAACATGGCTCCATGCGTCGAGCGATTTTGATCAGTATCGCTGCGCTGATCGGGATCGCCCTGGTCGGCGTAGCTGTGACGTCCGGGCCGCGGTGGTATGACGAGCACTTGCTCGGCAACCGCGCCCACGGCCGCGGCTGCGCCGACCTGCCCTCCGAACAGGACATGCGCGCGCTGCTCGACCGCAACGCGACGACGGTCGAGGCGGTCCGCGCCATCGAGCCGGCCGGCACGGTCAACCTCGAGGCCGGCCAGAGCTGCCCCGGCCGGTGGGACCTGCTGCTCACCTATGGCTCGAAGGACCAGCGCAGACAGGCCGAACGCCTGATAATTGGCACAGAGTTGGAGTCTGCGCCGATCAGCTGGCGCAACGTCTGACAGAATCCCTTGACGTGACGCAAAGTGTGCTTGAGCGAATCGCCTCCGAGCTAGGGGTGAAGGAACGGCAGATCCAGGCGGCGGTCGACCTTCTGGACGGCGGCGCGACCGTGCCCTTTATCGCGCGGTACCGCAAGGAAGCCACCGAGATGCTCGACGACGCGCAGCTGCGCACCCTCGAGGAGCGCCTGCGTTACCTCCGCGAGCTCGAGGAGCGGCGCGGCGTGATCCTGGAGTCCATCCGCAGCCAAGGCAAGCTCGATGACGCGCTCGAGGCCCAGATCATGGCCGCCGACTCGAAGGCCCGCCTCGAGGACATCTACCTGCCCTACAAGCCCAAGCGGCGGACAAAGGCGCAGATCGCGCGCGAAGCCGGGCTCGAGCCGCTGGCGCTCGCCCTGCTCGCCGACCCGGCCTACGACATCTCCCAGAACACCGCGGAGGAGCTCGACGGCGCCCGCGCGATCCTGATCGAGAACTTCTCGGAGGACGCCGACCTGATCGGCGTGCTGCGCGAGCTGATGTGGGCCAACGGCCACCTGTCGTCAAAGGTGCGCGAGGGCAAGCAGGAGGCCGGGGCCAAGTTCTCCGACTACTTCGACTTCGCCGAACCGTTCACGAAGCTGCCGTCGCACCGGATCCTGGCCGTGTTCCGGGGCGAGAAGGAGGAGATCCTCGACCTGACCATGGAGCCGGGTGACCCGACCTACGAGGAGCGCATCGCGTCGCACTTCAACTGCGCGGGGCCGTGGCTACTGGAGACCGTGCGGCTGGCCTGGCGCACCCGCGTCCTGTTCCGGCTGGGCGCCGACCTACGCGGGCGACTGTGGCAGGCGGCCGAGGACGAGGCCGTGCGGGTGTTCGCGACCAACCTGCGCGACCTGCTGCTGGCCGCGCCCGCCGGGACCCGCGCGACCCTCGGGCTCGACCCCGGCTTCCGCACAGGCGTGAAGGTCGCGGTCGTGGACGCCACCGGCAAGGTGGTCGGCACCCACACGATCTATCCGCACGTGCCGGCCAACAAGTGGGAGGACTCGATCGCGATCCTGGCCCACCTGTGCCAGAAGTTCGACGTGGAGCTCATCGCGATCGGCAACGGGACGGCCTCGCGCGAGACCGACAAACTCGCCGCCGACCTCATCAAGCGCTTCCCGCAGCTGAAGCTGACCAAGGCGGTCGTGTCGGAGGCGGGCGCGTCGGTCTACTCGGCCTCAGCGTATGCGTCGCAGGAGCTGCCCGAGATGGACGTGTCGCTGCGCGGTGCGGTGTCGATCGCCCGCCGTCTGCAGGACCCGCTCGCCGAGCTCGTGAAGATCGACCCGAAGTCCATCGGCGTGGGCCAATATCAGCACGATGTGGCCGAGAGCAAGCTGTCCCGGTCGCTGGACGCGGTCGTCGAGGACTGCGTCAACGCGGTCGGCGTCGACGTCAACACGGCCTCGGTGCCCCTGCTCACCCGCGTGTCCGGGATCGGGTCGACACTGGCCTCCAGCATCATCGCCCACCGCGACGCCAACGGTCCATTCAGGACCCGCGAGGCGCTCAAGGGCGTGCCGCGTCTGGGACCCAAAGCGTTCGAACAGTGCGCGGGCTTCCTGCGCATCCCCGACGGCGACAACCCGCTCGACGCGTCCAGCGTGCACCCGGAGGCCTATCCGGTGATCAAGCGGATCCTGTCCACCTCGGGCGCATCCGTGAAGGACCTCATCGGCAACAACACGGTGCTGCGCAAGCTCAAGCCCGCCGACTTCGCCGACGACACCTTCGGCATCCCGACCGTGACCGACATCCTCAAGGAACTCGAAAAGCCCGGCCGAGACCCGCGCCCCGCGTTCCAGACGGCGACGTTCGCCGAGGGCGTCAACGAAATCAAGGATCTCGTACCCGGGCTCATCCTCGAGGGCGTGGTGACCAACGTGGCCGCGTTCGGCGCGTTCGTCGACATCGGCGTACACCAGGACGGCCTGGTCCACGTGTCGGCGATGTCCCACACGTTCGTCAAAGACCCGCGCGACGTCGTCAAGTCCGGTGATGTCGTGCGCGTGAAGGTCCTCGACGTGGACGTGCCACGCAAGCGCATCTCGCTCACGCTGCGCCTCGACGACACCCACGACGCGCCGCCGCCCGGACAGCAAACGTCCAAACCGGACCGTGGCGGTGGCAAGCCCGGCCAGCAGCGCCAACAGCGGCAGCAGCGCCGGCCGGAGCCCCCGCCCAGCGGCGCCATGGCCGACGCCCTCCGGCGGGCAGGCCTGACCAAGTAGCGGGTCACACACGGCGGCCGCGCCGCGTAGCATCGCCGCATGACCACGTCTGACGGGGTGACCGACGTCGATGGCGCGGCGGCGGCCGCGCGGGCGCAAAGCCGGGTGCTCATCGGCGTGCAGGCCGTATTCTGGGGCGGCTACCTGATTGCCCTGCTGCTGCTCGGCGTCGCCATGCTCAAAAACGGCGGCCTGACGTTCTGGCCGTTCGTCAACAGCAGCCTCATGGTCGACCCCAAGGACGTGCTCGGCCTGGGCGTCGCGGGCTACATCCTGCACACCCCGCTGGTCCTGCTCGTCGTGTTCGGCGCCCCGGGCGCGAGCATCGCGGCGCTGGCCGGGATGGGGCTGCTCGCGTTCTCGCCCGCACACCGCACCCGCCGGCTCAACATCAGCACCGCGCTGACCCTCGCCTGCGCGGGCGCGCAGCTCACCCCGTTCGGCTCCCGCATGGTCTCGTGGATGCTCGACTAAGGTTCCGTCGATCCGCGCAGCCAGTCACAGCTCGGGCGCGAGTCAGGTGCGAGTCAGGTGCGCGGGCGACTGTGGGGCGAGTCGTGCAGTGAGTGGGGGTGGAAGGGCGTGCCTCCGGCGGGAGACCTCGGGGGCTCCGGGAGGAACTGGGGGGAGCCACGTTTTTGAAAGCCGTGTTTGTCAAGCTGTGTAGCGGCTTTGGCAGAAAGCAAACGCGCACGGTGCATGATGAGGCGCGGCTCACCCATTACCACGGCGGGGGGTTGGTTTTGTGGCGCCTAAGGCCCACGGGGAGTGTCACGGCCTGCCGCCCAACAGCCTAACGCCAGCCGAGAACGCGCCACAAAGCAAGCCCCCACCCCGCGCAAAACCACCCACGGACCTGGCAGGAAGGCCGCCCAGCGGCCGACCGGTCCTCCGCGGGAGCGAGGAGGCCGAGTATCGCGGACCGAGGTAAATAAAGCACTTCAAGGGTTTTGAAGCTCCCGCACAGCATATCGCTCCCGAATCGCGTTCTCTTTAGGACGGGGTGAGAGGAGCCATCGTGGAGTTCGAGGAGTTCGCCGCCGGGCGGATGCCGGCGCTGCTGCGCTACGCCGTGCTGCTCACCGGCGATCGGGAGCTGGCCCGCGACATCGTGCAAGAGGTGCTGACCCGGGCCCTGCTGCGCTGGCGGCGCATCAAAGCGCTGGACGAGCCGTACGCCTACGTGCGCAGGATGGTCACCAACGAATACCTGAGCCTGCGGCGCCGCAAGGCGATCGCGACCGTCCCGCTGGGGCACGACGAGCACGCGGGCGCGCACGAAGACGCCAATGAGGACGCACGCCACGAGATGTGGCAACTGCTGGCGGCGCTTCCGCGCCAGCAGCGGGCCGTGCTGGTGCTGCGCTACTACGAGGGTCTCACCGACGACGAGATCGCGCAGGTGCTGGGCTGCCGCCCGAGCACCGTCCGCGGCTATGCCTCCCGGGCGCTGGCCGCGCTCCGGGTGGACATCAACGCCGCACTGACCGATACACCGACCCGAAGGTAGGAGATCATGAGAGGAATCGAAGAGCTGGAGCGGGCGCTGACGGATCTCGCGGCCACCGCACCCGACGGAGTGGGCATGATGGATGCCGTCCGGGCGGACGCGTCCCGGATCAGGCAGCGCCGCCGGATCATCTCCATCAGCGCCGCGTCAGCCGTGTTGGTCGTGGCGATCGCCGGCGCCCCCGCGGCCATCTCGGGCCTCGGCCAGCGGGCACCCGACACCGCCGCCTCGGCATATCGCGACCCGTTGCAGCTGACCGTCGACATCGCGCCCAGCGACCGCTATTTCAAGCAGTCCTATCGCGTGGCCGGCAGCATACAGCGGGTCATGGTGAAATCCAGCGCGCCCGGCCCGATATCCGTTGACAGCTTCCCAGCCAACATCTTTGTGCACGATCCGGGCAGCTACGACGCTAGTCACCTGCTGCGCGGCGAGCGGATCACCGTCCAGGGGCGCACCGCCTACTACGTCCCCGATCTACCGCTGGGCGTCACCATGCTCCCCGACTTCTCCGCCCGCCCCAGCCCTACCGCCGACCGTAACTTGGTCCCCGTGGCACCGGGCGAGGTGCGGTCGCACGCCGTCGGATGGCAGGACCCCACCGGCGCCTGGGTGATCGTCACCCCTGTCCTCACGCCGCCGGACCCCAAAGAGGCGCTCTCGCGCTTCGCCGAGCTGGTCCGGATCACGCCGCCCCGAGACATCTTGGCGCCCTTCAGCCTGAGCTACATCCCGGGTGGACTCAAGCCCTTCTCCTTGAACACCTATGACCGCACGCCGGACATCAACAACGATGCCTTCATCAGCTTCGGCACCCCCGCCGAGCCCCCGCAGATGGACGACTACGAACCGCTGATGGGCGGGCGTCCGCTCGCCATCCGGATGCTCGCCCGAAGCTCCTATTTGGACGAAAAGACCGACGAGCTCGGTGCGCCCACGCGAATTGCCGGATACGACGCGTGGTACCTGACACAGTCGACCAAGACGTGGCAGGTCCCGGACAACGGCAGCATCCTCGCCCTGCACCACGAAGACTGCTACGTGTCCATCACCGTCGCGGACCGCAACCGGATCACGCTCGCCGAACTGACCCGCATGCTCGAAGGCACCCGCTTCGCCGACTGCACCGACAAGGACACCTGGGTCAGGCCGGTGCCGTGACGCACCCGGCCTGAGCCACGGGCAACGGAGCCGGCGCGCCGACGGTCGGCAGGCCCAGCATCACGCCTTTGGTCCGCGTGATCTGGCCCGCCTCGAAGGCGTCGCCGGCCCGCGTGCGCCGGTGTGTCGTGATTGGACCGTCGGCGTTGAGGTGGTGCGGCGCCGCATACGTCACGGTCGTGTGCACGATGTCGCCGGGCCGGATGCCGGTCGTCGTGCCGTCGGTGCTGAAGTGCACCAGGCGCCCGTCGCGGGCACGGCCCGACATGCGCCCGGTCGCCTGGTCCTTGCGGCCCTCGCCGACCGCGACGAGCACCTCGACCTCGGCGCCCACGAGCTTTTTGTTTTCCGCCCAGGTCACATCCTCGACCACGGCGATCAGACGCTCGTAGCGCTCCTGGACCACCTGCTTGGGCAGCTGGCCGTCCATCGTGGCCGCCGGGGTGCCGGGGCGCTTGGAATATTGGAAGGTAAACGCGCTCGCGAAACGCGCCTCGCGTACGACATGGAGGGTTTGTTCGAAATCTTCTTCGGTCTCACCGGGGAAGCCGACGATTATATCGGTGGTGATGGCGGCGTCGGGCATCGCGGAGCGCACATGGGCGATGATGTCCAGATAGCGCGAGGCCCGGTAGGAGCGGCGCATCGCCTTGAGCACGCGGTCGGAGCCGGACTGCAGCGGCATGTGCAGGGAGTGGCACACGTTGGGCGTCTGCGCCATGGCCTCGATCACATCGTCGGTGAACGCGGCCGGGTGCGGGCTGGTGAAGCGCACCCGCTCGAGCCCCTGCTCGCGCAGCGGACCACAGGCGCGCAGCAGCTTGCCGAACGCGAGCCGGTCGCCGAACTCCACGCCGTAGGTGTTGACGTTTTGCCCCAGCAGCGTGACCTCGAGGACACCCTCGTCGACCAGGGCCTGCACCTCGCTGAGGATCTCGCCCGGCCGCCGGTCCTTCTCCTTGCCGCGCAACGCGGGCACGATGCAGAAGGTGCAGGTGTTGTTGCAGCCCACTGAGATCGAGACCCAGCCCGAGTAGGTCGACTCGCGCCGCGTGGGCAGCGTCGACGGGAAGACCTCGAGCGACTCGAGCAGCTCGACCTGCGCCTCCTGGTTGTGCCGGGCGCGCTCGAGCAGCACCGGCAGCGAGCCGATATTGTGCGTGCCGAAGACCACGTCCACCCACGGGGCCTTCTTTACTATCTCGCCCTGGTCCTTCTGCGCGAGGCATCCACCGACGGCGATCTGCATGCCCGGATGTTTGTCCTTCACCGGCCGCAGATGCCCGAGATTACCGTAAAGGCGGTTGTCGGCGTTTTCGCGCACCGCACAGGTATTGAAGACCACAATGTCGGCGATGTCGCCTTCTTCGGCCTTGACATAGCCCGCGGCGTCTAGCAGCCCGGATATCCGCTCCGAGTCGTGCACGTTCATCTGGCAGCCATACGTCCGCACCTGATAGGTGCGGATAGGCGGCTGTAGCTGCGTCTGAATCTGGGTCTTCATGGCGATGCAAGACTACATGCCCATGAAACGGTTATCGGGCCGTGACCTTTCTGGGTTTACCCATTTGGTCGAGCCCATCTAGAGTGACGTCGCATCAGGAAGGCTGGTGAGTTCTCCCTTGGCGGCTCCGCGGTGTTGGCGGGCCGCCGGGTGAACTCACTTGCCTTGACCCACCGCGAGGTTTGCCCGAAGGACGGTCGCATGCCCGAACCGCTCATCGAACTGAACGCTGTGAATAAGTGGTTCGGTTCGCTACACGTACTGCGCGACGTGAATTTGACGGTCGATCGGGGCGAAGTCGTCGTCGTCATCGGGCCATCCGGCTCGGGCAAGTCCACGCTGTGCCGAGCCATCAACCGACTCGAAACGATCGACAAGGGCACCATCACGTTCGACGGCAAGCCCCTCCCCGAGGAGGGCCGCGCCCTGGCCAAGCTTCGCAGCGAGGTCGGCATGGTGTTCCAGTCGTTCAACCTGTTCGCCCACCTGTCCATCCTCGACAACGTGACACTGGGCCCGACCAAGGTGCGGGGCGAGTCGAAGCAGGCCGCCCGCGAGCGGGCGATGGCCCTGCTCGACCGGGTGGGCATCGGCAATCAGGCCGAGAAGCACCCGGCCCAGCTCTCCGGCGGCCAGCAGCAGCGCGCGGCGATCGCGCGCGCGCTGGCCATGCAGCCTAAGGCCATGCTGTTCGACGAGCCGACCAGCGCCCTGGACCCCGAGATGGTCGGCGAGGTGCTCGACGTGATGACGTCGCTGGCAGCCGACGGCATGACCATGATCGTGGTCACGCATGAGATGGGCTTCGCGCGGCACGCCGCCCGCCGTGTGGTCTTCATGGCCGACGGCGAACTCGTGGAGCAGGCGGCCCCCGCCGAGTTCTTCGGCA
>JBIOYB010000107.1:0-11904 GCA_044869915.1 Allorhizocola sp.
CCTCGACAAGCTGAAGGAACAATCCGCCACATGCGTGATGCCCCGCACACTGATGCGGCGCATCGTGTTCAAAAACAGCGACATCGAACAACGCGGCGGCTGGCTGCGACTGCGCGACGAAGGCCACCGCATCACCTTGACCTACAAACAGTCCACAAGCGACACCTCGTCCATCGACTCCACTCTCGAGGCCGAGGTCACCGTCAGCGACTTCGATGCGACGAAGGGTCTGTTGGAAGCGATGGGCTTCAAAGCGTTGCGGTACCAGGAGAACTTTCGCGAGGAGTGGAAGCTTGGCGGCGTGACTTTCGACCTGGACACCTGGCCGGATCTGCCTACTTTTCTGGAGGTGGAAGGTTCGGGCGAGGAAGCGGTGCGAGACGCCGCTGTAAGGCTTGGGCTAGACCTTGCCCAGGCAACCTTCGGCAGCGTAGACGAGGTATACCTAGCGGTCCTGGAGCGCGACATCCTCGGTGAGGAAACACTGACCTTCGCATAACGGCGACGCACCGCATACGACAGAAGAGATCCACACATCGGCAGTTGACCTTCCCCGAGTGCTCGCGCCGCCCCCCGCAGTCGCGCGAGCACAAGGCGGGCTCACCCGCTGCGGTGAGAAGCCACCCCACTTCCAAACCGTGGGTGAGCCCGCTGTTCCTCACAGGCGCGCGGGCGCTGCTGGTGATCCTGCCTCAATTGTGAGGGTGGAGTCCTACTACATGCTGGTGTGCTCGGGGCCGTGGCTGGGTAGGTCGAGTTCGCCGCCGAGGGTCTTGGCGAACGCACGGTTGATCTTAGGATCCCGCGAGTCGACATAGCGTGGGATTCGCTTGTAGCCAGCACGATGGATCAGGTCCAGGGCTGCCAGATTGTGCACCCCGGACTCGAGGATGATCTGGCGTGCCCCGCGCTGTATCGCTGCCGCCTCCATCGCAGTAAGTAGGAGCCGGCCAATGCCATGTCCGCGCATTTCCGTGACAACATAGAGCCTTTTTAGTTCAGCAATGGCCCTTATCCGGTCGTACCAATGAAATCCGCCACAGCCGACCGGTGAGCGATTGCGGTAGGCGACGAAGAAGCCACCTTGTGGATCTTGATATTCGGTGGGATCGGCTTCAAGTGGTTCGGCGTAGCCGTAGCGCTGGACTTGCTCACGATGGAAGGCTTGCAGCAAGCTCTTCGCGTCGTGGTGGTCGTAGGGGCATGCGATCAGCACAGCGTCTCGCGTCTCATGGACCTGCGGCTGACTGGACGACCTGTGTGTCATGTACTCGATAATGCATGATCAAATTCTGGAAGAAACTCCGCGACCAAGGGGGACCGGGCTCTGCGAGCCAAAACGGGCCGCAGCGACAGTAGATAGGCCCGCCCGCGCGGTGACTGCACGTGCGACAACAGGCGCAGCGCGATTCGCATGGCATCGATCGCTTCGGGAAGCTCACGGCGGAGCAGGTGCGCTTTGGCAAGAAACGTCGTGTGTAGCAGGGCCGAGCGGGGGTAGGCGGTATGGATATCAGCCCCACTGGGTGCCAGGGTCCGGGTCGCGTTCTTCAGCAGCTCAACTGCGTCGCCGAGAAGCCGTTTGCAATTCGCTGGTGAACGTTCCGCAAGTGTCACCAGTCCTTGACCTGCTTCGGCGGCCAACTGTTCCGGAACCAGGTAGTACAGGTATGACGGCGCCTCGAAGTTCCCCCGGTTGGCGAGGAGTTGCATGGCCTGTTCCGATGTGCGGCGGAACCGTTCGAGGTCACCGTCTGCGGCGGCGGCAGTGGCGTCACGGCCGAGCAGCCGGGCTCGCAAGACTTGGTCTCGCGCGGCTGCTTCTCGGTGTGCCGCTTCAGCCAGCTGCACGGCTTGCCGACCGTGCCCGGCGAACGCCGAGACATAGCTGAGCATGCCGATGGCGTTGGCCGCCCGACCGGCGGCGCTCATCGAGCGACATACACCGATGCTGAGCAGCAGATAACGCTCAGCCGGGCCGTACCTACCAGAATCGAATTGTAGCCAACCTAGGAGCTGCGCCAGGTCGGCGACGTTGGTGAGCAACTTGCGGCCAACCCCAGGCTCATAGTTGGCGTACCGGAACAGATCGATAACGCTGCGCAGCTCGGCGGTAACATATCTAAGGCTAAGTGCCCCGCCACCGTGCTTGTCGTCCAGACGCCGCAACGCGGCGATGTGCGAGGAGATGAGTTCCACCTGTTCAGGCAACACCCGCTCTCGACCACTGAGGTCACGCGGCGCGAACAGCGCACCTCGCAGTTGATCCAAGACCACCATGATTAGGTCATGCCCGGAGGACCCGACAAACTCGTGGTGTGGCGTGGTTACGTTGCTACTCAGGCCACAGAGGTGCAGGACCAGATCGTCGACCGAGGTGATGTCATCAAGCTCGCGAGCGGCTTCGCGGACCCGCGCCGGCGGCCCATCGTTGCGTCTAGGCCATAGCTGGGCTGCGGTAACTGTGAATCCAAGCTGGGCAGATAGGACAGTCGCAGCGACATCGGGTGTGGGCGGCCGGGGACGGTAGCCGTGCCTCACCCACGAATACGCCGCCGTCGGATCGAGCCGATCTTTGTCGCGTCGTTGCAGGGAAAATTGGCGGTTGACCGCAGCCACAAGCTGCCGAGGGCCCCAGCCAGCCAAACGAAGGGCCTCCCCCAGCGAGATCGGCGCATGCACCACGATCACCTCCTGCACAGTTGGTCGTTGGGCTTCAACATAGCGGTCTATTCGCGCCATGCATTGGGCCGCTCGCCAGCGAGGCTGCTGTTCACAATGTTCACGGATGTTCTGGCAAGTTCTCGTATTTCATGCAATGGTCGTCTACCGATCTTCTTCCTTGGCTATGGAAACTGTAGTCGTGCCACCGGTTATTTGGGTGACGCATCGGCGAACACCCATCAACTGGCGAGTCCACAGTTTGTGTTCTGTTGGGATCGACGCGTCGTTACCGCCTTTGCGCCGTGCAGGGGAGCTGACTCCATGCCGGTTTAGATCTTTGCTGGAATTGAAAGGATCTGCTGGCTGCATGGACGGTGACTTGGTCCACCGCAACGCTTTTGGATGGTCCCTGCCCACAGGGCAGGGACCATGGCAACCCCTGTCGTGGGCTAGCTGGGCGAAGTGTTTCGGTGCAGCGAATAATCGCGGTGTTTGAATGGGTGGTCCGGTATGTGCCGCACCAGGCGGGTCGTTGTCGTCCTGTCGCACGGGCTCATGATGGCCGAGGCTATCCGCATCGTCATCATGCAACCGACGATGCTGCACAAGCTCGACTGTGTCTACAGTCCCCGCACCTATGGGTACATCAAGTTCAAGTTCCCTATTTGCGTGCAGATCAGCCAAGTATTAATGCGGCGCTATCCATCAAAGTCTCCTGCCAAATCAGCGTTCCCACTCTGCCGTCGGCCCACGACCGTGGACGTGCGCAGGGTCATGACAAACCCGTATCGGAGCCCTCAAATGAATGATCCACTTAGCCAGTACGGCTATCAGCAGCAACTGACCCGCAGCGTCGGGTTGCTTGACCAGGTCCTCTATGGCCTGGTTTTCATGGTCCCGATCGCACCGTTCGCTATTTTCGGTGCGGTGTATCACGCTTCTGGCGGCATGCCGGTGATGGCGTACCTGGTGGGCATGGTGGCGATGCTGTTCACCGCCGCCTCCTATGCGCAGATGGTTCGCGCGTTCCCGCTGGCGGGAAGTGTCTACAACTACGCCGGTCGTGGGATCGCCGCCCCGGTGGGGTTCCTGACCGGGTGGGCGATCCTGCTCGACTACATTTTGGTGCCCTGCTTGCTGTATCTGGTGGCGGCCGTGGCGATGAACGCGACCATCCCCGCGGTGCCGGTGTGGTTGTGGCTGCTCGGGTTCGTGCTGATCAATACGGTCATCAATCTCGCGGGTGTCAAGCTGACCTTCACCGTGATCAAAGGGTTCATTATCGGCGAGCTGGCGGTGCTGGTCGCGTTTCTGGGTATCGGGGTCTATGCGTTGAGCCAGGGCAAGGGCCGGGGTTTCAGCCTTGACCCGCTGTTTCATAGTTCGACGTTCTCGTGGTCGATCGTGCTCGGCGCGGCGTCGATCGCGGTGCTGTCGTTCCTGGGTTTCGACGGGATCTCGATGCTGGCCGAGGATGCCAAAGGCGGTGCTCGGCAGGTGGCGCAGGCAACCGTGCTGGCGCTGGTCCTGGCCGGTCTGCTGTTCATCACTCAGGTGTGGGTGGCGTCGCTGCTGACACCGGATCCGGCGGGGCTGGTTGCGAACGGTGACCCGAACGGGACCGCGTTCTACGAGGTCGCGTCGATCGCCGGTGGGCCGGTGCTGTCGCAGGTCACATCGACCGCGACGGCGATCGCGTGGGGTTTGGCCGACACCCTGGTCGCGCAAGTCGCGGTGACCCGGCTGCTGTATGCGATGGCCCGTGACCGGCAGCTCCCGTCGTTGTTGGCGAAGGTTTCGGTGCGTCGTTCGGTGCCCACCAACGCCGCACTGCTGGTGGCCGCCGTGTCGACCGGGCTGGGTTTGTGGATGGCGGCCCGCGCCGACGGGATCACGCTGCTGTCCTCGCTGATCAACATGGGGGCGATGGTCGCGTTTGTGGTCCTGCACGTGAGCGTGATCGTGCACTACCTGGTAAAGCGGCGCTCCCGCAACGTCTTCGCGCATTTGATCGTGCCGTTGGCCGGCATCGGCATCCTGATCGCGGTCATCATCCACGCGAACCTGCTCGCCCAAAAGCTCGGTGCAATGTGGATCGGGCTCGGGGTGCTGGTGCTGATCGGGCTCTACATGACCGGTCGCCGCCCCGTGCTGCCCCGCACGGAAGCGGCGCTGTCGGCTGAGGCGGTACGGGCATGATCGGCAACCCTGACCGGGACGGCCTGTTTGTGCCCCAGGCCGACGACTTTCGGTATGTGTTCTCCGGTGCGACGCCGGCGCTGGCGACGGTCGAGCCGGGTAGGCGGGTGCGGGTGTTCACGGAGGACTGTTTCGGCGGGCGGGTACGGGGGTCCGCCGATCTGCCCTCCCAGGTGTGTGACCTCACCCAGGTGAACCCGATCTCCGGCCCGTTTCATGTTGCGGGTGCCCGGCCGGGTGACACCCTCGCGGTCCACCTGCACGCGATCACACCGGCTCGTTCGTGGGGTGTCTCGGCGACGTTTCCCCACTTCGGCGCGCTGACCGGCAGCCACCAGACGGCGATGCTGCAGCGGCCGTTGCCGGAGCGGGTGTGGCGTTACGACATCTATGCCACGTCGAGCAAGGTGACCACGCAGACCAGTAGCGGGGTGACGCTGACGTTGCCGCTGACCCCGATGCTCGGCACGATCGGCCTGGCACCAGCGGCCAGGCAGGCGATCACCACGCTCACCTGCGGTACGCATGGCGGCAACCTCGACACGCCTGAGATCGCCCCCGGGGTGACGGTTTTCCTCGGGGTCAACGTCGAAGGTGCGTTGTTTGGCATCGGTGATGGGCACGCCCGGCAAGGTGATGGCGAACTCTGCGGGGTCGGGGTGGAAGCAGCGATGTACACCGACCTGACCGTCAGCGTGCTCAAAGGCGTGACGACACGGTGGCCGCGGCTGGTTTCCGACAGCCAGCTGATGTGCATCGGCGCTGCCCGGCCGTTGGAAGACGCCTACCGCATCGCGCATGTCGAACTGGTCCGGTGGGTCGGATCCCTGACCGGGCTGGACGATCTGGATGCGTTGCAGCTGGTGTCCCAGGCCGCCACCGCCAGCATCGGCAATGTCTGCGATCCGGCCTACAGCATCGTGGCCAAACACCACCGCGACCTGCTGCCGGCGGCCTGCCAGCCGGACCCGTATTTGAGCGTGCACGAACAACTGCGCCACAGCGCCTAAACGGCACGCACCCCATTTCGTCCCGTCCCGTCCCATTCCGTCCCGTCCCGTGGCCAACGCTTCCCACCGCCCAGGGTACGAAGAGAAGGAAAGATCGACGATGGCCTTCAGCGATCCGCAGCATCCCCACACCACGCTTCGCGACCAGCTGTACATGCTGGCCCACGAGCGCGATGGGCAGCTGAAGACTCATCTACCGTCTTTGCGTCTCGGCTTGGCCGCCGCGGTCGTGATCGACTTGATCCACGCGCAGCGGCTGTCGGTCACCGGCGGCCGCATCCACGTCAACCCCACCTTCGTCACGCTGCATGACTCGATCAGCGCGGACACGTTAACCGCCATCACCTACGCCGGTCCAGGCAACGACCTGCACGGGTGTCTGCGGTGGCTGGCCGGCGAATCCTACGAACGCACCCGGGCCGGCCTGTACGCGGCAGGGCATCTGCTGCGCAGGGAACAGAAACGGCTGCTGGGCGGCACAGACGAGATATGGCGGCCCCGAAAACCCGAGGCGACCGAGTGGATCGCCGGGCCACTGTTCCGCGCCCTGCACAGCAACGCCCTCATCGACACACCGACATACGCGCTGGCCGGGCTCGTGCGCGCCTTGCACCTGCATAACGTCATCGGCGTCGATCTGAACAGCAGCGACCTGCTGGACTACTTGGGCGAGCTGGCCGAGCGCAGCGGCTCGTCGGTGCGCGAGACGCTGCACATTCTCGACCGGCTCATCGGCGACGTGGCCACCGCCGCATTCCGCTAACACCACCACCACCGCGGGGCTGCGAGCGAATGCGGCCGTGCCGGTTGGCGCACCCCGCGCCATGCCGCATCGACGGCAGACGCGAGCACTAGCCGCGAAGAAACCTCAACCGCTAAAGGAAAACCGTGAGCATTCCACAGCCGGAAACACCGGTACAGCCCGAAACACCGGTACAGGATGAAGCCCCGCAAGCGCCTGGCACCGGCAAACACCGGCAATGGCCATTCCTGATCGCGGTGGGTGTACTCATCATCGCCGCCACCGTCGCCGCTGTCATCAGCGTGCCCCGTGCCCCCTCCACGGGCGGGTCTGCCGACGCGACGGCGACACCATCTGTGCCATCTGTGCCATCTGTGCCATCGATGCCGTCGGGACCGTCGGTCGTTCCCGGTGGCATACCCGGCCAGGACGCCATGACCGGTCCGGCCCTGCTGCGCTACCTCGCCGAGCACGTGGGCGTGTCGGCGGCCGGCCGCACCAGTGGTATTTACACGCACATCACCATCGTCGAGTGGGTTCGTGGCACCGGAGACATCGTCGGGCAGCGGCTGGAAAGCTGGCACACCCGCGACGGCCGGCTGCGCGTCGACACGCGTGCCGAGGTCGCCCCGGTGCCTGCTGCCGGATTCGACCCCGCCACTGCTGATCCCGCCCCGTTGCTTTCCGCCCCAGCAACCGAAACGAGCACCAACGACGTCAAGCTGTCCGACGTCAAGGTGTCCGACATCGAACTGCCCGCGGGCGCCAATGCGCTGCAAGAGCTGACCGTCGCGCTGGCGTACGGGCAACCGGACTGGCTGGCCGCGACCGCAAGCGTGCGCATCGATACCATCACCAGCCTCTACCGGCAGCAGCATCTGACGCCGCAGTTACGCGCCGCCGCCTTGCAGCTGCTGGCCGATCAGGGCGAGTTCACCCACCAACGTGTCACCGACCGCGCCGGCAGGTCGGGCATCGCGGTCACCCTCACCGACGACGGTGCCCGCTGGACCCTGGTTGTCGAACCCGGCAGCGGCCAGCTGCTGGCCTACCAGCGCTGGAGCATTCCAGGCAACGGGCTCGGCAACGGGCTCGGCAACAAGCTCGACGTTTACGCGCTCATCCTCACCGTCGAGCACACCGACCGCACCCCGGCCCCGGCCTCACCCGTGCCGGCCTCCACCATCATCCCCACCGCGCCACCCGCCCAACATGCACCCGCATAGACAGCCCCGAACAGCTTCGGACCGAAACAAACCGGCCGACACAAAGAGGAGACCGTCATGCCAGCCGCAACGTCAACCGCTATCGACTATGACGCGCCACGCCAAAACCCCGACGGGGCAGACAGCCTGGAACAACTCCAAGCGCAGCTGGTCGCCACCGACCCGGCCGTCGTCGATGTCGACGACAGTGTACTGGCCGAATCGTATGCCTCGGCCGGTGTAGATCTGCCCGAGGAAGAACTTGCCGTGCCCGTCATCCCCATCCAGGCCGACGAATTCCGGTGTAGCCGATGTTTCCTGGTGCAGCACAAGAGCATGCGGGGCCGGTCCGACTATGACGTATGCGTCGACTGCACATAGGCGCAAGCCAGACCGCAGCCGGCGGGGGGCGCGAACCGAGTGTCGGCTCGTTCGGGACGCCTAAAAGCACTACCCGGGCTGTACTTGGCGCATCTGGCGTTGCGGCGGGGTCACCAAGAATGCGGGTCAGGCATGACCCGACGCGGCCCTATTGTCCTGGCTGCCTGATGAAGGGAAGGAGGTCAATGATGTTGAGGTTTAAAGACTACTTCGGCACGAGGCTGTAACCGATTTGGCCAGCTTGGCCAGTCGCGGCCATGTGCCACAGGAAGCGCCGAAACCTGCCAGCGCGCCGGACCCGCCACGGGGACGACTCCCTTTGCCTACCATGCCGAGCTTTTCGGCATGGCACCGAATTGCGGCCCGCACACCCTCAACGACTGCATATCCGACCAGCACCATCCACACCGAACCACACCGAACCACACCGAACACGAGGAGAACTGTATGACCGCGATCCGAACTGGTACGGCCGCGTTCACGGCCGTCAACGACGGCGCGGACCCGGTCCCCATCAATCCGATCGTCAATCCCGTCGGTGACCGTCATGCTGAGCAGATCTGTGAGCTTGCCGGCCCCAGAGACCCGGCGGTACAAGCCACCGGGCTGGCCGACATTATCCGCGGGCGGCAGCCGCACGCGGCGAGCCTGCTGCAGATCGAATGCGGCACCGGCATATACCTCGAGCACTTCGCCACCCTGTTCGCCCGGGTCCACGGCGCGGACGGCAGCCTGGCCATGACCAACCTTGCCCGGCTACGCCTGCCGCAGGTGCAGATACACCACGCACGGCCACACGACCTGGCCCTGGACGAGGTTTTCGATGCCGTGGTGTGCCTGTTCTCCTCCGCCGCCACGGTGCTACGCGGCTTCCAGGATCTGAGCCCCTTGATCGGCACGCTGGCCGCCCACACCCGCCCGGGTGGTGTGGTCATCGTCGAACCGTGGATGACCCCAGCCCGATGGCGGCTGACCACACCGACATCGGCGGCCACTTTGGAGGTGGACCCGTCCCGGCCGATCTGCGCAGCCGACGATCACCTCGGTTGCGGGCATGCCACGATCCACTTCCAGTATCTGTGCAACGTATTCGGCCCGAGCGAAGCCTGGCGCATGCTGACCGAGGACCTCACGGTCGGCTGCACCTCGCTGCTCAGCGACCAGCAATACCAGACAGCCTGCACGCAGGCCGGTCTGCGCGAGGTGCAGTGGCTCGCCGGGTGGCGACCCGGACACGAACGGCTGGTGGCCACCAAACCAATGCCCTAAACCGAAAAATTGGCAGGATCGGGGCGTCCTGCCCGGCCACGTGACGCAGACGATGCCCGGGGTTACAGCGCAGTAGGCGGCGTACCGTCCCTGCCTACACCCCAGATCCTGGCGGTGCACAGGTGAACCGAAAGCACAAACCGTCCCATCCGCCCAGTGATCGGGGCAGCCCGGCCGCATCGTCGAACTCAGGTGCCCCTGCAACGTCGTGCGGCACACCCATCGTCGGCCCTGTCTGCTGCCCGGCCGGCCCCGCCGGCCTGCTGTCGGCATCAATGTGCGCGTCGTGGCACGAGCACCGTGTTGCATCAACCTCGAACAGGAGCACCATGATCAACGATGTGCAGGCTCCACCGCCCCCGCCCCGGTTGACTGTGGGCTGCGGATGGGCGCTGCTGGTGACCGGCCTCGTGGTGTTCGCGCTGTGCGCCGTGTGGTGCGCACACAGCGCCCGGCAAGTGTGGTGCGACGGCTTGAAAGCCTGCCCGTACACACCACCTTCGGACTGGCCTGTCCAAACCGGACAGCGTATCGGTTTCTTGCTGTCACCACAGCGGCCGGCTCATGACTCACCCGACCAGGTGACCGGGTGGCCGGGTGGCCGGGTGACCGGGTGGCCGGGTGGCCGGGTGGCCGGGTGGCCGGGTGACCGGGTGACCGGGTGGCCGGGTGACCGGGTGGCCGGGTGGCCGGGTGGCCGACGTCATGACCACTCGCATCGCGGTGTGAGCATGCCCTTCACCCACCGCACCCGCGCACCGTCATGACGTCGATCACATAACCCGGGTCCACGCCGAGCACAACCCCGTCTCATCCAATCCCTTTGAGGAGCACCGAAATTGAGCGATCCCGTGTCCCCAGGCCAGCAGACACCAGCTTCCACCGCAGCCCATCGGCTGAGCACGCCGGAAAGCCAACAGTGCGACCCCGGCCGCAGTGTGCGGCGCTACCGCTGGCGTCGAGTCCGCCGAGCGTTCGCCGCGCTGACGGTCGCTATCGTCGCCGCCGCCGTAGCTGGGGTGATCGCTACACGGCGCGCCGGTGACCGCATCGACCACCTGCTGCCGCCCACACGTAACGCCGGCAGCAAACTGGCCTCGATGCAGCTGTACACCGTGGCTGAGACCCTTCAGCCGGCGGTGTTCGAAACCCCACCATCCACCGGCAGTGCTGCCAGCACTGGCAACATCGTCTACATCGAGTTCGATCGGTGGCTCAGTGTGGGGGCTGGGGCCGGCTGGCTCCACGGCGCCATGCCACCACCGTCGTCACCGTCGTCACTGTCGTCGGGCATCGTGGGCATACGCGAACAGCGGTGGTTTGCCAGTGACGGTTCGGGACGCGTCACTGCGCGACGGCTGCCGGCACACGACCCGAGCACCTTTAACGAAGACCTCATCGGCTGCGGCGACTTCGCCACCGCTCGGCCGTCCACTGTGGACTATGCAGCCGGTGAGCTACGGTGGCTCCTCGGCGGGCTCGACACCCCCCATCATTCCTCTGAGCTGCTGCGCCCACTGGTCCAACGCTATTGCGCCGGAGTGTCCAGCCCTCGATGTGAACAGCTTCGCACGGTCACGGTGTGGGAGGCCGACTCCGTTGACCCCATATTGATCATCGACGCTGTCGCCGAGGTCTACCGGATCGAGTCTCCACGCAAGCCGATGCGTGCCTTGCTGCTGTCACTGCTGGCCGAGGTGGACGGCTGGCACCACGACAACAACGGCCCCGACGCGCTGGGGCGGCGCGGTCTGGCCGTGGCCTACACCGGATCGGACAACAGGACACGAACGCTGATCTTCGACCGGCGCACCGGCGAGTTGCGGGCGTTCCACCACCGGCTCCCCGGCGAGCTCGTCGAATACATCCTGTTCACCGACCGAAGCTGCGTCGAAACGGTCGGGCGACGGCCCGACAGCCCACCCATCCGTTGAAACCCTGCATCTCCGGCAAGGCACGGTGGGCACAGCGGCTGAACCCCACCAACAAGCGCGGTGCGGCGGGCACATCACGCTGGCCGCAAACCCTGTTCCGCAACGGTTCCATCCCCCCTTTCCCGGGCAGGCTCTGCCGCCGAAGCCCACGTACCGATCTTCAAACGATCCAGATTGGACGGCTAATGCCACACATAGACCAAGCCACCACCCTCACCCCCACCACCGGAGGCAGCGGCGGCACCGGCCGCAATAGTGTCACCGCCGCGGTCGTGCAGATAGGATCGTTCCTGTTTGACACGGCCAAGACGCTCGAAAAGGCCGAGGCGTACATTCGGAAGGCCGCTTCGGAGGGTGCGCGACTCGTCGTGCTGCCGGAGGCGCTGCTGGGCGGATACCCCAAGGGTTTGAATTTCGACGTGCACGTCGGCTCACGTTCGCCCAAGGGCCGGGAGGAGTTCCGGCGCTATGCCGCATCAGCCATCGACGTGCCGGGACCC
>JBIOYB010000108.1:0-5289 GCA_044869915.1 Allorhizocola sp.
CCTTCTCCTTACCATGGAGACGCTCTGCCGACTGAGCTAAGGGGGCGAGTGCCTCGATAAGAGTACACGTCGCTGTGGGCAACCGGAAATCGGGTTAGCCTACCGCCCGCAGGCGTCGGACCTCGCCCATCGGGGTCGGCTCGGCGTCGGTCTGGACACCCAACCACGCCTCGAGCCTCTCGTATGGCAGCGGCCGGGAGAACAGGAAACCCTGCCCGATGTCGCAGCCGATCTCATCGAGCAGACCGAGTGTGAGCTCGCTCTCGACGCCCTCCGCGACCACGGTGAGGCCGAAGTGGCGCGAAATGTCCACCACGGCACGTACGATCGCGAAGTCGCCCGGGTCGGTGGCCATGCCCTGCACAAACGAGCGGTCCACCTTGACCTCGTGCACCGGCAGCCGTCGCAAGTATGAAAGGGATGAATATCCCGTCCCGAAGTCGTCCACGGCCATCCGCACGCCGAGATCGTAGAGCCGGTGCAGCGTGGGCAGATGACGATCGATGCCCTCGACCACGCCGTCTTCGGTGATCTCGAGCGTGAGCCGGTCGGCCGCGACGCCATAGGCCCGCAGCAGCTCGTCTACCCGGTCGGCGAAGTCGGCGTCGTGCAGCGTGCGCGGCGAGAGGTTGACGGCCACCGACAGCGGGCGCCCGGCGTCCACCCATTGGCGTGCCCGCCGCAGGCCCTCGCGCAACACAAACTCGGTGAGCCGGCCCAGCTGCCCCGTGTGCTCGGCCACGGCCACGAAGTCTTCCGGCGCGACCGTGCCGTGGGTGGGGTGCTCCCACCGCGCCAGGCACTCCACGCCGACCAGGCGCCGGTCGCGCAGGCTCACCTTGGGCTGGAAGTAAACCTCGAGATCGTCACTGTCCAGGGCGCGGCGCAGGTCACCGGCCAGCCCGAGCCGGCGCACCGACCGGGACTCGAGCGCGGGGTCAAACAGCTGCACACCGTTGGCCGACGACTTCGCCGAGTGCGTCGCCACATCGGCGCGCTGCAACAGCATCGCCGGATCGGAGCCGTGGTCGGGATGCAGCGAAATCCCGACCGCCGCATCGACATCAAGGGTCAGCGTGCCGATCGTCATTGGATCCTGCAAGCGGCTGCGCAGGCTCGCGGCCAGCGCGACCGCCGAGTCGGCGCTCGCCGTCCGCAGCATCACCACGAACTCATCCCCACCGACGCGCCCCACCAGCGCCGCGGGCGGCGCGATCGCACGCAAGCGCGTGGCCACCTCGGCCACCAGCCGGTCGCCCGCCGCATGGCCCAGCGAGTCGTTGACGTCGCGCAGACCGTCCACATCGAACATCAGCACCGCGACAACCTCGCCGTGCGTGCGGACCCGCACCGCATCGTCGAGCGCCTGGATCATCCGCCGCCGGTTGGGCAGCCCCGTCAGCGCGTCGTGATAGGCGTCGAACCGCAGCCGATCGACCAGCCGGTTGTTTTCCACCGCCACGGCCGCATGGGCCGCAACCGACTCGAGCAGCCGTACGTCGGCCTGCACGAAGTGGGTCAGGTCGCCCAGCCGCCCGGCCACCTCGAGCGTGCCGATGGTCGCCGACCCCGCCTTCAGCGGCACTACGATGGCGTCCTTGACGCCCGCGTCGCGCAGCTCGCCACGCAGCGTTTCATCGCCCAGCTGCGCACCGGCAGCGTAGGTCTGACCGTGCTCGAGGGCGCGCTTGCGCAGTGACTCCGGCGCGCCCGGCACATCCAGCAGACCCTTGTCGTCGGCCCTCGCGCTCAGGAGCACCTCGGGGTGGCGGCCCTGGGCGGGCAGCCACAGCGTCGCGTATTCGGCCTGCAGCAACCGCCGCACCCGGCCGAGCAGGACATCGATCAGCGTCCCATCATGCGGTGTTTCAGAGATCGCCTTGGTGAGATCATAGATTTCGGTCAGTGTCCGGTGCTGGCGAAGCGACTGCGCGTATGACCGGTAGGCCACCACAAAGAACGCCAGCAAGGCGGCGAGCAGAATCACCGCCCAAAGGTTCTGCTTGACGACCAGCAGGAAGACCAGTCCCACGGTCGTATTGATAGACGCCACGACAAGGCCCGGGGCCGCGGGCGGCATCCGCCCCTGGACCAGGGTGATCACGCCGAAGACGCCGGCGAGAGAGATCAGCACGGTGGTCATGACCGCGGCGAAAAGCACCAGCCAAGTGGCGGGCCGATTGAGATCCACCGGGCCGAACAGCGTGACCACCAAGGTCGCGGCCGCAGCCCCGGCAGCGATCAAAGCCACGTTGAACGCGGCCTTGACCATGGGCAGCTTTCGCCGAGACTGAATCACCACCGCTGCCAAAATCCGGACAATCAACAGGGTGGTGGGTGGCAGGAAGAAGAGTCCCAATACAAAGGGAATCTCCACCGGCGAAAGAAGAAACGAGTGCCGGCGCACCTCGAAAGTGAGCACAGACAATTCGGCGGCGATAAAGACCGCGAAAAAGCCTGCGCCCAACCACCAGTTGCCGGTGGCCAGCTCGGTTCGCATGCCGACAATGGCCGCCAGGGCAAGTGTGATCACAGCCATGGGGCCAGTTATCAGCCAGGCCAGCTCCGGAGATCTCCGGAGAGCCCTATCGTCGCGCGCCACCCCGCAGCCTCGTCAATCAGGGTCGGAGCTCGAGTTTAGCCCCACGTGTATTCGTCGTTTTCCTCAAGACCGGTATCGGGATTGGGAGCGACGTCATCCTCGGCTACGACCTGTGACTCTGCGGGAGCAGTCCCCCATGTGTATTCACCATCAATGGATACGGCCTTTGCACCGGCCCCACCGATGGCGACCACAGCTGCGACCAGCGCGCCACGAACGACCCAGCGGCCAAGCCTGCTTGTACGCATAGTCCAACTCCAGCGGAAGGTCAACTAACTCAGGTCATAAGTCTAGAAGGATCGTGCCACAGCCCCAAGCACTCGCGGAAGTGTACCCGGCGTGCCACGCCTACGACACGCGGAATTGTACCTGTTCGGTCATGGTATGTCCGCTAACCGAAAGGAATCCGTCGCCAAAAAACCGAGATCGAGTGTAGCTCTTCTCGAGTTCATCGATTGCACGTCGAGTCTCGGCCAAAACCGCTCCGGCACCTGGCTTTCTCATGAATAGTGGATGCCGATTTCGCCGATTTCATTGCCTTCGCCCTATTGCTGCGAGCCGCCTCGGCGGCCGCGAGCCATGTCAGAGCGTGGTCCCGAAAGGACATTCTGTGCACGAGTCCGCAACGCGTTCACATTGTTCGATGCCGCTGCGACAATTGCCCCCAGCGCCGAGGCACCGCGACAACGACAACGCCGCATGTGTGCGGCTTCGCCGGTCGGATCGGCGGGTCGTGTCCGGCCGGCTCAAGCGGAGTCGCGCGGACAGGCGGGTCGTGTCCGGCCGGCTCAAGCGGGGTCGCGCGGACAGGCGGGTCGTGTCCGGCCGGCTCAAGCGGGGTCGCGCGGACAGGCGGGTCGTGTCCGGCCGGCTCAAGCGGAGTCGCGCGGACAGGCGGGTCGTGTCCGGCCGGCTCAAGCGGAGTCGCCGGACATGCGCATGAAACAGCCCCGACCTGTGTTTCGAGGTCGGGGCCGACTGCTGCACCTGGTGGCGGGTGTTGGGTTCGAACCAACGTAGCTCTCGCGACGGTTTTACAGACCGTTCCCATTGACCACTCGGGCAACCCGCCGCGGTCGGTGCGCTCGTAAGAATAGCGGCATCCCCAGCCCGATGTGCAACCGGGTTGGAGCATGCCCATAGCGAGTCTGCTAAAACGGTACGCATGGCAGCTAACCCGTCCTTCGACATCGTCAGCAAGGTAGACCGGCAGGAGGCAGACAATGCGCTCCGCCAGGCACAGAAGGAGCTGGCGACCCGGTTCGACTTCCGCGGCACCGGCGCGGAGATCGACTGGGCCGGTGAGGAGGCGGTGACGATCCAGGCCGGCACCGAGGACAGGGCCAAGGCGGCGCTCGAGGTCTTCAAGGAGAAGCTGGTCAAGCGCAACATCTCGCTCAAGTCGCTGGACGCCGGGGAGCCGCGAGCCTCCGGCAAGATCTTTAAGATCGAATGCAAGATCGTCCAGGGCATCGATGCCGAGAAGGCCAAGGCGATCTCGAAGAAGATCCGCGACGAAGGGCCCAAGGGCGTGCAGGCCCAGATCCAGGGCGATCAATTGCGCGTGACCGGGAAGAAGAAGGACGACCTGCAGGCCGTGATCCAGCTGCTCAAGGGCGCCGACCTAGGCGTTGCCCTGCAGTTCACCAACTATCGCTGACCCGGCGAGCGGCTGTGAAGCGTGCGAAGGCCCCGCCGCTGAAGATGACCCACATCTTTGCGGCGGGACCCGGTAAACCATGCACTGCAACTTGCTACTTGCACAAGCCTTGCAATGTGCCAATTCGCGACTAGGTCGCCACTCCCCTACGAGAACGGATCGTTGGCGAACTCGCGCAGCCGCTCCGCAACCGCGAACGCGCGATCTTCTGGTCCACTTTGGACACGGTGGTTGGTGATGGCGTTGGCCAGCATCCGCAGCTGTTCCGACGGCAGGAGGGTGAGCCCGCCCCCGCGCAGCGGGAGCGTCACGCGCCGCCCCGACTTCGGATCGGTGGCCGTAAGCACCTCGACCCGCTTGGCGTTCACGGGGCGTGAGCCGCCCTCGATGTCCGCGGTCGACAGGTCCTGCTTCTGCGTGCGCAGCGCAGCCCGCACGTGCAGCATCGAACCCTCGAGCCACGCGCCCGCCCGCAACACGCGCAGCAGGAGGTAGGCGGCGACGAGCGCCACGACCACCGCGCAGAGCACGCCGCCGCCCGCGAGGCCCAGCAGGGTCCCGCTGGACTCCTGCGAACCCGGGCCGGGGGCCAGTTTGCCGTTCTCGTCGAGGTGCCACTGGCCATCGTCCAGCGACGAGGTGATGCCCGTCTGCCCGCCGAAGGCCAGGCCGTACGCGATCAGTCCAATAAAGACACTGATGCAGAGCATGATGGTGGCCACCACGATGGTGACGGCCTTCACCGCGCCCGAGGGGCCGGTGGACAGTTTGACTCGCGGGGGGTGCGCCATGGCGGGCAGCCTATCGGCAAGCTGGCGGCAAGAGGAGGCCAACGGGCCCGTGCCACACCCCAGGCCCGGAAGAGGCCGAGGCGAGACCGCCACGGCCACGCATCACAGCCGGGCGGCGGCAAGAGCGGCAAGAGGAGGCCCGATGGGCCCGCGCCGTGCCCCGGGATTCAGGGCACGGCGCAGGGCGGCAAGAGGAGGCCCGATGGGCCCGCGCCGTGCCCCGGGATTCAGGGCAC